>HF989928.1:5300-111784 GCA_000432255.1 Acholeplasma sp. CAG:878 | reverse complement strand
TTTCTGTTGATTTGCAAATTAAAATGTACAAATCAATTACCATATATCATATGGTTATTATAAATATATCACATATTTTTATACTTTTCAACTATTTTTTATCGGTTGAACCAAATCCTGAAGTTCTTATACCATCTGAATAATCATTATCAGTCAACAAATATTTTTGAAATATTGCCTGACCTATAACATCACCTTTTTTAATTATTAATTCTTTATCAGTCACGTTATAAAATTGAAAGTAAAAATGTCCTTCATTAGTTTCATTGTTATAATAATCACTATCTATAATTCCTATACTATTAGGTAAAATTAATCCTTTTTTAGGTCCTGAACTACGATTTACAAGCATCAAAAATTCATCGTTTTCAAAATATGCTTTTAAACCGGTTGGAATTAATGTCGGTTTAATACCTTTTTTAAATGTAGGTATAATTATATCTTCAGCTGCTTCTATATCGTATCCTGCTGAATATTTTGTTTTTCTTATTGGTAGATTTATATTTTTATCTTTATAATCATTTACTATTTCAAATCCTCTTGCCATAATATACACCTATTTTCTTTTTTTGATTTTTTAATATCAATTACTCGTTGATTAGAAGAGCCACAATATTTTAGTTTTATATTTTTTAATTCATCTTTAAATCTTCCATCAACTAAAACATCAACATAATTAAATATATCTTTATCTTTTAATTCATCAAATAAAAATCCTGACCAAATCCATATACTTTTATTTGGAAATTTTTCCTTAAATTTCTTACACAATTTTGTTGTTCCTAATATATTTTTAGGGTGAAGTGGTTCTCCTCCTAATATAGACAATCCTTCAATGTGTTCTAATGTACATAGATTAAGGATTTTTTCAATTACATCATCATTAAATTCATAGCCTAAGTTAAAGTCATGAGTATCCTTATTAAAACAATTTTTACAATTAAATGTACAGCCTTGCATAAATATTGACACTCTAATGCCTGGTCCGTTTGAAATATCCATTTTACGAATTTTATTATAGTTCATAATTATAAATCCTTATTATCAATATGCATTACTCTTTCTTTTATTTCTTGTGTTCTTCCTTTGTTCCAAAATTTAGTTCCTATATAACCACAAGTACGACGAGCTACGTTTAAAGTATCTTGGTTTTTGTTACCACAATTTGGACAATACCATTCTAAATCATCATTAATTAAAATTTCACCGTCATATCCACATTCTTGACAATAGTCTGATTTAGTATTTAATTCAGCATACATAATATTATCATAAATAAATTTGATTATTTCTAAAACTGCTTCTAAGTTATTAGTTAAATTTGGTGTTTCAACATATGAAATTGCGCCACCTGGACTTAATCTTTGAAATTCACTTTCTAATTTTAATTTAGTAAAAGCATCAATTTCTTCAAATACAGGAACATGATAAGAATTAGTTATATAATTTCTGTCAGTTATTCCTTTAACTACTCCAAATCTTTCTTTTAAACATTTAGCAAATTTATAAGTCGTTGATTCGATTGGAGTACCATAAACACTGTAATCTATCTTTTCTAGTGATTTCCATTCCTTACATTTATCGTTCATTTTTTGCATTACTTCTAACGCAAATTCTTTTCCAATGCCATTATCAGTGTGACTATTTCCTGTCATGTATTTAACGCATTCATAAAGTCCTGCATAACCTAGTGAGATAGTAGAATAACCATCGTGTAGTAGATCATGAATTGACTCTCCTTTTTTAAGTCTTGCTAAAGCACCGTGTTGCCACAATATTGGTGCGACATCACTTGTAGCTTTACTTAATCTTTTGTGTCTTATTTGTAAGGCTCTATGACATAACTCTAATCTATCTTCAAATATCTTCCAAAATTCATCCATGTCTTTATCTGAAGATAAAGCAACATCAACTAAATTAATTGTTACAACACCTTGATTGAATCTACCATAATATTTTGGTTTTCCCTCTTTATCTACATAAGGAGTTAAAAAACTTCTACATCCCATACAAGGATAACAATTACCATTTCCGTTGGCATCTATTTTAAATTCTAACATTTTTTTCTCTGATATATAATCCGGTACCATTCTTTTAGCTGTACATTTAGCTGCTAATTCTGTTAAATAATAATATTTACTATCTTTATGAATATTATCTTCCTCTAAAATATATAAAAGTTTTGGAAATGCTGGAGTTACATAAACACCTTTTTCATTTTTCATACCTTCAATTCTTTGATTTAAGAATTCTTCGATAATCATTGCTAATTCCTCTTTGTATTCAGTAGTTTCACCTAAATACATACAAACACTTAAAAATGGGGCTTGTCCATTAGTTGTTGTCATAGAGTTAACTTGATACTGAAATGTTTGAACTCCATCAACTATTTCCTTTTTCAAATCTTCTTTAGCAAATTTTTCACATTGTTCTTTATTCAATTTTCTTTCTTGATATTTTTTAATATACCTATTATATGAATCTCTTACAAATGGAGCTAAATGAGTTAATGTTATTGTAACACCACCATATTGACTAGATGATACTGCTGTTATTATTTGTGTTGCAATAGTAACGGCTGTTAAAAATCTATGTGGTTTTTCAATTAAAACACCATTAATACTAGTTCCATTTTGTAACATATCCTCTAAGTTAACTAAGTCACAATTGTGTAGTGCGTTTTGAGCAAAATAATCCGCATCGTGAAAGTGAATTATACCATCATCATGAGCTTGTACAATATCTTCTGGAAGTAAAAATCTTCTTGTTATATCAGTACTTGTAATACCTGCTAAATAATCTCTTTGAGTTGTTACTACTTTAGCATTTTTATTAGAGTTTTCAGTGTTCCAGTACTCACTCTCACCATCTATTAATTCTTTAATCGCTCTATCTGTTGTATTACTTCTTCTTACTAACTCTCTTGTATAGCGATATGTTATATATTTTTTAGCTAGTTCATACTTACCAATCGCCATCAATTTCATTTCAATTATATCTTGAATATCTTCAACTAAAATTCTTTTTTTCCCTAGTTTTTCAATATATTTTATTATATTTTTGATTTGAGTTGGTGAGGCTTGTAATTCTTCATCGACCTCATTATTAGCTTTCATAATAGCTTGTTCAATTTTATCTGGACACCAATCTACCATATGTCCATCTCTTTTAATTACTTTCATAAATACCTCCTACGTTAAAAACATTATATAATATTTTTTTAAAATACTTTGTTGCAATTGCAACAAATTTAAAAATTTGTTAAAATTATATAAAGGAGTGTAAATTATGAGAGATTTATTTTTTAACATATCGCCTAAAAGTAAAGAAAAACTATTAGGAACATTAGAAGCTAGTAATTTATATTTAAAAAAGGGTGAAAAAATACGTTCTAGTATTAAACAAGATAATATAATAGGATTAGTTGAAAAAGGGATACTAACTATTATTAAACTTGATTACAATGGTAATTTAAGTGTTATAGAAGAATTAAATGAAGGAAGCATCTTTGGTTCAACTATGGTTTATAACCAAAAAGACGAATATGAAATAATAGCTAAATCTAATACAATAATAACTATAATCGATTTAAATAGTATTTATAATTATGATATTACTAGTTTAAGTGTTTATAATCAATTTTTAAAAAATCTCGTTTTAATTATGGAGGAAAAAATAGCCAAATCAAACGAAAGAATAGAAATATTAACAAATAAAACGATTAGAAATAAACTATTGACTTATTTTAATATATTATCAAAAAAAAAGAAAAGCAATATATTTAATTTGCCTTTCTCTTATACTATTTTAGCTGATTACCTTGCTGTTGATAGATCTTCTATGTATCGTGAAATTAAAAATTTAAAAGAAGAAAATCTAATCAAAACGAAAGGTAGAACTATAGAATTGTTATATTATATAAAATAATAAATTATTTAGGTTTTATAACACTAATTCCACCCATATAAGGAATTAAAACTTCTGGAATAAGCACACTACCATCGCTTTGATAATTACATTCTAAAATGGCAATTAAAGAACGTGGTGAGGCTATTACTGTATTATTAAGTGTTGTTGGATAAGCTGTACCGTTAGCGGTTTTAATTCTTATTCCTAATCTTCTTGATTGGGCTTCTCCTAAAGTTGAACAAGAGCCAACTTCATAGTATTTTTGTTGTCTTGGACTCCAAGCTTCAATATCACATGATTTAACTTTTAAATCTGCTAAATCGCCAGAACAACACTCCAAGGTTCTGACAGGAACATTTAAACTTCTAAAAAAATCAACTGTATATTTCCACATTTTATTATACCAATCAAGTGATTCTTCACTTTTACAAATAACAATCATTTCTTCTTTTTCAAATTGATGAACTCTATAAAGACCTCTTTCTTCTATACCATGAGCTCCAACTTCTTTTCTAAAGCACGGAGAATAAGACGTTAAAGTTATAGGCAGTTTTTCTTCTTCAATTATTTGATTTTTAAATTTACCAATCATCGAATGTTCACTTGTTCCTATTAAATATAAATCTTCCCCTTCAATTTTATACATCATATCATCCATTTCTGCAAATGACATAACACCATTAACCACACTACTTCTAATCATAAAAGGAGGAATACAATAAGTAAAACCTTTATTAATCATAAAATCTCTTGCATAAGCAATCGTTGCTTCATGAAGTCTTGCAATATCACCCATTAAATAGTAAAAACCATTCCCACTTGTTCTTCCAGCGGATTCTTTGTCTAATCCATTTAATTTTTCGCATATATCAGCGTGGTATGGGATTTCAAAATCAGGAATAAAAGGTTCTCCAAATCTTTCGTTTTCAACATTGAAACTATCATCTTTACCAATTGGAACACTAGAATCAATTATGTTAGGAATTAATAACATTTTTTCTTTTATTTTTTGTTCTAACTCTAATTCTAATCTTGTCAATTCTTCAATTTTTTCGTTATTTTCTTTTACTTGTTTTTTTATTTCTTCAGCTTCAGTAAACTTTTTTTCTTTCATAAGTTGACCTATTTGACTGCTGATTTTATTTTTATTAGCTCTTAATTGATCTCCTTTTAATTTTGAATTTCTAAATTCGATATCTAATGCTTCAATTTCATCAACTAGTGGCAATTTAGAATCTTGAAATTTTTTTCTAATGTTTTCTTTTACTAATTCTTTATTTTCTCGTATTAATTTAATATCAATCATTATTTCACTTTCCTTCTTAACTTAAATAATAACATTTATCATAGTTATTTGTCAATTGTTGGTTCTACATGAATAGTTACATATTTTATTTTTTCATCATACTCTTTTACTTTTAATTCGATTAAATCAATTTTATCATGGGCTTCTTCTAATGAAATAAAATTATTCATTGTTATAGTTGCGACTAAATGGTTATATGGTCCATTTCTTAAAATGTGGATTTTTTTGATTTTTAAATCTTCTTCTTCATAAATAATATTTTTGATTTTTTGTAGATAATCTTCATCTATTAATTGTTCACCTAGCAATAATCCAATATTTTCTTTTAGTATATTAAAGCCTGTTTTTATAATCAAAATTGCTATTATTATTGTTGCTACTTTATCTGCATATTTAAATATGTTTATATAACTAGATAGATGCATGACTATTACGGATAAGAAAACGCCTATTGACCCTACAGCATCACTTCTGCTTTCATAACCTGAAGCAATCAAAATAGTACTATTAATTCTTTTTCCTTGCTTTATTATAAACGAAGATAAAAAATATTTAGATATTATTGTTATAAAAGATACAATTAATACCCACACTTTAGGAATTACAGTTTGTCTATTAATTGTGTTATAAATAATAGAAAAACCTAAAAATAAAATAACTATAGAAATAATAAGACTTGTTAAATATTCGATTTTACCATGTCCATATGGATGCTTATTGTCAGCTGGTTTTAGTGATAATTTGTTTCCTATTATAGCAATAATGTCTGTTGATAAATCGCTTATAGAATGAATTCCATCTGCTATTAAAGAATTACAACTTCCTAGTATTCCACTTATGATTTTTATTAAAGATAAAAATACATTAACAATCATACTAACAACCATTGTTTTTGTTACAGCACTCATTTTATCACCTACTAATTATATTATTTTGCTTGGTACCAATTTGTTCCTATTTCTATGTCTACTTTTAGTAGAACTTTTAATTTGCATACATTTTCCATAATGTTTTTTACAATTTCTTTAACCAAATTGATTTCATCTTCTAAAACATCAAAAACTAATTCATCATGAACTTGTAATATCATTTTTGATTTTATATTATTTTTTTCAAAAGCCTTGTCTATTTCTACCATTGCTTTTTTTATTATATCCGCACTAGTTCCTTGAATTGGTGTGTTTAGAGCCATTCTCTCACCACTATTTCTAATCATATAATTAGAATTTTTAAGTTCATCAATTGTTCTTTTTCGATTAAATAGTGTTTTTACATAACCATCATTATAAGCTTTTCTAATCGTTTTTTCCATATAATCTTTTACTCCTGGATATGTTTTTAAATAATTATCGATAAAACTTTTTGCTTCTTTTCTTGTTATATTTAAGTTTTCTGCTAATCCAAAACTACTTATTCCATATATTATTCCAAAATTAACTGCTTTAGCGACTCTTCTCATCTGTTTAGTTACATTTTCTTGTTCAACTTTAAATATATCACTAGCAGTTTTAGTATGTATATCTAAATCATTATTAAATGCTTTTTTTAGTTCTGAAACATCAGCAATATGAGCAAGTATTCTAAGTTCTATTTGTGAATAATCAGAACTTAATATAATCGAATTAGGACTTGGAATAAAAGCTTTTCTTATCAATCTTCCGTATTCATATCGCATCGGAATATTTTGAAGATTAGGTTCAATACTAGATAATCTTCCTGTTCTTGTTAATGTTTGAGTATATATTGTATGAATTTTACCATCTTCATGTATATAATTGTTTAACCCTTCAACATATGTACTATAAAGCTTAGTAAGCATTCTATATTCTATTATTAATTCAACAATCGGATTTGTTCCTCTTAATTTTGATAATACATCAGCCGCTGTAGAGTAACCATTTCTTCCTTTTTTTCCATGAGGTAGTTGTAATTTTTCAAAAAGTATTCTTCCTAATTGATTTGGTGAGGATATATTAAATTCTTCTCCTGCTAAATTATATATATCTCTACTTACTAAATCAATTTTTATTTTTATTTCTTCTCCCATTTCATTTAAAATGTTTTTATCCACATAAACACCGTTTAATTCCATTTTTCCTAATACTTTAGCGAGTGGTAATTCGATTGTTTTATATAATTCATCCATTCCTTCTTCATGAATTTTATTTAAGTATTCTTCTTTTGTATCATATATAAATTTTGCTTTTCTAATACAAATATCAGCTAATTGTTCAATAGAGTGTTCTATTTTTTTGTTATCTTTTCCATAGTAAGTTTCATAAAATGGAATATCTAATTCGTATGTATTAGCAAGATAGGCAATGTCATCTTTTACATTTAATTCAAGCATACTTGCTGCTAACATAGTATCAAATGTAAAATCGGAAGAATCTATATTTAATTTTTTTAAACTCACATAAGTTTTTTTTATATCATATGTAAATTTATTTAATTTTTCAAGTAGATTACTATTTTTTAAAATATTTATATGATTTTCTGGAATAAAAATACTAGTATTTTTATTATAAACTGCAAGTCCTAGAGGTGAAGCTATATGATAATTTGGATTATCAATTTCTAAATAAATACTGTATTCTTGTTTTAAATCTATACTACTTTCCAATTCTTCTTGGGTGCTTATTATTTTTACATCTATTTTTTTAGATTGCGTATTATGTTTTTCTTGTTTTTTTAGTAACGAATAAAATTCAAGTTCTTCATATAAAGTTGTTAACCCTTCGGTTGGACCTTTATAAAGTGTATCTTCAATATCAAAATCAAGTGGAACATTTTTTTCAATTGTTGCAATATCGTAACTTATGTATGCCATTTCCTTATCGTTTTCTAATTTTTCTCTTGTTTTACCTGATATATTATCAATATTTTCATAAATTCCATCTAATGTCTTGTATTGTTGTAATAATTTTAAAGCTGTTTTTTCCCCAATTCCTTTTACACCTGGTATATTATCACTACTATCTCCCATAAGTGCTTTTAAATCGATTATATTGATTGGTTCAATTCCATAATCTTCTTTAAATGTATCTTCATTATATCTTATGTAATCTTTTTGTTTCAATAATTTAATATCAACATCATGTGATATAAGTTGCAATAAATCTTTATCACTACTAATAATTGTTCCTGTAAATTTTAAATTAGAATCACAAAATTTAGCAAATGTTCCAATAATATCATCTGCCTCATAATTATCAATTTCATAATATTTTATTCCCATTTTTGTAAGTATATCTTTAGCAACAGGAAATTGTTGTTTTAATTCATTAGGAGTTTCAATTCTTCCTTGTTTATAAAAATCATATTTATCATGTCTAAATGTTTTTCCTTTATCAAAAGCTACCATAATGTATGCTGGTTTCTCTTCTTCTATTATTTTATTCATCATATTTATAAAGCCATATAAAGCATTAGTAGGAAATCCTTTACTATTTTTCATTAAATTTCCATTATAAGCAGTGGCGTAATAACTTCTGAACAATAAATTATTTCCATCAACTAATATAATTTTTTCCATATTTCATCGAGTGACAGAACTCGACTTCACCTCTCTTTTTATAAACTGTCTTTTATATTTTTTTAGTATCTACATTCATTTATTATTTTATCACAATTTTTAGTATAATAAAACTCAAACATAATAGTTTGAGTTAAATAATCAAATTGGTGGAGGATAACGGATTCGAACCGTTGACCCTCTGCGTGCAAGGCAGATGCTCTAGCCAACTGAGCCAATCCCCCATGTGGTCTTTATAAAGAATATCATATATAATTAATAAAGTCAATATATATTCTTTAATTAACAAAATAAATGGTCGGGAAAACAGGATTTGAACCTGCAACCCCTTGGTCCCAAACCAAGTGCTCTACCAAGTTGAGCCATTTCCCGATATCATGGCGCACCCGAGAGGATTTGAACCCCTAGCCTTTTGATCCGTAGTCAAACGATCTATCCAATTGATCTACGGGTGCATCCTCTAAGACCTATAATATATTATGGTGGCTTCAGGTGGAATCGAACCACCGACACAAGGATTTTCAGTCCTTTGCTCTACCGACTGAGCTATGAAGCCATAAAAAATGGCGGTTCCGACGAGAATCGAACTCGCGATCTTCTGCGTGACAGGCAGACGTGATAACCGCTACACTACGGAACCATTTGGTTGCGGAGGATGGATTTGAACCAACGACCTTCGGGTTATGAGCCCGACGAGCTACCAAGCTGCTCTACTCCGCGATATACAACTTCAAAATGGCGGAGGAATAGGGATTCGAACCCTAGCGCCGCTCTCACGACCTGCTGGTTTTCAAGACCAGTCCCTTCAACCAACTTGGGTATTCCTCCATGTCTTTTCAATGAACGAATTAATTGTATCATATAATTAAATGAATTGTCAACCATTTTTTACAAAAATTTTTTTTATTTAAATATATTTATAAAATCAATACTCAATCCACATTATTATATGCTTTTTAAATAAATAATTAACAATTTAATAGAACTTTAACAATTATTGGTGTATAATTTAATTATGTTCGCGTAGCTTAGATGGATAAAGCGTTTCCCTCCGAAGGAAAAGAACGCAGGTTCAAGTCCTGCCGTGAACACCAAATTTAGATTATTAACAAGAACATAATAAAATCATTTTCGGGAAATAGCTCAACTTGGTAGAGCACTTGGTTCGGGACCAAGAGGTTGCAGGTTCAAATCCTGTTTTTCCGACCATTTTATTTATTATCTAAAAAATAGTATTTTTTTAAAAAATAGTATTGACATAACTAAATATTTAGTATAAAATGTTATTAGTTTGTTAGTCAAACTATTACATGCCTGAGTGGCGAAATTGGTAGACGCACAGGACTTAAAATCCTGCGGAAGTCAAATTCCGTGCCGGTTCAAGTCCGGCCTTAGGCACCATCTTACAAATAACCGAGTTCTTATTTCTCGGTTTTTTTATTTCAAAAAAAACACCAATTCATTAATGAACTGGTGTTTTATATTAATCCTCAATTTCTACATAAGTTTTTTCAGGGATTTCTTTTCTTACTTCTTTTTTAGGAACTTCTAATTTTAAAGAACCATTTTTATAACTTGCTTTAATGTCTTCAGTAGTAATATCGTCACCTACATAAAAACTTCTTGAACATTCGCCAAAATATCTTTCTCTTCTGACAAATTTTCCTTTTTCTTTTTCTTCGTTTTCAGAATTCATTGTTGCATGAATAGTTAAATAACCATCTTCAACAGAAACTTTGATATCTTCTTTGTTATATCCTGGCAAATCTACAACAATAGAATAATTATTTTCATGTTCTTTAATATCAGTTTTCATAATCTTACTTTCATCAACATTAAAGATTGGGTCTTTAAAAATATCCTCTAATATATCAAAATCTTTTCTTCTAGGTATCATCATCATACAAATCGACTTCCTTTCCTTATGTGTTTAATAGTCGCACAATTTAATATACAACTCAATACCTGTAAGGCTTTATCATTCCTTACATTTTATATTCTATCACTTTTTATTAGCAATGTCAATAGTAAAGTGCTAACTTATTAAAATTTTTATTACATTATTATTATAACCATAAATAATTTGATTATTCTAAAAAACAATGTCTTAAGAAGAAAAACAAGACCAAGCAAAATAAAAACCGTTGAATATCAACGGTAATTTACTAATGGCGGAGTAGAGAGGATTTGAACCTCCGCGCCGGTTACCCGACCTACATCCTTAGCAGGGACGCCTCTTCAGCCTCTTGAGTACTACTCCAAGAATGTAGTTCCATTTTACTATATTTTTTAAAATATTTCAATAGTTATTAGTAAATTTATTAAATTTTTTGTTCGACAATATATTTATACTAATCTTTTGGGTTAAATATTAATGCAAAAATAAATGAAAATACAATTGCCGAAGTTATACCGGACGCTGTCAAATCAAACATTCCAGTCATAAGACCCATTATTCCCATATCATTTGCTGTATGCATTGCTCCATGGATTAATAAATGGCCAAAACTAGTAATAGGTACCAATGCTCCTCCGGAAGCCCATAAAATCAATTTATCATAGATATTAAATATATCTAAAAAAGAACCTACTACTACAAAAATCGTTGTTATATGTCCTGGAGTTAATTTAGTGTTGTCTAATATAATTTGACCTATAACACATATAATACCAGAAAAAATAAAAGCATTTAAATAAGTCATTCAGCCACCTCCAAACTTACAGCATGAGCAACAGCTGGAATTGTCGTTTTTTCATTAACCATCACAGTAGACATCAAAGCTCCAGTTGCAATTAATAAAACTCTTTTCAATTCCTTTTTATACATTTTGTCAAATATATAACTGTATGTTACTAAAGGTGCACAAGCTGGTCCAGAAGCGCCAGCATAAACCGGTTGTTTTTCTCGATCATATAACATAACACCAGTATCTTCGTAATTCTGTAAAACTATATTATATTCAATTTTTAAATAATCTTTTAATATTTCTTTTCCATAAACACCTAAATCACCAGTTAAAATCAAATCATAATAACCAACCTCTCGTTTAGTATCTTTTAAATGGTCATATAAGCATTTAGCAGCAGCTTTAGCCATAACTGCTCCCATGTGATAAGCATCTTTTATTCCACTATCTAAAACTGTGCCTAAAGTAGCACTTTCTACTTTGATACCACTTTTAGAATTACTTAAATATGCACTGGCTGCCCCAGTTGAGGTAAATGTGGTTGTTTTAGGTTTAGGTCCACCATATTCAACAGGATATCTAAATTGTTTTTCGGCAGCATTATTATGTGATGATGTACTCGTTATACAACTTTTAACTTGATTAGCATCTAGCATGTTAGAAGCAATAATAAGACCTAATACACTTGTAGAACAAGCTCCATAAATGCCAATATATGGAATACCTAAGTTGACAGCAGCATAATTAGAAGCAACAATTTGATTTAATAAATCACCTGATATATACACATCTATATCAAATCTTGTTTTATTAACCTTATTTAAAAGCAAATCAACACTCTCAGTAATCATTTTTGATTCGGCTAACTCCCATGTTTTTTCGTCAAAATATAAATCATTATAACTTTTATCAAAGTATTTACTAAGTGGTCCTTTAGCTTCGTATGGGCCTGTAATTGTAGCAGTATTATTTATATAAACATTTTTGTAATTAAAAGTCATTTTTAACCTCCCATTATGATTAATCTTAACAATCCAAATAAATATGCACTAACAACACCAAATATAATTACTGAACCTGCTAATTTAAACATATTAGCCCCTATTCCAGTTACTAATCCTTCCTTTTTATATTCCAATGCTGCACTCATCATAGCATGCGCGAAACCAGTTATAGGAATTATAAGACCACATTTAGCAAAATTAACCCATTTGTCAAAAAATCCTAAGCAAGTAAATAAACATCCCAGAAAAATCAAAGTTACAATCATAAGAACTGATGCATCACTAGTTGAAATTTGAAACAAATAACTGTATAAAGAAACTAAACCTTGACCAATTACCCCCATGACACCACCAATTATAAAAGCAACTAAACAATTAGTTAATGTATCTTCCTTCGGTGTGTATTTTTTAACAATTCCTTTATATTTGTTTTTTTCCATAAAAAACCTCCTAACCTTATTATGATTAGGAAGTTTATTTTTATTCAACAATTTCATTTTGTTCAAATTTTACATCTAAAAATTTTTTAGCTGACAAATAGTCACACATATGAACAAATCGTTCATATTTATTACTTGGAAGAGGAAGAGTAATATCGCTATAATCACTAGTATTCCATTCTCCCATATGTGAAGCAATCATATTAGCAATTAATTTTTTTTCGTCTTCTTTTAATTCATTATTTTCTAAAACATAATTACTTGCTAGTATAGGATGATCAAATCTCGTATATTTTTCTTTTATTTTTCCACTTTTAAAACCATCATGTAATAATAATGCCATAATAATCAAATCTTTATCATTATCATTAAATGAATGAGTTCCTATAACATTATTATCTAGTAATTCTTTTGCAATTCTAACTGCAACTTTAGTATGTCTTACTAAACCACCATCACCTAAACTAAAAGACGGATGATACTTTCCTGTACTACTAGCTGGTATTTTATAAAAATAATCTGGTAAATTATTCAATAAATTTTCTATTATCTTTCTGTGTTCTACACTCTTGATATAATTTATTTCTGTTTTAAAAACATCACACTTCATCAATTTCACCTATTATATTAACTAAAATACTATTAGAAATATACAAATCATCTTCATCAATATATATTCTATCTTTATTTTGTTTTAATAATCCTTTCTCTAATAATTCATTTATAATTTTTATTTCTTTTATATTATATTTTTTATATACACTTTTGTCAATTCCCTCAATTTTTCTAAGTCCTAATATAAATTCATTTTCTAAATTTTCTTTTTTTGTTAGTTCATGGCTACTTTCTACATATTTTTTATTTAAATATTTAGTCATACTTGTTGTATTATCATATCTTATATTTTCTATATATCCACTTGCACCTAATCCAAAACCGTAATAATTAAAATTATTCCAATAAGTTAAATTATGCCTAGATTCATAGTTTTCTTTAGCATAATTGCTTATTTCATAGTGTTTAAAACCTTTTTTAGTTAAATATTCTTTAATTGTTTCATACATATTATAATCTATCTCTTCATCTATAGGTTTTATATTATTTATGTATAATTTTGTATGAGGTTCAATCATTAATGAATATGTAGATATATGTTTTATAGGTAAATTAGTTAAGAAGTTTAAATCTTTAATTAATGTATCTATTGTTTCATTTGGAATAGCATAAATTAAATCAACATTTATATTTTCAATGTATTTTGATATCAATTTAATTTTTTCTTCTACTTGTTTTTTTGTATGAAATCTTCCTAATAGTTTCAAATTATTTTCATCAACACTTTGAATTCCTACACTTATTCTATTAACTCCATATTCTTTTAATAATTTTATTTGTTCTATAGTAACATCTATATTACACTCACAAGTAAATTCAATGTTTTTGTGTTTAAAATTTTTCGTTATTTCAAGTAACTTCTTTAGTTCTTTTAAATCTAAACTAGTTGGTGTTCCTCCACCTATATAGATACTTGTTATAATATCATTTTTATATTTTTCTTTTATTTCACTTTCTAATGCATTTAAATAATCATCAAGCCACTTTTTGTTATAATACATTTTACAAAAATCACAATAATTACAAATGTTATTACAAAATGGAATATGTATATATACACCTTTTTTCATATAATCACTATAACCATTATACCAAAAAATATATGATTTGGTATATTTTGTATTGAATATTTTATGCTTTTATCAGTTATATGAAATTATTTAAATAATTCTACATTATAAAAGAATGATTTCCATCATTCTCTTTTTTGTAATTTCAACCGCACCACTTATCTATAATTTAATTCTACATCATAAACTGACTTAAAGTCAAATATTTTTCTTGGCATACTGTTAATATTAAAGCAAATATCATCTAAATATATTTGGGGTTTTAGTTTCATTGATTCTCCCTTTGGTATATATCTTCTTACTAAGGCATTTGTTCTTTCATTTGTTCCTCTTTGAAATGAACAATATGGATCACATTTATATAATTTTACTCCTAACTTTTTAGCTGTTATTCCTAAAACACTAAATTCTAGTCCATTATCTACTGTTATTGACTTAACCTCTATATCATTATTTATTATATAATTATATATCAATTTATCTATATAATATTCATTTTTATAATTTGCTTTTATTAACCATAATCTTCTTGTACATCTATCTACAATTGATATTAATGAATCTTGTTCATTTCTTTTTCCTAGTATTGAATCTATCTCTAAATGACCTGGTTCATCTCTTTTCTCTATGTATTTTGGTCTTAATCTTATTGGTAAAACCGTTTTATTATCAAAGTTCCACTTTGTATGTTTCATCATCCCACCATTTATTTTGTTTTTCCTTCTTTTATAACACATCCTATTTTTATTTATATTTATTTTCTCTTTATTTATCCAATTGTATACTTGTTTAACTGATGGACAGTTAACATTCCTATATCTTTTTTTAAACATGTATACACATACTTCTATCGAATTGTTTCTTCTATCATAATGTGAATATAGGTATTCAATAAATATTTCATATTTTTTATTTATATCTATTTTCCTTTTTTTATAAACTCCTGCTTTATACCTAGATATAGTCGAATGACTTATTCCTAGTACAGAACCAACTTGTCTCATTGACATTCCTTGTTTTAATAAAATGTCTATTTCTACTTTCTTTTTTTCCGTTAATTGTGTATAATTCATATATGAGTCCTCCTTGCCGGGTGGGGCTCTTTTTATTCTATCAAAAAACCACACCTTTTGGTGCGGTTCAAATTTCAATTTAGGAGAATGATTTCCATCATTCTTAATTACAAGAAAACACTATTCTTTATTTTCTACTTTAAATAATACTTCTCTTGGTTTTGAACCATTTGACGGTCCAACTATTCCTCGTTCTTCTAATATATCAATTGCTCTTGCTGCTCTATTATAACCAATTTTAAATCTTCTTTGTAATAATGAAGCACTAGCCTTACCTTGAGTTACAACAAACTCAACTATATCATTATATAAAGGTTCTTCAGTCGCATCCATCTCAACACCATTTGTAGTTCCCACTTCATTATTTTCCATTGAAACATCATAATGAACTTTTTGTTGTGCGATAGTGTAATCAACTACAGACTTGATTTCATCATCTGATATAAATGTTCCTTGAACACGAAGAGGTATATTCTCACCTTGTGGTAGGAACAACATATCCCCTTTTCCAAGTAACTTCTCTGCTCCTGTCATATCTAGAATAGTTCTTGAATCGATACTACTAGATACTGAAAAAGAAATACGAGATGGTATATTAGCTTTAACCACACCAGTAATTACATCTGTTGATGGTCTTTGCGTTGCTACTATTAAATGAATTCCTGCAGCTCTAGCCATTTGTGTTATTCTCATAATTGAATCTTCAACTTCTTTAGCTGCTACTAACATTAAATCAGCTAATTCATCAATTATAACAACTATATAAGGCATTTTTTTAATTTGGCCATATTCATCTTTTGTTTTGTTTTTTTTATCAATATAGGTATTATAACCAGCAATATTTTTAGTACCACTCTGTTCAAACAAATCATATCTTCTATCCATTTCTGCTACAATTTTTTTAAGAACAATATTAGCCTTTCTAGGGTCTGTTACAACTGGAGTTAATAAGTGTGGTACTCCATTATAAATTGATAGTTCTACCTTTTTAGGGTCAACCAACACTAATTTAACTTCATCGGGTTTAGTACGCATTAAAATAGATACTAACATACTATTGATACATACTGATTTACCACTACCGGTTGCTCCAGCTACTAATAAATGTGGTGTTTTATTAATCTCACAAAATACTGGTTTTCCTAAAATATCTTTTCCTAAAGTTACTAATAGTTTTGAATCAGATAAACTTTTAGGAATTGCTTCTAATAATTCTCTTACACTAACCATTGTATTTACTTTATTAGGTGTTTCTATACCAATTGTTTTCTTACCAGGTATTGGAGCTTGTATATGAACACTTTTAGCAGCTAGCGCTAAAGCTAATTCTCTATCTAGACTAATAACCTTACTTAATTTAGTTCCAGCTTTAACTTCCATTTCATATTGCGTAACAGCCGGACCTATATTTACAGCAACCACTTTAGCATCTATTCCAAAATCCTTAAATACTTCCTGTAAAACAGGAATAGTATTTTTAACTAATTCTTGGTTTTCTTTTGAATTGTTTTTAGTATTTTTCTTTAATAAAGTAATTGGAGGAAATGAATAATCTTTAACATCTAATATTTCAATATCCTCGTCATTAAAATCAGGTTTTATCTCCTCATCTTTAATTAGTTCATCGACACTAGAAATAATTACTCTATTATCTTTTCCTTCCTTATCTTGAACATCAGTAGAAACAACAGGTTTATTATCTTTTTCAAAGAAATCTTCAACTTTTTTTACTTCTTCTTTTATTTTGGCTTTATTTTTAAGTTCTACTGTCTTTTTAACGCCTTTTTTTAGTGTTTTAGCGATATCATATAAAGTAATACCTGTAAACATTATAAAGCCGCATACCATTAAAACTATGCTCACAACATTAGCTCCAGTTATTGATAATAGTTTTACTAAAGTTACCCCAAATAGCGCTCCTATTACCCCACCACCTTGAATGTCTAGTGAACCATCAATAAAATTATTTAAATTGTTAAATGTTTCTTCAAAAACAACACTATAACTTAAACTTTGTCCTTCTTCTAGACTTTTAGTTATATTTTTATCTATATAACCAACATGCGATAGTGCAAGTAATCCTATTATAATTACATATAATCCGATGAAATGTGATGTTAATAAGTCAGGTTTACTTCTTTTTACTATCATATATCCACCAATAATACCTACTAGTAAAAGTAAAACACCCCACCAAACACCAACTAAAAAACCAGCAAAACCGTTTATTATATTTGATAATGGTTTAAATTTACATAAACCAATTACAGTTATTAAAATTAATAAAATGCCTTTTACTTCAATCCATGCGTTACTATCTTTTTTTACTTCTTTACGCTTTTTTTTCTTTGGCATGTTAGTCACCTCTAACATTAAGTATACCACAAATTGATATAAAAAGGAACTAATTTTCTAGTTCCTCTTCAATTCTAATTAACTGATTATATTTACATGTTCTATCTGTTCTAGATAATGAACCAGTTTTTATTTGTCCTAAATTCAACCCAACTGCTAAATCAGCAATTATGGTATCCTCGGTTTCCCCACTACGATGAGAAATAATAGTTTTATAATTATTTTCTTTAGCAAGTTCTATTGTTTTTAGTGTCTCTGTTATCGTTCCTATTTGATTAACTTTTAATAAAATTGCATTACCAGCTTTCAAATCAATTGCTTTTTTTAAGTATTTATAATTAGTTACAAATAAATCATCACCTACTAATTGAATTTTGTTTCCTATTCTTTCGGTTAATAATTTAAATCCATCCCAATCATTTTCATCTACTGCATCTTCAATTGATATAATTGGATATTCATTAATTAATTCTTCATAAAAGTTAATTAATTCAGTAGTATTTAATACTTTGCCGTCACAATGATATAAACCATCTTTATATAATTCACTTGCTGCTACATCTAGGGCAATAAATACATCAATACCTGCTTTATATCCTGCTTTATTGATTGCTTCTAAAATCAAATCTAGGGCTTCTTTATTACTATTTAGTGATGGTGCGAAACCTCCTTCATCACCAACATTAGTATTATATCCTTTTTCTTTTAATACTTTTTTTAATGTATGAAATATTTCACAACCGATTCTAATTCTTTCCTTAATCGTGCTAGCAACAGGTATAATCATAAATTCTTGAAAATCTAAATTGTTATCAGCATGAACCCCACCATTTAATATATTCATCATCGGATTAGGAAGGATAGTTCCATTTCCAATGTATTTATATAATGGTTTATTACTAGCTAGACTAGCGGCTTTTAAGTTAGCCATAGATACAGCAAGTATAGCATTTGCTCCTAAATTACTTTTAAATTCTGTTCCATCTAAAGCAATCATAGTGTTATCAATCAATTCTTGTTCAAATACATCCATACCAATTAATTTTGGTTTAATAATATTATTGATATTACTAACAGCTTTTAATACACCTTTACCATTATATCTATTATCATTATCCCTTAACTCTAATGCTTCTTTAGTTCCTGTTGATGCTCCTGATGGAACAATTGCTCTACCTACTATACCATTTTCTAATATAACATCAGCTTCAACTGTTGGATTTCCCCTTGAATCTAATACTTCTCTTGCTTTAATATCAACTATTTTCATTTTATTCTCCTATTCTATTTACACAATCTATAAAGTCGTCGCCTCTATCTTCAAATTTTTTATATTGGTCCCATGATGCACAAGCAGGTGATAACAAAATTACATCGCCTTCAACTGAATTTTTATAAGCTAGATTAACTGCTTCTTTTAACACATCGACTTTTTCACAGTCGATATTATTGTTGTTACAAAACTCTAAAATTCTTTCCTTAGTTTCACCATAGCATATAACTTTTTTAACATTTTTCATATACGGCAATAAGCCATCGAACAAATGTCCTCTATCTAACCCACCTAACAATAAAATTGTTGGTTTATTAAATGCACTTAGTGCGATGGTTGTAGACTTAACATTAGTAGCTTTACTATCGTTATAAAAATCTCTTCCATTAACATTTTTAACAAATTGTAATCTATGAGAAACACCAGTAAAAGTTTCTAATACATTAACAATCGCTTCATTTGATACATTAAATTGTTTTACCGCAATAATAGCAGCCATTATGTTTTCATAATTGTGATTTCCTTTGATTTTTATATTGTCTATATTTATTATTTTTTCGTTTTTATAATAAATATAATTGTTTTCTATATAAGCATCAGCATGTTTTGTGCGAGCAAAATATAATTTCTTAGCTTTTAAATCACTAGTTAAATTTAATGTATCTAAATCATTTTGATTTAATACAGCTACATCATTTTCATCTTGATGTCTAAATATTCTCTTTTTTGTTTCTTTGTAATATTCGTATGTTTTAAAATGGTCTAAATGAACTTCAGTTAAATTTGTTAAAACTGCTACATTAACTTTAAAATCATCAAAATCATGTAATTGTTGAGCAGATAGTTCCAATACAATAATATCATTTTCTTTAACACTTTCAATTAATGAAGAAAATGGATATCCTATATTACCACCTAAATGAACTGGTTTATTATCTTCTTTTAAAAACTCATAGGTTAAAGTTGTTGTTGTAGTTTTACCATTAGAACCAGTAATACCAATTATTTTGACATTGTTTGGTAAATAGTGATAAGCGACTTCAACTTCATTTATTACTGGTATATTTAAAGTTTTTGCTTTTAAGCATACTTTATGGTCTAATTTAATACCAGGATTCTTAACAACATAAGAAAAACTATCATCTAATAAGTTTTCTGGTTCAGATGTAATTATCAAATTTATTCCTAAATTGCTTAACTCTCGTACCTTTTCTTCATCTTGCTCTTGCATATCAGTTATCAATATTTCACATCCATGTTTATGAAGTAGTTTAGCAACTTGATATCCAGAACGAGCCATTCCTAAAATAAATATTTTTTTATTGTCATACATAATAAATCACCTATTATTATTATAGCACTTTATTAATATATATGAACAAAAAACTATGTCACTTGACATAGTTTAAATTTATTTTGCCGTAATAGAACCACGAGTTGTATTGTTATAACCACCAGCACCGGTCATATAATCAAGAGCAAATTCACCCGCATTAGCACCGTGACTATAACGTCCACCACGAGTAATCATATTATAACTACCAAATGGGAAATCAGCATAGTTACTGTACCAACCGCCTTTAGTTGTTCCATACGTTTTCATAGTTTCTCTTGTGGCATCTCCTAGTTTTCCTCTTGCTTGTACTGTACTACCACCATATTTATATTTATCGTAATATTTAGGGTCTATACTACTTGAAAGCCCTGTTCTACCAGTATAAAATGCATTACCTGAATTTAGCATAATACCCATTGCATTATCCCAATATCCACCATTCATATCGTATACTCCATACACATTTCCAGTGGTTGATTGAGAAACATTGGCTTTATATGCATCGCCTGTTCCACCACCGGTGTATACTTTGGTATTTATAGTTACTTCAGTAGCACCTTGACCAAATTTGCTTTGTTTTAAGTAAGCTACTGCTCCCCATTCCATATTTTTAATTACGTGTGAATCAGCATTTGTTATACCATAAGTACTTTCTACTCTTTTAACTGCATTAAAGTATGTTCCCATATTTGCACCAGTGTAACTTGATGCATTTGGTACCATCTTTACATAACTTGAACTTCCACTAAGTTCAAACTTACCAAACCAGAACCCAGTTAATTCAGTACTTCCAAATTTAAATGCTGGATGCGTATATGTACTTTTAAAGTTAGTTACACTACCATATGTACTATCTGTACAAACTTCACTTCGCTCTGATACACTAAAATCATCAACACAAGTTACTGTTCCAGTCCTATTTGTATTCTTTTCAAATGAAACTTTAATTACTTGTTCATTAGAACTTACTCCACTTTGCCCATTAAATATAGTATATTTATATCTTGGAATCCATACATACCATAATGCAACATTTTCCTCAGTTACCTCTTGTCCTACTGATTTTGTTGTTCCCCTATTTAATATTACAGCATTTGCCCATTGCTTGTTATAATAATCATACCATTTTTGACTAGTATCAGCTACTACCCATTTATTATTTTCATATTTTATAGGCACCATATTAGCATACAACACTGGAGGATTAGGTAATGATTCTACCAAAACTGTTGTATGTGCTTGTGTTTTTAATCCATTACCACCTACTGCAGTACATGTAAGTGTACGAGTACCAACATCTAAACTAGCTGTATTAACAGGATTACAACTAATACTTCCTCCACTTATTGAATATGTCGGTGAGTTAAAGTAAGTTAATGTCGTAATGTTAGTTTGTTCGACTATTTCAGCATTTGTTGTTCTAACTGTAAATGTTGGAGCAGTTTTATCTACTTTAACTGTATAAGTTTTAGTTTCTGTATTGCCAGCGTTATCTTTTGTTGTTACAACTACGTTTGTTCCTATTGTGTTATAAGTTATACTACTAATACTTGATGTTGTACTAGCGTGTCCACTTAATGTATCAGTTCCATTTTTGACACCAAATGTTAAATCACTAGTATACCAACTATTACTTCCTAAAGTACCATTTATTACCAACTCGCCTACTGTTGGTTTTGTTTTATCGACTTTAGCAGTTCTAGATATTGAATTACTTGCATTTCCTGCATAGTCAAGAGCTCTAAAATACCTTGTATGTACTTGTTCTGCATCCATTAAATAAATACCACTAGCAGTATAATTGTAATCCACCCAATTAACATTATCTGTAGATATTTGATATTTCCATACATTACTAACACTATCCGCTGAACCGCTAGGTCCATAATTTGTTTTACTAGAAGCCGCATACACGTTTTTATTCGTCCATGTATTATTTGTGTACACACTCCAATCTGCAAATACAAAATTCATATTTGTTGGGGCACTTGGCGCTGTTTTGTCCATTTTTACAATTTGTTCACTTGTCTGTATATTTCCAGCATTATCAGTAGTTGTTATTATTATTTTAGTTCCAGTTGTATCGCTTGTTATTTTGGAAACACTTGACGTTGTACTTTTGTGACCAGATGTTTTATCACTTCCATCTGTAATACTAAATGCTAGGTCACTATTATACCAACCATTTTCTCCTTTTGTTCCATTTATTACTAATGTACCAACGGTTGGTTTGGTCTTATCTAACTTAATAGAATAAGAAATAGTATTAACATTTTCTGCTTTATCTTTGGCAGTTAATGTATAAGTTATGCCTTTAGTATCTTTTGTGATTGATGTTTCACTTGGACTTAATACATCAGTATCTATTCCACTTAAAGCATCGGTTGAATCCGTTACTTTTACTGTTACATTAGATACAAACCATTTATCTAATCCAATTGTTCCATCAAATACAATCGTTCCAATAACTGGTTTTGTCTTATCTAGTCTATATCGTTCACATACAGATTCTGTTTCTCCTGATTTATTCATTCCATAAGCACAAACATACTTTATTCCTTCTTCGTTAAATGCTATGGATTCATTTATGTTATTTACTATTATATTTGGTTCACATTTTTTATCGCCAATGCAGTAGTAATAATTTTCTATATCAGAACCATTTAATGAAATGTAAAAATCTTTATTTCGCCATCCATACTTATTTTCATTACTACTTGCAGTTAATGATACTAAAGATGGAATTACGAAATCATTACAATCTTCAAAATAATTATATTCATATTGTTTAATGTTTTTTCTCCACGTTATGAAAACACAACCTGTAAGTGGTTCGTTATTAATTGGATTAATTAATTCATTTTCTTCAACAAATCCGCTACTAACTATGTCATTTATAGGTAGAGCGTAGGCATTATCTCTCAATTTGCCTTCATTTTCAATCAACCAATTAGAAGCTGCATCTTCTATTACTTCAATTTGTTTTTCATAAGCTTTTGTTTTATTAGTTGTTATTATTTTACCAATCGTAGGATATACTATTAATGCGATTATCGATAATACAATTATTACGCCAATCATTTCAATTAGAGTAAAGCCAGAAAATAATTCTTTTTTTAAAATTTTTTTAAATTTATTACGAATGTTTTCAGCCATATTAAACACACTCCCTATAGTAACATTATAAACTTTTTTTGGCTTATAGTCAATCATAAAGAGTGTGTTTATTTACGATTTTAAATAAAATTTAATCTAATTTATAACAATAGCTATTATTTAATTTTGTATAACCAGATGGACAAGTATATCCGTTAGTTTTACATGATATATTAACTTTACCTTTCATACTCGATTGGCTACTGCTGTATGAACCAGAGCAATTGGAGTAACCAGTACTAGCTTGGCAACTCGGCAAACCATTTTGTGTATAACTTGAAGTACTATAGGTATATGTTAAGAACTACCAAACATACCAAAACACACTCCCAACACATATTTACATAAATGTATAATATTTAACACAAATTTTCAATATACAATCTCTTTTATATCATAATAAAATATATTTTTATCACTATTTTTAATTCTTCTAAGTGAACGTTGCGCTAAAACGAGGTTGTTACTAAAATCACCATTACAATAGTGAATTGCTAATCCAACAGAAATTTTTAAAGTAATTTCTCCATCTTCACATTTCAGCGGTTGATTTTTAAGCATTTCATTAATACCTTTAAATTTATTTATAACTAATTTTAAATCATCAGTATTAAGCAACATATAAAATTCATCATTTTCAAAATGTCCTATAAAACCTAAAATATCAAATCTTTCTTTCAAAACATCTGATATTTTTTGCAAAATTATTGTTTCAAATCCCGCACCGTATTTTTCTACATAATAATTAAAATTATCTATTCCGACAAGTGCGATAATATAATCTCTATTATTATTAACTCTAGCATTTTCAAATGTATCTACTACATCTAAAATACCAGGTAAATCAGTAATTTCATCATAATCTCTATATTTATTCATATAAAACTCTCCTTCACATAATAATTATAACATTTAAAATTATTTAAAAAATAAATTATGTCTGAAATGGTAGTTTTTATGTCTAAAATTTAAAAAAACAGTGAAAAAACACTGTTTTTTGTTATTTGAAACAACTTTTTAAGCATTTCAAACAAGTCTATATCCACGGGCTTAAAGCCCATAAATATTATTTACTAATTATTATTTTCTATACTATTATAATAATTGGCATTTATAGCAATTCCTAAAACAATAATATATGAAATTATATAAACCATAAAAATCAAAATAATAATATTAGATAAATTTCCATAAAAAACATCATATCTTGCTATATTCGTTACATAATAAGAAAATATAGATGTAACTAACAATATAGAAATGGTTGCAAAAATTGAACCTTTATTAACAGAATAACTTTTTATATTTTTATCTGGAGCTAATGTATATAAAATTTTAATGAAGAAAAAGATGAAAAAGAACGAAATAATAACCTTAAATATCATTATTAGGGCATAACTATTTCTAATTACTTCGCCAATCAATTCATAACCACTTAAAAAATGAATAATTAAATTACCAAAAGTTAAAAACAACAATATAAATATGAGTAATAGAAAAACAAAGAATGTCAAAAATAAAGCTTTTATTCTTCTATAAATATAATTTTTATTTTCTGTTTTGTAAAGTAAATTAGAAGCTACTATTAAAGAATCAGGTCCATTACTAGATAGATAAAAACCAGTTAAAGTAAAAAATATATTATTAGCAGATAAATTACTTCCATCAATAAAAGGAATTAGTATACTAGATACACTTGTTGGTAGAAAATCATTTACAGCATTAACTAGTATATCGGTAGATAGTGAAAATAGTGATGCTATTATTCCAAAGAAAGATATAATTGGAAACAACGACATAACCAAGAAAAATGCTAAATTACCTGGTAATATTAGCATTTCTGGTTGTCTTAGTATTTTCCATAATGTAAAATTTTTAAGTTTACTCATTAATTATTTGCTTCCTCTTTATTATTTCGCATATCAGTTGTTGCTTCATTGATTGCATCATCAATTGTTTTAATAGCATCATTTATAACACTATAACCTATAGCAGCACCAAAACCATGTTTTAATTCTTTTAATTCTTTGCTTAATTTTCGGATGTAAGTTATTACTTGTTTTTCTTCAAAACCTACCATATAAATTAAAAATTCGTTTCCATTTGTTCTTACTATTTCTGAATTTTCTAATTGTTCTGCAATTAAAATGCTTGCTGCTTGTTCAATTACAGAATCTCCCTCAGCATGACCATAATTGTCATTTATATAAGCAATGTTATTTAAATCAATTATAACAATTGTTTGAGGATATACACTACTCTCATCCCACTCTTCAACCTTATCATTTAAATAATTTCTATTTTTTAGTGAAGTTAGTGTATCAATATACCTTAGTTTATCCTCTTTAGTAATAGTTGTTTTTTTGCTTTTAGGTTTTGCTTTAATAATTGCTAAAAAAACTATTAATAATATAACTAAAATTCCTAAAACTACTGCTAATTTCTTTAGAATAATCGGTAACATATCAATAATCAATAAATCTTTTAATCCATTACTTACAAATTTGTTAGTTCCATTAAAACTAATATAAAAATTTATTAAATTACTAAATACTTTATTATCACTAATATCTCTTATTACAAAATTATAATCGTCAAAAGAATTATTATATGCAATAATATAATCTTTTAATTTATTTTTAACATGATAATTATAATTATTAGTATCCACAACTATAAAACTATCAATTTTTATGTTGTCTAGTGAATCATCATTATCATATCCAATAACGTTCAAACCTAAATCTTTTAAATAATAAAATAATTTTGAATTATCTAAAGCATAAACACTATTATTACTTAATGACTTTAATGAGTTAACTACTAAATTATTAGCTGGGTGTTTTAATATAACGTAATCATTATCATAAACTGGTAATGTATTAAAAACATCTAGTTTATAATCTTTTGAAGCATTAACGCCGTAAAAGAAATCAATGTTATTTGAATTAAAACTATTTAATAGTTCAGAAACATTTTTATAGTGTTTATAACTTATTTCAATGTTAGCAAAATCACTAAATGATGACAAAAATTCATTGTTAATACCTGCTAATTTATTATCTAAAGTAGCGTCATATGGAGCGTTTTCTAAAAATCCATATACATATCTTTTACTTCTAAATTTAACTACTTGACTATCATCTAGACTATTAAATAAAAAATAGTTATTTGATAAATATTTATTATAAGTATCAGTATAATTTTCACTTTTCCATTTATTATAATACTTAACTAAAATAGTATTTAATTTTTCGTTATTACCCAAACTTAATACAACATTATTTTTGTATTCGGTAATATTATAAGCAATTGTATAATTGTTATCAAAAATAGTTTTTAAATTAATCGTTTTTAGAAGGACAATCGCATCAAGTTCACTTTCATTTTTATTAAATTCATTTAATAATTCATCTTCTTTAGAAAATGTCTTAAAAGTTATATCAGTATCAAACAAATAATTATTAATACCATCTAAATTTTCATTTAAAACACCTATTGTTAGATGAGATAATTCATCAATGTTATTATATCTAACTTTGTTTTTAGTTAAAATAACATAATTATCTTCATAAATTAAAATGTCATTTTCTTCAACATCGTTTTTGATTTTAAAAGCATAATCGGTTTTAACTTCTTCTTTGTTATTATAAGAGATTTTATTAAATGCCAAATTAGTTGTTTCATTTAATGAATTTAGGAAATCAACAATTAGTCCTTCTCCATTGTAAGATAAAACCGGTACATTTGATACAATTGACATATCAATTACATTGTTTTTATTTGTTTCAATCCATTGCTTTTCAATTAATGTTAATGTACTATTTTTATCTTCCTTAGTAAATATAAAATATATTGAAAGACCAATTAATATAACACCTACAATAATAGCAATAATACTAATCTTTTTCTTATTGTTCATCTTCTAATCCTCCATCACCATTGAAATAGAAAGTTTTTTCTCCTTTGAAACATTGTCCTATTGCTGGAAATTCACTATTATCAGCTTCTAAAAATACCTCAATATCATAATAATTCAAAATGTCATTCGTTAAATTAGAAGTTATAATACTAGTTAACTTTTTAGCATCTTCTAATTTTGTATCTGATTTAAAAGATATAAAAAATTTTAAAATACGAACATTCTTATTGTATGTAGCATCAATTACACTACTTTTACCTTTTAATTCAGTTAAAATTTGGTTAATTTTTTCTGGTTCGACTGCCACTGCATTAACTAATCTATCCCCATTAATATCTTCAGCACTCGATGGAAACATCATTTTTGAAATACTTAATCCTGCTAATATAATTAAAATTAAGCATACACTTATTACTATTATGGCTATTTTGTGTTCTTTTATAAAATTCATTATTTCACTCCTAACATATAAAATTATACTATATTTTATTAATTTTGTAAAATCAATATAAACAAAAAGCAGTATAAAACTACTTTTTAAGATTTTCAATTAACAATTCATTTACTAACTTAGGATTTGCTTGTCCTTTACTTTCTTTCATAATTTGCCCCATTAAATATTTAAGAGCATTTTCATGTCCGTTTTTATAATCATTAACACTTTCTTGATTATTGTTTAGTACATTGTTTATGATTTCTTGTAATTTAGTATTATCTGTAATTTGAACCAAGCCTAATTCTTCAATCAATGAACTAATATTTTTATCTGTTTCTAATAAATAAGGTATGATTTGTTTTGCTTGTTTACTTGATAATTGTTCATTTTTAAGCATATTAATTAATTCAATAAACTTTTCTTTTGTTAACTTTGTATCTTCAATTGAAACAATGTTTTTATTTAAATATCCTGCTATATCGCTTGTTAAAATATTACTTGCAATTACCGCGTCAACTGAATCTATAACACTTTCTAAAAACATACATAAACTTCGATTTGATATAAGAGTTTGAATATTTTGCGGATTAATATTTAATTTTTCATATTTTTCTTTTAACTCATCAGTTAAAATAGGCATTTGTTTTTCTATTTCTCTTATCCATTCATCAGTTATTTCAAAATATGGAATATCTGGTTCAGGAAAGTATCTATAATCGTTTCCAGTTTCTTTATAACGCATTAAAATAGTTGTTTTAGTTTTATCGTCATATCTTCTTGTTTGTTCTTTTATTATTTCACCATTTTTTAAAAGTTCTGTTTGCCTTGATACTTCATAATCAATAGCCGTTTTTACATTGCTAATTGAACCAATATTCTTAACTTCACATTTTGTTCCTAATGTATCATTATCACTAACACTTACATTAACGTCGCATCTCATACTTCCTTCTTCAATTTTAACATCACTTATTCCTAAATATAGTAAAGTTTCTCTTAATTTTTCAACATATTGTACTGCTTCTAAACCACTATGAATATCAGGTTTTGATACTATTTCAAGTAGTGGTACTCCGGCTCTGTTAAAATTAAGTAATGTTTCTTTGGAATGAATGCTTTTACAAGTATCTTCTTCAATATGTAGTCTTTCAATTCTAATTTTTTTGCCATTCTCTATTTCTATGTAACCATTTGTTCCGATTGGTGTATCTTGTTGAGTTATTTGAAAGCCTTTTGGTAAATCGGCATAAAAGTAATTTTTTCTATCAAAATGCATTAGTCTTGTAACATCACAATTAAGAGCAAGACATGCTTTAATAGCCATATTAATTACTTCTTTATTTAATCTTGGTAGACTGCCTGGATAAGCTAAGTCAATAACATTTACATTAGTATTAACAGGGTCATTAAAATTATTCTTACTATTTGAAAATACTTTAGATAAACTTTTAAGTTCAACATGAACTTCAATTCCAATTGTCGGTTTCATTACTTCACCTCCAAAGATAGGTTTAATTCTTTTTCTATAAATTGAGCTAATTGGTATATTTTAGCTTCTTCAAAGTAATTACCAATTATATGTAATCCTATTGGTAAATTAGAACTATTAAAACCGATTGGTAAACTCATTGCAGGAAGTCCTGCCATATTAACAGGTATAGTTAAAATGTCATCATAGAAGCTTTTTAAAGCATCATCACTTTTAGTTCCTAGTTTGTATGCAACATTAGTATTTGTTGGCCCAATAATTAAATCATAATTATTAAAAACATTTACTAAATTATCTGTTAATACTCTTCTTACTTTTAAAGCTTTTTTATAGTATTTGTCTGCATTCTTACCACTTAATACATAAGAACCTATCATAATTCTTCTTTTAACTTCATTTCCAAATCCTTCACTTCGTGTCTTTTTATACATATCATCTAATGATTTACCATCGATATGTAAACCATATTTAATTCCATCAAAACGAGCTAAATTTGAACTTGCCTCACCTAGTGATATAACTTGATATAAAGGAATAGCAAATTCTAAATAAGGTACATCAATATAATCAACTGTACATCCTTTATTTTTTAACATTTCTATTATGTTTAAAACATTAGCTTTAACCTCTTTATTAATAAGTTCACTCATATAATAATTTGGTACAGCAATTTTTAAATTACTAATGTCTTGTCCTATTAATCTTGTGAAATCTTCATCTTTATTAAAAGATGTTAAATCATTTTCATCAACACCAGAAATAGCATTCAAAAGAATCGCATTATCAAATACATTTCTAGTCATAGGTCCTATTTGGTCTAAACTTGATGCGAAAGCAACTAAGCCATATCTTGAAACTCTACCATATGTTGGTTTAAGTCCTACAATTCCACAAAAACTAGCTGGTTGTCTTATACTTCCACCAGTATCGCTACCTAGTGCGAAAGGACAAATACGACTTGCGACACAAGAAGCACTACCGCTAGAAGAACCTCCTGGAACTAATGAATGGTCCCACGGATTTAAAATTGGACCAAAGTAACTAGTTTCTCCAGTAGAGCCCATAGCAAATTCATCCATGTTAGTTTTTCCAATTATAATCATGTGTTTTTCTTTTATTTTTTTTATAACTGTTGCATCATATATCGGCATAAAATCATCTAATATATGTGATGCACAAGTTGTTCTTAAATCTTTAGTTATAATGTTATCTTTAATAGCAATTGGTAATCCAAATAACAAATTATCAACTTCCATATTTTCTAATTCAATAGCTTTTTTGATTGCTTCTTCTTTATTTAATGTTATAAAACAGTTTAATTTATCATTTTCTATTCTTTCAAATGCTTCATTAACTAAATCAATAGGCTTTATTTCTTTGTTTTTTAATTTCTCATTAATTGTTTTTATATCTAAATCTAAATATTTCATTCTACCACCTTAACAACTGCGATGTAGTCTCCTACTACTTTTTTTGCATTTTTAAAAATATTTTCCCTACTTAAATGAAAACCTATTTTATCTTCTTCGTAAACATTTTTATTAATACATGGACTAATCATAATATCGACATCAGGTATTTCAACATTAACTATTTTTTCGATATCATTCCAAATATCAGTTAATTGTTTTTGATATTTTTTCATTTCACTTTCGCTTATTTCTAATTTTGCCAAATCAGCAATGTGTTTTACTTCATTTTCTTCTATCATTTTATTCCTCCATTAAATATATTTTTACTTCTAATGTATTTTCTTCTTTTACTAATAGTGCTTTTGGTTTATTATTATAATTTATATAAACTTTAGTTGAATAATTAAATTTTAAATTTTGACTAACTAAATTAGTTAAATATAAAAGTTTTCCTCTTGTTAAATAACTAGTGTTTATATTAATTGTTATGCTTTTAACTTTATTGTCTTGATATAGTGCTTTTCCATCGATGTAAACATCAAAATCAGTTAATGCTTCTTTTAGTTCAATATAATAATTATAATTGTCTGTATCATTTTTAGCAACATAATTACCACTTAAACTATAACTTTCTATATTAACATCCTTAAATTTTAATTTTTCATCACTAGTTACAGCAAAAGATACAAATTTTCCATCAGTTGAATCTATATATATACCTAATAGAATTCTAACGTTAGGTACTTTTTCTCTTGTGTATTTTATAATATCAGGTGCGACTTCTTTAGCATATTTTATTAATTCTTCATCACTAATAGTTTTTGTTTTTATTTTGCCATCTTCTTTGTATTCAATCTCATCATCTAAAACTATTGCTAGAGAAATTCCTTTTAGTGTTCCATCATTATTTAGGTAGTTTTGTTCATAAATAGTTTTTATATAATCGTCTTCTTGATTTAGACAATCATTTAATAAATATTTTAAATCATCATTAGTTAAATATTGACCTTCTTGATAATAAGTATTGTTAGTTTTAAAGTAATTGCTTGATAATTGCATAAGTGTTTTTTCTACATCTTTTAAATCGTATGAATCTTTAGTATATCCACCAACACTTTCCTTGTAAGGAGAATATACTTTATAATAATTACTATCATAAACTCCTTCAATATTACTATTTTTACCACATCCGGTTAATAATAATAGTAACAGTAATAGATACTTCCTCATAAAACCACCTAATTAATTATATAACATTTTTATATAACAAAAAACCACACCTTTTGGTGCGGTTCAAATTTCAATTTAGGAAGTCCTAATGGACTTTTTATATTGATTATTAAGGAAACTAGTGCTATAATACTAGACAATAAATTATAAAGAAGGTGATTAAATGACTGAATTTATTCGTGAACAACAAAAATTAGAACAAACTATAAAAATTATTTCAGAACTTTTAGGTATTGAACAAAAAGAATTAGAAAGAGTTTATAATGATTATTCTAGAGAGATTGATGAGAGATTAAGAGTTGCTAATTTTAGAAAAAATCATATTAAAGTATTAGAAAAAGCATCTTTGAATCCATACTTTGCAAGAATAGATTTTAAAGCAATTACTGATTCTGATTTCAAAGAAATTTATATTGGTAGAAATGGAATTAGTAAAGATGGAGAAGTTTTAATTACTGATTGGCGAGCACCGATTAGTTCGCTTTATTATGATTCTTCTACTGGGAAGACAAGTTATAAATCACCGACTGGAGATGTTTTAGGTGAAGTAGCTTTAAAAAGACAATATGATATTGAAAATGGTAAACTAATTGAGTATTTTGATGTTGATTTAGTTTCAAGTGATAATTTATTACAAAAGTATTTAAATGCTAATAACGATTCAAGATTAAAAAGTATCGTAGCAACTATTCAAAGTGAACAAAATGATATTATTAGAAGACCTATAGATGAAAATGTAATTATTCAAGGAGTAGCTGGAAGTGGAAAAACAACAGTTGCTTTGCATAAAATAGCATATTTAGTATATAACTATATTAATAGTGTTAAACAAAGTCAATATCTAGTTATAGGCCCTAATCCAGTATTTATAAAGTACATTAAAACCGTATTACCAGATTTAGATGTAAGTGGTGTTAGTCAATTAACATTTGAACAATTTGCTAAAGATTATATAGGTGAGGAATTTGAAATAAATCCTTCAGATAAAAAAATAAGTGCAAGTATAGCTGGAAAATCAAATGATATTGACAAATTTAAATCATCGATGTTATATAAAAATATGTTAGAAAACTTTTTTGAATTATACTTAAAAGGAATTGTTTCAAAACCATTAAAATTAAATGATTTCGTTGTTTTAACCGAGGAAGAAATTGCACCTATTTTTGCTCGAGCCTTAGAAGAACAACACGCAACATTGCAAGGAAGAGTAGATGCTACAATCGAAAGATTAATAGATTATGTTAAAAATAACGTAGATTCTATATTGACAAGATATAATGAATATGAAAATAATTTATTTAAAAATGCTTCTTTGGAAGAAAGAGAAAGTTTAAGAAAAAAATTTATAAAAGAACGAATTGAAATTCAAAAAAATTGTTCCGCAACTATTAGAAAATATTTTGCTAAGGCGGTATTAAGTCCAATAAAACTATATCGTTTATTTATATCAATGCTTGATGATTTTAATATTTATGGTTATAAAAAAATAAATGAACTTAAAAAAACGACTATGGCTAATATTAAAGGAAATAAATATGACTTTGAAGATTTAGCTGCATTATTATATTTAAAATTAAGAACTGAACCTAATAGACAATATAGTAATATAAAACATACAGTGATTGATGAAGCACAAGACTTAGGTATATTTAATTTTTATGTATTAAAAAAATGTTTACCAACATCAACATTTAGTATATTTGGTGATTTAGCTCAATCGATTTATGACTATAGAGGAATTGACAATTGGGATGAAGTAAATTCTTTGATATTTAATAATAAAGCTAATATAGTTAACTTTAATAAAAGTTATCGAACGACAGCTTCAATAATGAATGTTGCTGATGCAATATCAGAAAGTATAAATTTAGGTAAATCGGATTTAGTAGTAAGACAAGGTTTGCCAGTTTCATTTGATGAAGCACCAACCTCAAATGAATTAGTTGAACAGATTGCAAATAAAATCAAAGAATATAAAGAAAAAGGTTACAAAACAATTGCTGTTATAAGTAAAACAGATTTATTATCAAGATATATTAATGATGATTTAAGAGAATTAGGAATTGTTATTCCAAATGTAACAGAAAAAGATGACGTATCTCTTGATGAATTTAGTGTATGTACAATTTCTAACCAATTAGCTAAAGGATTAGAATTTGACGCTGTAATATTAAATAATGTTAATGACAAAATATATTCTTGTGATAGTACATTAGATATGAAGTTATTATATGTTGCAGTAACAAGAGCATTACATGAATTAGATATTACATATAATGGAAAGATACCAGAAGTTTTACAAAAATTTGTAACTGAAAAAAGTAAACAAAAAAAATTATAGGAGGGAAAATGGAAGTTATATCGCTTGATGAAGGAAGAATAGTATTTAATGAAAAAGAAGTAATAAAATTGACAAGTGAAAGTGAAAAAGCTTGTTTAGTAAAAGCAAGTGAAACTCTAAAAACTTTTTCTCCTTTTTCTTTTCAAGGAAAAGAATATAATATATGTACACCAAATGTTTATGATTTTTCAAATGGAAAATTAACAATGGAAAGATGTTTTGGTGACAATCTTGAAATTTTACTTAGAGGGAGTAAACACTCTGTAAATGCTTTATTAGTGAATGAACTTTTAAAGTATTTTATAGAAAATAAATTTTTTTGGAAAGATTTTGCCCCAAGAAACATAATGATTAACGATAATTATATTTATATAATGGATTTTGAAAGAGGACTAGTATTGGGTAGTATTAATATTAATGATTATTTTGCTAATAATGTGTATGAAGAATATAGTGCTTTCTTACTTCCAGATGAAAGACAAATATCAATTGATGAAGCCTTACCACTAAATATTAATTGTAAAAATATAATTGTTGAAAACATTAAAAGTAAGCGAATTAAAATGATTTTAAGACAATTGGGATACACTACTTCTTGTAGTTTAAAAGATTATTATGAAGCTGTTAGAATGCTTATAAATGCTGAAACACCTTTTGTTTCTAAAGGAGAAATCATCTTTCCTTTGGTAGAATTAGAAGATTATATCAAGGAAAATGGTTATGAAAAATATGCGAAAAGGATAATAAAAGAATATGGAAAAAATAGAAGTTTATAATCCATTTAATATGGATAGCGAATTTCACATCATAACTGATAATAATAAAAGGTACTTTAAAATAGAAAATCTTTTATTAGAAATTTCTGAAAATGGTTATATACCAAAATCAGGCTTGTTATTTTATGATGTGTTGAATGAAAAAAATATTGCAAATAAGAGTATTTTAGATTTAGGATGTGGTTTTCTTGGAATTCTTGGAATTATATCTATGTTAAGAGGAGCAAAAACTATTGAAGCTGTAGATTACGATTTAAATTGTGTTTATTGGTTTAATAAATTAATTAAAGATAATAATTTTAATATTGATTGTTATCAAAGTGATTATTTTAAAAATGTTGATAATAAAAAATATGATATTATTTTATCAAACCCACCACAAATGCCTATGATAAGTGGTAGTGTCCATGATTCTGGAGGTATAGATGGAAGAAAATATATATTAAAAATAATGGAAGAAGCTAGAGCTCATTTAAACGATGATGGTAGTTTATATATATTAATTTTTGATTTTCTTGGTATCGAAAATACAAATGGCAGTGAAAAAAGTATAAAAGAAATTGCTCGTGAATTGGGTTATAAAACATTTGAAGTTTTGAGTGAAAATAAAAAAATCATTAAACCAGGTAGTGTAACTTTTGATAGCATGGAACATATTCTAAGTGTTTATCCTGAATATGAGTTTACAAAAGAAAATGATTTTTATAGTAGCAAAATTAAAATAGTTAGGATGAAAAAATGAGTATAGAAGAAAGTATAGAAAAATTTAATAAAATAATGGATAATGACTTATCAATTACCCATGGTGTTTATGAACCGCCGAATAATATACCTATACTAAGGTATAAACATTTTAAAGAAAATTATAAAGTAATTGTTATAGATGATTCTAAATTGGGAAAATCTTGTATTAGATGGTTAAAAACCGAGGGAATTATACCTTATAAAATATTAAGTAGTATCAATGAAATAAAAAATTTACCAAACGATAAATATTTTGTTGTTTTGACCAATGATAGTCACAAGACAGTTTCTTACAACAAATTGTTGTTAAAAGAAATGAAGAATAAAAATATAGAATATTCTTTGTGTCCGTATGATTATGAAAAAATAGTTAAACATGATTATAACTATATTAATTATTTAGAAAAAAATAAAAAAAATATCGAAACAATGCTCAACTTACTATATGATGACGAATCTAGAGAAACATATGTTGAATATATAAGAAGCATAATGAACTATGATTTTTATAGATTAACACAGCACCCAACATGGAACAAATATTTTGATAGTAATGTTTTTTTGAAACTCGAAAATGAATGTGTAGTTAATTGTGGTAGTTCAAATGGAGATACTTTGTTTTACTTTTTAGAAAATTATGAAAAATTTTATAAGTATTTTGCTTTAGAAAGTGATGAAAAAAGAGTTTTAGAATGTAGATGTAATATAAATTTATTACCACTTAATATATCTAGTAAAATATCGATTATAGATAGTGAAATTAATAGTTCTAATTCTATTGATAATTTAATTAATGAAGAAGTTACAATTATTAATATGGATGTAGAAGGAATGGAATTAGATATAATCAAGGGAGCTATTAAAACAATAAAAAAATATAAACCAGTAATTGCTTGTTGTGCTTATCACTTGCCTAGCGATTTATATGAATTACCAATGTTTATAAAAAATATTTCTGATGATTATGAAATTATATATAGAAAATATGCTTCTACTACAAGAAATAGATTTACTAATGCAGAGTTAGTTATGTATGCAGTACCTAAAAATAGACTAAAAAATCCCGTATAATTACGAGATTTTTTTGATAATTAAATCATCATTTTCAATATCAAAGAAAATGTTTGAACCAAATTTTATTTCATTGTTAATTATAGCTTGTGCAAGTTTGTTTTCAATTGTTCTAGTTACGAATCTTTTAATTGGTCTTGCTCCATATGATGGTTCGAATGAATGGTTGATAATATAGTCTTTTGCTTTATCTGACAAGGTTATTTTTACATTTGTGTCACTTAAACGCTTTTCAATTTCTCCAATTATTTTATCAAGAATTTCATAAATAGTGTTTTTATCCAATGATTTAAATATAATTATTTCATCTATTCTATTGATAAATTCAGGTCTAAAAGTTTTTTTAAGTTCATTCATTACTAGTTCATTAGAATTAGTGTTATTATCTAATATATATTCACTACCTAAATTAGATGTCATTATAATAATTGTATTTTTAAAATCAACTGTTCTTCCTTGTGAATCAGTAATTCTACCATCATCTAATATTTGTAATAGTATATTAAATACATCACGATGAGCTTTTTCAATTTCATCAAATAAAACAATACTATATGGATTTCTTCTTACTGCTTCAGTTAATTGACCACCTTCATCATAACCAACATATCCTGGAGGTGAACCGATTAATCTTGAAACTGAATGACTTTCCATATATTCACTCATATCAATTCTAATCATATGTCGTTCATCATCAAATAATTCATAAGCTAAAGTTTTAGCAACTTCAGTTTTACCAACTCCAGTAGGACCTAGGAAGATAAATGAGCCAATTGGCCTATTTGGATCTTTTATTCCTGCCCTTGCCCTTATAATTGCTTCACTTACTAATTTAATAGCATCATCTTGACCCTTAACTCTCTTAAGCATATTACTTTCCAAATTTAATAATTTGTCTTTCTCACTACCAACTAGTTTACTAATCGGAATATTAGTCCACTTAGATATGATAGAAGCTATATCATTTTCATCAACTGTATCACTTAAAATATCTGATTTATTTTTAGCTTGCAATTCTTCTAATTCTTTTTCAAGTCTTGGAATTGTTCCATGTCTTAATTTAGCTGCTTTTTCCAAATCGTAAACGTTTTCTGCTTGCTCTAGTTGGTGGTTGGAAGCGGCAATCTCTTCTTTTTTCTTATTAATTTGGTTATTAATATTTTTTTCATCTTCCCATCTATCGCGAAGTTCTTTTTCTCTTACTTTAAGATTACTTATTTCTTCTTCAATTTCTTGTTTCCTTTTTTTAGAAATATCATCTTTTTCTTTTTTTAAAGCTTGATTTTCTATTTCAAGTTGCATTATATTTCGCGTCAATGTATCAAGTTCAGTTGGTACAGATTCCATTTGAACTTTTATAGTTGCACATGCTTCATCGATTAAATCAATTGCTTTATCCGGAAGAAATCTATTTGTTATATATCTATCTGAGAGTGTAGCAGCAGCTACAATTGCCTTATCTTTGATGTTAACTCCGTGAAAAACCTCTAATCTTTGTTTTAAACCACGTAGAATAGTAATTGTGTCTATAACAGTTGGTTCTTTAACAATTATTTTTTGAAATCTTCTTTCTAATGCACCATCTTTTTCAATATATTTACGATATTCATTTAATGTAGTTGCTCCAATACAATGAATTTCGCCTCTTGCTAGCATAGGTTTTAACATGTTACCAGCATCCATTGCTCCTTCGATAGCTCCAGCACCAACAATCATGTGAATTTCATCGATAAACATAATTATTTCACCATTAGAATCTTTTACTTCTTTTAAAACAGCTTTTAGTCTTTCTTCGAATTCACCACGGTATTTTGCACCGGCAATCAATGCTCCCATATCTAATTCCCATATTTTTTTATTTTTTAAACTATTCGGAACATCACCTTTAACAATTCTATTAGCTAAACCTTCAACGATGGCGGTTTTACCAACACCAGGTTCACCAATCAAAACTGGGTTATTTTTAGTTTTACGAGATAAAATTCTTGTGATGCTTCTTATTTCATCATCACGACCTATTACGGGGTCAATTTTATTATCTTTTACAGCTTGTGTTATATCACGACCATATTTTTCTAAAACATTTTCTAAGTTTTCTTGCTCTAGATTATTCATGTTATCCCTCCTTTTTAACATAACAATTATACTACTTATTTTAGCACTTGTCAAGTAAGAGTGCTAAAATATTATATGTAAATTAAAAAAAGTTATACAAAAAAGGTATTTATACTACCTTTTTTCTTCATCCATTAGTTCTCGAAATGCAACTTTTCCAACTAGAGTTTTTGGAAGTGAATCACGATATTCAAATTCCTTTGGCATTGCATATTTTGCAATATTTTTAGAACAATGTTCTTTTATACTATTTTGAACCTCATCGGTTGGATTTATACCATTTTTTAATACTATAAATGCTTTAACTTTTTGCCCCTTGTAATCATCGGGAATTCCTATTACTGTTGAATATAATACATCAGGGTGAGAGTCAATAACATTTTCGATTACTTGTGGATAAATATTGTAACCTGATGAAATAATCATTCTTTTTAATCTTTGTTTAAAATAAATAAATCCTTCTTCATCCATAGAACCTAAATCACCTGTGTGTAGCCAAACAAGTCCATCTTCATGTAATTGCAGTGTATGGCCAGTTTCTTTTGGTTCATTTAAATATCCTAACATAACAGTTGGTCCTGATAAACAAATCTCACCAGTTTCGCCATAATTTAATTTAGTATGAGTATTAGGAATAACTATTTTATAGTAAGTATCTGGATATGGAATTCCAATACTTCCTTCTTTGTAATTTTCTTTAGGAGTTAGGCAACTTCCGGTAACACATTCAGTTAAACCATAACCTTCACGAATTTGACACTTAGCATTATGTTCTTGAAGAAATTTATCAACTTTTTTCTTCAAATTTATTGATAGACTATCGCCACCAGAAATTGCACATTTCAAGAAAGATAAATCCATTTCATCGATTTTTGGATTTCTAAGTAATGCTTCGTAAAGTGTTGGAACGCCAGCAATGATATTTGGCTTATATTTTTTAAGTAATTTATCAAATGTATTAACATCGAATTGTGGTAATATAACAGCAGTCGCTCCTGCACAAATTACAGTGTGAATACAGATTCCTAAACCAAACCCATGAAAAATAGGCATAATTGATAAAACTTTATCTCCTGGCTCTATACAGTCACACATAGCTTTACCTTGAATAGCAACAGCATTGAAATTTAAATTTGATAAAACGATTCCTTTTGGTTTTCCAGTAGTTCCACCGCTATATAATATTACAGCTGCATTTTTACCACTAGTATGAATTCTAGGATTTTTTCTATATTTTTTTGAGAGTTTAATGAATTTATTATAATCTATGATTTTGTCATTTTCACAAATTTTTATTTTTCTTCCTTGTGTTACGTAATAACCAACTGATAAAATAGTAGGCATAGAAATATTTGGGCTAGCAATAATTATTTTTTCCAACTTTGTTTCATCAATTATGTTTTTAAACTTGTCATAACATACATTTATAACTAATGCAACTTTACTTTCAGATACATTTAAATAAAATTTAATTTCACTTTCCGCTGATAAGGGATGAATCATATTTGCTACTGCCCCTATCGTGTTAAGGGCATAAAAGAAAGTGATAGCTTCAGGAGTATTAGGCATACAAATTGTAACTCTATCTCCCTTTTCAACTCCAATTGCTTTTAAAGCTTTCGCACATTCTAATATATCATCAAAAAATTCTTTTAGAGTAGCTTGCCTATTAAAATAATTATAAGCAATATGTGTAGGGTATTTTTTTACAGTTTCCTCTAAAAAATCGACTAAACTTATATCGGGATAATCATAACTTGCTTTTATATTTTCATATTGACTTAACCAAGGTGTATCAATTTTCATAATTCACTTCCTTACTGATTTCATCGTTTAATAATTCAGGATTATTAATAATGTATTCTAATAACTTAATAGATTTTGCAAAGTAAAATCCGTCAGCAATTCTTTCATCTAAAGTAAAACTTATATCAACTATAGTTTTTTCTTTAACTTTGCCAGTTTCAGTTAAATAATTAATTTTGTGTATTTCACCTATTGTTGCTACAATTGAATTTGTACCATAATTATTTAAATGGTGATAGCAAGAAGCTGATTTAATGCTTCCTAAATTTGATAAAAGCACTGTCGCATAATTACTATCAGTATCAGCTATACTACTTGGAACTAATCCATGATAATCTAAAAAATAAAAAAATCTGACGATTGCTTTGGTAATGAATCTTGGAAAACTTGTTACAAATTTTAATGTATCATTTATATCATTTGTTCCTTCTTTCCTCGTTTTTGATACCTTGTCTTGAATAAATTTACTAATTTTGTCTAAATTCATAGATTTATAAGCATCTAAAATAATTAATCTTTCTTGTGCATTATCTTCAAATTTATTTTTAGCTACAAAAGAAAATGTAACTTTATTTCTTTCATACATTCTTCTTCCAGCAACAAATCTATTTAATAGTGGTCTATTATAGATTACCTTTGCGATTGCTGTTGTAAAAGCATGAAAATAAGTTATTGGATAATCACTTTCTTTGTTTAATTTATCGACATATTCAACTAATTTGGTAACATCAAATTCAGCTTTCATATAAACTTCTGCTTCTGTTCTATTTTTAAACAAATATGGCATTATAGCATGAATTGAATCCTCTGGTTTGATGTATTTACCATCTTTTCTATTTTTACTCATATTTTACTCCTAACTAGACAATAAACATTGTATCAAATATATTAATATTTTTCAAGTTGAAATAAAAAGTTTAAAATTACATAATATTATGTAGGTGGTTTTATGAAAAAAATAGTGTTTGTAGTTAGTTTGTTTATAATTGGTTTAAATAATGTTTTTGCTTTTTCTACATCGAGTAGAGCAACTGTTTTAATGGACAGTGATACTAACAACGTTTTATATGAAAGTAATCCAAATGAAATTAGAAGTGTAGCTTCAATTTCTAAAATAATGACAGCTATAGTTGCTATAGAATCTGGTAAATTAGATGATGTAGTTAAAGTGGGTGACGAAATAAATGATGCTTATGGTTCAGGAATATATATCCATATTGGTGAAGAAATAAGTTTAAGAGATTTACTTTATGGTTTGATGTTAAGAAGTGGAAATGATGCTGCTTTAGCGATTGCTAAATATGTAGGTGGTGATGTAGAAACATTTGTAAAAATGCTTAATGAAAAAGCAAGAGAAATAGGAATGAAAAATACAACATTCAATAACCCTAGTGGTTTAGATGAAAAAAAGGGAAATATGTCAACAGCTTATGATATGGCTTTACTTATGAGTTATGCTATTAAAAATGATGAATTCAAAAAAATAGTTGGTACTAAAAAACACACTGTTAAAACTAATATGAATTATTATTCATGGACAAATAAAAATAAACTATTATTTAATTATAAATATACAACAGGAGGAAAAACAGGATTTACAGAAATAGCTAGAAGAACATTAGTAACAAGTGCAAGTAAAAATAATATTAATTTAGTCGCAGTAACACTAAATGATGGCAATGACTTCTATGACCATATAAATATGTATGAAGAAGCATTTAATAATTACACTAAATATCGTATCTTAAAAAGTGGTCGAATAAACATTATAGGAGAAAATTACTATAATAATTTAAGTGTCAAAAGAGAATTTAATTTGTTACTTAAAGATAGTGATAAAAATAATGTTCTTCTCAAATATGAATTAGTTAAAAAAAATAATTTTAGTGATGAAGAAATAGTTGGAAAAGTAAAATTGTTAGTAAATAATGAAAAAGTAGATGAACAAGATGTATATGTACTTAAAACACAAAAGAAAAGTTTTTTTCAAAGAATAAAGGATTGGTTATGTGGTAAATAAAATATGGGGCTTATTTATATTAATAGGTATAATATATTGTTTTTCTAAAGGAGAATTAGATACCTTAAACACAACCATATTAGATAGTGCTTCTAAAGCTTTTTCATTAGTTGTAAAAATATTTCCTGTTATGGCTTTATGGCTAGGTATATGTAAAATAGCTGAAGAATCTGGTTTGTTAAAAAAAATATCTAATAAAATTTCTTTTGTTCTTAAATACATATTTCCTGAAATTCCTAAAGGTCATGTATCATTAAGTTATATTAGTTCAAATATAATTGCTAATATGTTTGGGTTGGGTAATGCTGCAACACCATTTGGATTAAAGGCGATGCAATCTCTACAAGAACTTAATGATAATAAAGAAGTAGCAAGTAGGTCGATGATAACTTTTTTAGTTTTAAATACAAGTGGAATTACAATTGTTCCAACAACAATTATTTCTCTTAGAATTGCTTATGGAAGTAATAATCCAACTAGTATTGTTGGGATGTGTTTTCTTATAAGTGTACTAGGTACAATAATTGGGCTAATGATTGATAGACTATTTGCAAGGAGGAAATGATGTCAAAATTAATTATTCCTTTTATAGTTTTGTTTATAATTTTATATGGATTTTATAAAAAAGTTCCTTTGTATGATACTTTTATAGATGGAGCAAAAGAAAGTTTTGAAATGATATTAAAATTATTTCCACCATTGTTAGCAATGGTTTTGGCTATTAATATTTTAGTAAATAGTAATATTTTAGAACTTTTAAATTATATAAACATCTTAAAATTAATTCCTAGTGAAATCATTCCTATGGCTTTAATAAGACCGATTTCTGGAACATCATCACTTGCTATTTTGGCAAATATTTATGAACAATTTACTCCAGATGGCTATATAGGAACACTAGCATCTTTTATTCAAGGCTCGACAGATACAACATTTTATGTTCTAACCCTATATTTTGGAAGTGTTGGTATAAAAAAAATAAAATATGCTTTATGGGCAGGATTATTAGCTGATTTAGCTAGTATTACATTAAGTATTATTTTAGTTTCATTTTTATTTTAATGTTGTAAAATAATTTTATTTTTGATATAATCATTATAGAAAGGAGTATGTTATGAAGAAAATTTTATTAGGATTGGGGTTATGTTCTACATTAGTATTGACGGGATGTGGAGGTAAAACATTAACTTGTACACTTGATCAAAGTCAATCAGGAATTGATATGAAAAGTAAAATGATTATTAATTTTGATGACAAAGATGAAGCAGTTAAAAAAGTAGATGTTGAAATGAATATCACTGTTGATGACGAAACTAAAAAAGTAATGGAACAAACTGGAATGTCTATGGAAGCTTTTTCTAAAACAATGTCAAGTAACTTTGATGAGTTAAAAGAAGAAGGATTTACTGTTGATTCTAAGGTAAGCAATAACACTATTAAATTTAAAGCAAATATTAATTCGGATAAATTATCTGATGAACAAAAACAAGCTTTAAATTTAAATGGTGATAGTATGGATTCTATTAAAAAAGGCCTAGAAGAATCAGGATTCACATGCAAATAAGAAGTGAAAACTTCTTTTTTGTTTAAAAAAAATAGGAAATAAATATTTCCTATCTGTTGTAGAATTCAACGATTAATGATTCATTAATATCAGCATTTAATTCACTGCGTTCAGGATATCTTACATAAGTACCTGCCATTTTAGAATCATCATAAGTAACAAATTCAACTCTTTTATTTAATGCTTCTAAACTTGATTTAATAACAACTATTTCTTTAGCATTATCTTTTACCGCAATAACATCACCAGGTTTGCAAGTATAAGATGGGATATCAACTTTTTTACCATTAACAGTAATATGCCCATGGTTAACTAATTGACGAGCTCCACGTCTTGTAGTAGCAAAACCTAACCTATAAACTAGGTTGTCTAATCTACTTTCAAGAAGTTTTAAGAAGTTTTCGCCATGTACACCTTTCATCTTACCAGCTCTTTTGAAGATAGCTTCAAATTGCTTTTCAGATACACCATACATGAAACGAACTTTTTGTTTTTCTTGTAATTGAACACCATAGTTAGATAATTTTTTACCTCTTTTACCACCATGTTGACCTGGAACATTAGGTCTTTTAGCGATATCTTTACCATTTTCTAGTGTAGAGAATGATAAACGACGAGATTTGCGATTAACTGGTCCTGTATACCTTGACATCTATTTCTCTCCTTTCTCTTTAGCATCAAAAGGTCAATAAGTCATTTTATAGGGTGTTAAATTTAAATATTACCACTTGCAGCTATTTTAAGTAATAACCCCTTAAAGGTAACAACACATTACAAAATTCTAATTGACGCTGCTAGATGCATCGCACTTATAATTATATTATGCATTGAAACATAAGTCAAGAACAAAATCCAATAAAATTAAATATTTTATGTAATAAAATAATTTATATTTTTAATTTATTTGTTTTATAGAAAATTATTAATCAAAAAATTCATATATAAATTTAACTATTTTTGTATTAAAATGTCGAATTTTATGATAAAATTATGTTATGAGGTGAGTCAAGATGAACTACACAATTGTTGCTATTACAATTTATATAATAACTGTATTAGCTATTGTTTTGGTTTTAAACCTTATTCAAGGATTAAAAAATAAGAAATATCGTAAAGTTTTAGATAATTTAGAGGTTGAAAAAAATGTTATTGATAGTACACCAATTTTATCAGAAATTTCAAAAATTAAATCAATAGTAAAAAATGACAAATTAGAAGAAAGTTTTAACGAATGGCAAAAGCAATTTGACGACATTAAAAATAATAAAATACCAAAACTAACTGATATGTTATTAGAAGCAGAATATTCTCTATCACAACAAGATTATCGCTCAGTTTTATATAAAACTGCAAAACTTGAAATGGAAATTTATAAGGTTAAAAATACTGCTGATCATTTATTAGAACAAATAAAAGAAATCACAACAAGTGATGAAAGAAATAGAGCAATTATTACTAAATTAAAATCTGATTATCGTGAATTATTTGAAAAATATAATCAAAATAAAGCAGAATATGGAGAAATATCTAATTCTGTATCACTTCAATTTGAAAATATTGCTAAAAGATTTGAAATGTTTGAAAATGCTATGGACAATAATGATTATAATGAAGTAACACAAATAATTAAATCAATTGATGAGATGTTAAAACATATGAAATTAGTGATTGATGAAGTTCCATCAGTTGTATTGATGGCTTATAATATAATTCCTTCAAAAATAAAAGAAATAAAAGAAATGTATCAAAAAATGACTAAAGAAGGTTATCCATTGGATTATTTAAATGTTGAATACAACATTGATGAAGCCAATAAAAAATTAGAAGATGTTATAAATAGGACTAGAGTATTAAATTTAGAAGATTGTCTTTTTGAATTAAAAGTATTATTAGATTATTTTGATTCATTATTTATAGATTTTGAAAAAGAAAAAAATCACCGTAAAGATTACGAAGATTTAGTAGATAATTTTAAGGTAAGATTAAACAAAATTAATGGTTTAATAACTGACATTTTATCACAAATTGATGATATCAAAAATGTTTACAATTTATCTAATGAAGATGTTTTATTATTAGAACAAATCGATAAAGATTTAAAAACTTTAAACGATGATTATAATGTTTTAATTTCTCATACTGGAAATAAAACATTTGCATATTCTAAATTAACTCATGAAATAGAAGGATTAAGTGTTAGATTAGCTAATATAGAAGATAAATTAGATAATTCATTAGATGCGCTTGGTAGTATGAGAGAAGATGAGGTTAGAGCTCGTCAACAATTAGAAGAAGTTAAAAACATATTAAAAGATTCAAAAAATAAAATTAAAGAATACAATTTGCCATTAATTCCTAAAAGTTATTACATTGAATTAAATGAAGCTAGTAGTGCGATTAGAGAAATTGTAAATGAACTTGAAAAAAAACCAATAACCATCAGTGTTTTAAATACTAGGGTAGATACTGCTCGTGATTTAGTTTTAAAATTATATACTAAGACCAAAGAAATGATGAAAACAGCTATGTTTGCTGAAATGGCTATTGTTTATGGAAATAGGTATAGAGTTTTATCAGATGAAATAAATAAGAACTTAACTTATTGTGAATTATTATTTTATAAGGGCGATTATCAAAAATCATTAGAGTTAAGTATTAATACACTTAATAAAGTGGAACCAGGTATTTATAATAAGTTATTAAGTTTCTATGAAAAATAAATCCCAATTGTTGGGATTTTTAGTTTAAAAAAAGAACTGATTGATTATTATTCAGTTCACTTTTGGGGTTCAGTTCAATTAATCAATCAGTTTTTATTAACCTCCCATTTCTATAAATACAAGAGGAATAGAATTATTATTTACTTTGAAGTTTGAGAATGTTTGTTTAATTGTTGGAGTTCCACTAGAACTAGCAATACTTATACTACCATCACCTAGACTAGTTATAGTTTTAGTCATAACTTGGCTTTTACCACTAAATTCATTTGCTCCTACATTTCCAACCCATTTCATACTACCATAACCTCTATTTACTATTTCATGGCCAACTGTAAGTGAATAATTGACATTCTTTTCGTAATTACCTGGGAACCAATATGAGCCATCTTTTAATTTAACATATAAGTTATAGTTTACAACAGCATTGTATCCACTTTGTTTAGTTGTTGTTTGAATATAACTTGTTCCAAGAGTATAATGAGCATATGGATTGTTGTTAGTATTATAAGTACCAGTACTTATTGGGTTAGTATATCCAGGGTCCCCTACATATACCCAACTTGTTACTTGTTCAATACCATAGTTTTTAAGTGCTATTGTTAAATTAGAAATTTGGTCTCCATATATATATGTATTAATTTTAGTAGTGGCAGTTTTTGTAATTCCATTTTCGGTATATGAAATCGTTACTGTTTGTTCTTTTCCTGGTCTAAGGTTATTTATACCATATGGAGTACTCATTTGATTGTTTTTATCATCTGTTGAGCTACTTTCCATACTTGTTGTGTATCCTGTTACGTTTGCTATTGATCCATCTGTATAAATTGCTTCAACAACCATTCCTGTTTTATCAAATGCTTCACCGACTTTGTAATCTACTTTAGTAGGAACAGATGCAATAGTAATACCAATTAATGGATTGATTACTTTTATGCTTGCCGTTGATGATAATCCATTTCCTCCAGTAGCAGTACATTTAAGTGGGTTATGTATTCCTCTAACATCAGTGGTTTTTTCAACATCGCATTTCATACTACCACCGCTAATTGAATATGTTGCAGTGAATAAATCAGATACATTTGTTTCAATAATATCCCCAACGGTAATCGATGAATATCTAGCTGTAATTGTAGGGGCTTTTTTATCTAATTTAATATTGTATCCCCTTGTGCTTGTATTTCCAGCTTTATCAGTTGTTGTTAATACTACTTTATTAACACTACCTTGGTTAGTTACTGTACTTACATCGGTTGTAGTTGTGAAATGACCAGATGTACTATCACTACCATTTACTACACTAACCGTTACATTAGAATTGAACCACTTATTTGCATCATATTCTAAACCATTAAACAAGGCCTTACCAACGTTTGGTGCTTTTGTATCTCTTTTAACAACATAACTAACTTGACTAGTATTTCCAGCTTTATCTTTAGCAGTTAAGGTATATGTTGTTCCGGCTGTGTCAGTAGTTACTTTTGTAGCGCTAGGATTTAATATATTAGTATCCATTCCACTTAACTCATCAGTTGAATTTGTATATGAAATAGTAACATCACCAACGAACCAATCGTTTAGTCCTCTATTTCCATTTACATTAAGAGTACCAATAGTTGGAGCAGTCTTGTCCAGTTTATAACTTTCACAAATGACATCAGTTTCTTCAGCATCATTTGTTCCTTTCGCACATACATAAGTTGTACCTTCATTAGAAATTCTTATTTTGTTATCTCTAGCTTTTTTTGTAATATCAGGAATACAATTAGTACTACCTGTGCAGTAGACATAATTCAATATATTATTTCCTACAACAGTAACATTAAAATCATTTTTTGCCCAGCCGTTAGAGTTAATTGTACCTGCATCAACTGAAAATACTATTTCAGCAGGTCCATCAAATCCGGATGATGGAAACTCATATCTCCATGTTCCATCATTATTAACAATAACAGAAACTTTTGTGCTTGAATTAATTTTAAAATAAGTTGTGTTAAGAACATCACTACCAATATAGTTATTTCTAATTAAATCATCTAATGTTATGAAATATCTTTTTGATTTAATTAAATCATCTTTAGCGCCATCTTCATTTAACATGTAATTTTCAGCGGCTATGTAAATGTTATTTAAATAAGCTTCTTTTTGTTTTCCACTTTTATCATTTATTGTATTTATAATAGCAGGTGCAACTATTAGTGATATTGCAACCAATATTGTAACAATAGCTATCATTTCAATTAAAGTAAAACCACGATTTTTCATATCATCACCAATTATATTGTATAATATTTTTTAAATTTTAACAAGATTATTTCACATTTAAAAGTGTAAAATAAACAAAAAAGCAAAGATTTTATTCTTTGCTACCTAAATATTTAGCTGTTCTTACCATCTGATAAGAATATCCCATTTCATTATCGTACCACGCAACAATTTTTACTAATTGTTTTCCATCCACCTCTAATACATCAGTTAATAATCCATCAACTAAAGCTCCACAGCTTGAACCAATAATATCGCTTGATACAATTGGGTCATATGTAAATTGAAGAGTATCATTGCTATTTTTAATGAAAGTATCATTGATTTCTTCAACAGTTACATTTTTTTCTAATTCTAGTGTTAAATCTACGATAGAACCAGTTGGAACAGGAACTCTTAAGGCATTTCCATCCATTTTTCCTTTTAGAGATGGTATTACTAAACCAAGAGCACTAGCGGCTCCTGTACTAGATGGAATAATATTTATTCCTCCAGCACGACCTCTTCTGGCTTTTATTCCTTTTTTATGGGCAACATCTAGAATCACTTGATCATTTGTATAAGCATGAACTGTTGTCATATAACCTTTAACAATGCCAAATTCTCTGTTTATAACATTTACAACTGGCGCTAGGCAATTAGTTGTACAAGATGCAGCTGAAATAATTTTTTCACTACCATCTAATATATTTTCATTTACATTATAAACAATAGTTTTCATATCGCCTTTACCAGGAGCAGATATAATAACATGTTTTGCTCCTGCATTTATGTGGCTCATTGCACCATCTAAGCTAGTAAATCTACCAGTACATTCGAATACTTGATCAATTTCTAAATCTTTCCATGGCAATTTATTAGGGTCGGTTTCAGCAAAAACTCTAATTTTTTTACCATTTACGATTAAATTGTTTTCGTCAAAAGAAACTTCACTTTTATAATTTCTATGATTAGAATCATACTTTAAAAGGTAAGCTAATTGGCAAGCATCAGTTAAGTCATTGATTGCTACAACCTCAAAATCATTACTTTCTTCCATAATTCTAAATACTAATCTTCCGATTCTACCAAATCCATTAATTGCAACTTTTATCATATTATCTTCCTTCCTTAATTAAAAATACTACCACCAATAAATTCTCTTAATAGTGATTCTTTTGGTATATCATCACTTGGTATAGGTAAAAAATTTCTTAAAAAATTAATTAATCTAATTGCTTCTGGGTAAACTTCATCATCTTCATGTACTGAAAATAATAAAGGTTCAGCATATGTTTTTAAAACACCTAATTCATAAATTAAAGCAGAATTGATTATTACATCGGCTTTATCTTGATATGGAAAAACATATTTTTCTTCACCATCTAATATATTTCCCCAACTCTTTAGAGTATCACTGGCATTATATCCACGATATTTATTATCTCTTACAATTCTTCTTAATCTCCTTGTATCAGAAGTATGAACTCTATTATGGTTATCAATGTTTAATTGAGTTAGTGGACTAATATATATTTTAAATTTTAAAGAGTCATCTATTTCTTTAGTTAACTCATCATTTAAAGCATGTAATCCTTCAATTATGATAATATCATCTTCACTTAATTGAAGATAATTCTTCTTGTATTCTCTTTTTCCAGTTATAAAATTAAATGTTGGAATATTTACTTTAACCCCATTTAATAGTTTAATTAAATCTTCATTAAACTTATCAATATCAATTGCTCTAATAGATTCAAAATCATAATCACCATTTGGTAATTTAGGCGTTTTTTCTCTATCTAAAAAGTAATCGTCTATTGATAGACTATGAGTTTTAAACCCTTTAGCTTTTAAATAAATTTCTAATTTTTTAGACGTTGTAGTTTTACCACTAGATGAAGGTCCAGCCAATAAAATGATTTTAGTCTTTCCTTTCTTATCATATATTCTATTAGCAACATTTGATAATTGGCTATTGTATCTAGCTTCTGCTAACATTATTATATCGTTGTATTTACCAGTTGATACTATTTCATTTAAATCAGCGGCCGTAGAAATACCAAATGTTTTTCCCATTTTTGTATACTCTTTAAATGCTTCAAATAACATTTCATGATGAGTATAAGGAACAGTTTTTTCTGGGTTGTGGATATTAGGATAACTTAATACAAATCCGTTTTCTTTAATATATGTTAATTTAAAAGAATCAACATCACATGTACTATATGGTAGTTCACTGAAGAAATAATCGTAATATTCATCTAGTCTATATAAGTTAACATATGTGTTGCTTATATATTTTAAAACTTCAGCTTTATCAAGTTGATTTTTTTTCTTATAAAATTTTATTGCATCTCTTCTTGAAACACTTAATTCTACATATTTATAATCAATTGAAACCATTTTTTTCATTTCGTTTTCAACATCTAAAATAATTTTTTCATTTATTTCTTTATTTAGTGATGTACAGTAAACACCTTTATCAATTGAATGCTCTATTTTAACATCAGCGTCATTACCTAAAATATGTTTGAAAGCAACTAACATTAAGAAATGAACAGCTCTTGAATAACTTGAATTGCCAGGTATACTAGTTCTATCATAAAAATCGATATTACATCTTTTTTCTAAAGTTTTGCTTAGTTCTTCGATTTGATTATCAACCTTAGCTATCAATATTGGATATTTAAAATCTTTTTCAAAATCTTTTGCAATATCGTATAAAAGTATTCCTTCTGGATATTCATAAATATTGTCTTTATATGTAACTTTTATCATTTGTACACTCCTATTCTTTTTGATTATATCAAAAAAATAAAAATTTGTCATTTATTTTAATGAATAAAATACAATCTATTAACTATTATATAAAAGAGGAGATGATTTTATGCTTATACCAACTGTTATAGAAAAGAGTAGTTTAGGTGAGAGAGCTTATGATATATATTCAAGATTATTAAAGGATAGGATAATTATTTTAACAGGAGAAATAACTGATGATAGTGCGAATATTGTAGTTGCTCAATTACTATATTTAGATTCAATTAATCATGATGATATTAGTTTATACATAAATTCACCTGGTGGGAGCATTACAGCAGGATTTGCTATATATGATACGATGAATTTTATTAAATCTGATGTTTGTACAATTTGCTTAGGAATGGCAGCTTCAATGGGGGCATTCTTACTTTCTTGTGGCACAAAAGGCAAACGTTCTTGTTTGCCAAATAGTGAAGTTATGATACATCAGCCTTTAGGAGGAGCTAGTGGTCAAGCAACAGAAATTAAAATAGCAGCTGAACGAATTTTACGTCTTAAATCTAAATTAAATAACATATTAGCTAGAAACACTAACAAAAGTTTAGAAATAATTGAGCATGACACAGAAAGAGATTATTTTCTATCGGCAGATGAAGCGTTAAACTATGGACTAGTAGATTCTGTTTTAGAGTAGTATTCGCGTCCTAACTCGACTAATCTTTTTGTCATGTTGCCACCAACTGTTCCATTTAGTCTTGATGTTTGGTCAGCACCTAAATTAATATTTAACTCTTTAGCAATTTCATATTTTAAATTTTCTAATGCTTTTTTAGAGTTTGGTGTTATTAATTTATTCATTATCTCACCACCTTTATTATTATTTTGGGCAAAAGAATAATTTAAATACATGACAATAATAACTAAAAAGATAGCAGAATTTGCTATCTATTTTAATTATTTAGCTTGAAAGCTACCTCCTAGATGTTGTTCACCCATTTGAACTAATCTTTTAGTGATTTCTCCACCAACACTTCCGTTAGCACGACTTGTAGCATCTGGTCCTAAATTAACACCAAATTCGTTAGCTATTTCATATTTCATTCTATCGATAGCTTGTTTAGCTCCTGGTACAACCATCTTATTAGTTGATTTATTCATGTACTCACCTCCTGTACACTAATATCTTGCGTACTTTAGGTAATTTAATACATGGTAATAAATGGTTATAAATAATTTGTATACTTTTTATTAAAATTGTCTATAATTTCTATATTATTGATACATTCTTCGATTAAATCTTCATAAGAAAAATTTTCATATAATAAACATTTTTCTATTTTAGGATTAATTACAGGATGCTTTGGAACGAAAATCGTACAACAATCTTCATATGGTAAGATACTTGTTTCGTATGTTCCAATTTTTTTTGCTATGTCAATAATTTCTAGTTTATCTAAGCAACTTACGGGTCTAATTATTGGTAAATTGGTTACACTATTAATAACATACATGCTATCAATAGTTTGGCTAGCTACTTGGCCAACACTTTCTCCATTTATCAATACTTTATATCCTAATCTACTAGCAATTCTATACATCATTCTTCTTAAAATGGTGATGTTATATTCACTTAAAACGTTTTTATAAATTTCTTCCTGAAGTTTAGTAAAAGGAACTACTAATAATCTTACATTTCCGCTGTATTCATTTAAAATACTAGCAAGCTTTACAACCTTTTCTTTAGCTTGTAAGCTAGTATGAGGTGGGGATTCAAAATATAAGCAATCAATATCAATTCCTCTTTTTAATGCCATATAACCAGCGACAGGAGAATCAATCCCACCAGATAACATTAATAATCCTTTTCCTTGAATTCCAGCAGGATATCCACCAATTCCTTTGATTTCGTTAAAATATATATATGTATCTTCTCTAATTTCAATTTTAACTAAAACATCAGGTTTATGAACATCTACATTAATATTAGGTATATTTTTTAAAATATGCCCACCTATTATTCGACTAAATTCCATTGAATTAATTGGAAAACTTTTTAAAGCTCTTTTGGTTTCAACTTTAAAAGTTTTGAATGTCATATTTTTTAATATATTTAATACTTCTTCTTTAATAGTATCAGTATTAGTATTTACTTTATAAGCTACTAATATACCTTGAATACCACAAACCTTTTTTAATTTTTTTAATACATCATCTATTTCTTTAGTTTCAATGTATATATGGTCTCTATTAGCAATAATGTTATAATCATTGTTTACTAAAACTCTTTTAATATTATTTTTAAGTGCATTTATAAATGTATTTCTATTTCCTTTTTTGGTTGTTAGTTCACCATATTTTATTACTATAAGTTGTTCCATAATTTCTCCTAACATGATTCTGAGTAATTGGCTATGAATTTATTAGTTGATTCTTCGTAGGTAACTATTATGCAACCTGGGATGTTTTCTCCGGTAATTGGACTCATAATTTGTGATGATGATACTAAACCACTATCATTCAATTCACTGAAATTTAATTTATACTCGATGCTTTCATCTTTTGTTAATTTGTTTAAATTTCTAGTTATCCAAGTATAACTTAACCTTTCTAATTCTGAAATTTGCTTTTCATAAGCTTTTTGTTGACTTTCTTCGATAACCGCCCCAACTATCGGATAGGTAATTAAAGCAATAATACCTAGTAATATAATTACTCCAATAAGTTCAATTAAAGTAAATCCTTTTTTGTTTTTCATTAAATATTCCTCCAATCAATTATATATTTACTTTTTATTACATTTTTACCATTAATTATTTTATTTATCAAGTTGGAATTATTAAAATAAATCCCTTTTTATTCATATTTCTAAACATTCCTTTCCGCTCACTACGTTTGCTTAAGCCACAAACAGCAGTGAAAATATATAATAATTATTTATTCTTTGTTATAATAGTAAATTGTTATCAGGTATACTAAAGAGCAAGGAAACTGAGAGGTGTTAAGACTAGTTTCTTAAACCCGTATATTTATATGTGTCGATTATCTCTGGAGTACAAATGAGTGTGCCATAAGATTTCATATCTATATTTAAGAGCACGGAACCTTATCTTTGGTAAACAATTTCCTAGTTTTAGAATAGAGATTTTCAGTCAATGCTTGCTAACAACTATTATTTTCAACCTTCCTCCTATTTGTTAAAAAAACTATAGCCCAAAAATATACATGATGTAACAATAATAACTAAAAATACAAACAAAAGTATTTTAACTAATATTCCGTTTTTCTTAACTTCGTGTTTTATGTCGTTTAAATCTTCAAAATCTTTTGAAGTAAACCCTAAACTTGAAGTAAATAACGATTTATCCATTTCTTCCTCAACTTCTTCTTTTAAATTTGGACTATGAATTGTTTTTAAATCATCAAATAAATCACCAGTTTGATTATTAGAAGTGATTGATTCAATCATTTTTTTTAGTTCATCTTCAGTTGCTTTTTCATTGTAATTTTTAGTTAAATCGATATTTTTTAAAATGTTGTATTGAGTATTTGCTAATTCTTTTTTTTCTGGTCTATCTTGTTTTGCTTGAGCCAAAAAATCTTTTAAATCATAGTTTTTTTCTTCAACAATTTTAGGTTCTTCATAAACTCTAGCTGGTGTTTGTGGTTTTTGTTCTTCCTTTTTTTTGTCATAATTTAAAAGTTCTTTTATTTTTTCTATATCAACGCTTTCATTTTTTTCAATTATTGAAATTCCTTCAACATTTGAATATTCTGCTCCTTCATATAAAGAATCGTATAAACTTTTATTTTTATTACTTCTTTTTTGAATTCGCTCATCTGCTTGATAATATCTTTCCATTCTACTTGGCATTATCTCACCCCAATGTTATATAATAATAATACCACACTTTACATTTTTTTCAAATAATTACTTGCATTTTTATTATAAATTATCTATAATTATTTACGAGGAGGAATAGTATGAAAGCTAAAGTTATAGAAGATAGATGTATTGGTTGCGGAAGTTGCCAAGCAATTTGTGATGAGGTGTTTGATTTAGAAGATGGAGTTGCTCGTGTTATAAAGGAAGATATAGAAAAAAATCTATATGATGATGTACGCGACGCTGCAGAGAATTGTCCTACTGAAGCTATAGAAGTAGAAGAAAACTAATAATTTGGTTTTTTTGTTTGTTTTTGAATATAATTAAAGTGGTGAGATTATGTCTTATAGAAATACTTATGCTTGTATTAATTTAACTAATATAAGTAACAATATAAAAAAGGTAATTAATAAATATAATGATTATAAATATTATATAGGTGTTGTTAAAGCAGATTCTTATGGTCATTATGGATTAAGAGTTGTAAAATCAATTATTGATGGTGGGTGTAATTATTTAGCAGTATCATCATTAGATGAAGCTTTAGTAATAAGAAAAAAATTCAATATTCCTATCTTATGTTTAGGTATAATAAATGAAAAATACTTGAAAATTTGTGAAAAAAATAATATTGATGTAACAGTAACTAATTATGATTATTTTAATAAAATTAAAAATTATAATTTGAATATTCATTTAAAGATAGATACTGGAATGAATAGATTAGGAATTAAAGAAAAAGATGAATTTAATCAAATAATTAACGAAATTAAAAATAGTAATTTAAATTTAAAAGGTATTTTTACACATATTTATGAGGGTTCAAATAAAGAAAACACAAAAAAACAAATTGATAAATTTATAGAAATTACTAAGGATATTGATTTAAGTAAAATACCAATTGTTCACATCGCGCAAAGTGATACATTAATTAATTATCCAAAAATTCCTTTTTGTAATGGTTGTAGATTAGGTATTATTATGTATGGACTTACTGGCAATCTAGATTTTTCTAATACCTTTAGTTTGATAAGTGAAATAATTGAAATAAAAACAGTTAAAAAGGGTGAAATTGTAAGTTATAATGGTACATATAAAGCTGACAGTGACATTAAAATTGGTATTGTATCAATTGGTTATGCTGATGGAATAAATAGAAAAATGACTGGTTCATATGTTTATATTAATAATAAAAAATACCAAATAATTGGTACTATATGTATGGATATGTTAATGGTTAAAATAGACGATTCTGTTAATTTGCATTCTAAGGTCTATATTTATAAAGATATAGAACATATTAAATATTTGAGTAATTATTTAAACACAATTCCTTATGAACTTATATGTGGTGTTTCTAAAAGAGTCGCAAGAGTGTATAAAAGTTGAAATAAATTTATTTCAACTTTTATTTTAAACTGTATAACATTTTAACTTCTTTAATCGATAAATAACGGTATTCTCCAGGTTTTAGACCTGATAAATTTAAAAATGCCAATTTTTCTCTTTTTAGTTTTAAAACTTTAAATCCAATTGTTTCAAACATTTTTTTCACTTGATGGTTTTTTCCTTCGTGAATAGTTAATTCTATAATTGAAGAATCTTTTTCTTTTTTTCTAACTTTTACTTTACAAGGTGCGGTTTTCTTACCATCTATTAAAACACCTTTTTCTAGTGTTTTAATTTCAAAACCATTCATAATTCCATTTATTTTTGCAATATACACTTTATCTATTTCATTTTTTGGATGAATTAGTATGTTTGTTAATTCACCATCATTAGTTAGCAATAATAACCCTGATGTATCATAATCTAATCTTCCAACAGGGTATAATCTTTTGTTTGTTTCTATTAAATCTAATACTGTTTTTCTTCCTTTTTCATCACTAGTAGTTGTAACAACACCTCTTGGCTTGTAAAGTAAAATATATTCCTTATTTTCTTTTTTTAAAATTTTATTTTCAACAGTTATAATATCATTTCCATCAACTTTAAAACCTAATTCTTCTATTTTTTTTCCATTAACCATTACTTTTCCATTTTTAATTAATTCTTCTGCTTTTCTTCTAGAACAATAACCGCTGTTTGCTATAACTTTTTGTAATCTTTCCATCGAAATCACCAAGAACATTATATATTATTAATTTAAAAATTACAATAATTAAAATTGTTTTTTAAAAAATGACAACCAAAAGACAACAAAGTTTAATAAACCAAATAATTATTGATAAAAATGTTATAATAATATTAAGAAAAGAGGTATTTATGAAAACAATTAAAGATTTTGATTTAAAAGGAAAAACTGTAATCATAAGAGCAGATTTAAATGTACCAATTGAAAATGGAAAAATAATGGATGATTTTAGAATAAAACAAAGCATTAAAACAATAGAATATGCTATTACGAATGGTGCTAATGTAGTTATAATGAGTCACCTTGGAAAAGTGAAAGAAGAAAGTGATAAAGTAAAGTATACACTTAGACCGGTAGCTAAAAGAATAGAAGAATTAATTAACGAAAAAGTTACTTTTGTTCCTTTTACTAGAGGAGGTAAACTAGAAAAGGCCATAAAAGAAAATAAAATAGTTTTAATGGAAAATACTAGATTTGAGGATTTAAATGGTAAATTGGAAAGTAATAACGATTATGAACTTGGGAAATATTGGGCTTCTTTAGGTGATTTATTTATCAATGATGCATTTGGAACTTCACATAGAGCACATGCTTCCAATTTAGGAATATCTAGTAATATAGAATCAGGAATTGGATTTTTGATGGAAAATGAATTAAAAACAATCAACAATGCTTTAAAAAAACCTAAAAGACCTTTTGTTGTTATACTTGGTGGGGCTAAGGTGAGTGATAAAATAGGTGTAATTGAAAATTTAGTAAAAAAAGCTGATTATATTTTAATAGGTGGTGGGATGGCTTTTACATTTATTAAAGCCTTTGGCTTTAGTGTTGGTTCATCGTTAGTTGATAATGATAACATAGAATTTTGTAAAAGAATTTTGGATGAATATCCTGAAAAAATTATATTGCCAATTGATGTAATTAAAGCAAAAACTAAAAATGATGAAGGAATAGAATGTTTTATTAATGAAATAAAAGAAGATGAAATGGGCTTTGATATTGGTTCTAGAACGATTAAATTATTTAAACAGTATCTTTTAGAAAGCAAAACAATTATATGGAATGGACCAGTTGGAATGTTTGAAGTAAAACAATTTAGTAATGGAACTAGGAAGTTGTGTGAAATATTAAGTAAAATTGACGCTTTAAAAATAGCTGGTGGTGGGGATACAGCAGCTGCTATCAATGAATTTGGTTATACTTCCGCTTTTAGTCATATTTCAACCGGTGGTGGGGCAACTTTAGTTTTACTTGAAGGTAAGAAACTAGTTGGATTGAAGGCAATTAAATGAAACTTTTAGTAGCTAATTTAAAAATGTATATGGATTTCCATGAAACTTTAAAATTTGTTAAAGAATTAGATGATGTAAAAAATCCTAAAGTTGTTATTTGTCCTTCTAATATTTATATTTCTTATTTTTTAAATAAAGGATACAAGGTTGGTATTCAAAATATATTTTATGAAGATGTTGGTGCTTACACGGGAGAAGTATCTTCTTTTCTTGCTAAAAGTATAGGATTAGAATATGCTATTGTAGGTCATAGCGAAAGACGAAAATTATTTAATGAAACAAATGAAATTATAAATAAAAAAATTAAAAGTTGCTTAAAAAATAATTTAATACCTATTTTATGTATTGGCGATAATTTTTTGAAAAATGAATTGTTAAAGCAAATAGATGAATGTTTAAAAGGAATTAATCGAAGTGATGTAATAGTTGCTTTCGAACCACTTGAAGTTAAAGAACTAGATTTAAAAATGCTTGATGAAACAATTAGTTTTATCAAAGAACAAGGTATAAATAAAGTGTTATATGGTGGGAATGTTAATATAAATAATATTAATGATATTGTAAAATTATGCGATGGTCTGCTTGTTAGTAGAAGTGCTGTTGTTCCTGAAAAATTAAAAGATTTAATTAAAATTGTAATCGACAATAAATGTTAATACTTGACACAATATGACATAACTAGATAAATCTTACTCTATGCAAAAATTCAATAATGTTATATAATAATTCTAGCAGTACAATAGAAGGAGATAGTTATGCAAAAAATCAAAGTTTTGATGATTGACGATAATGTCAAATTGGTTGATGCTGTAAAAGAATATTTTAAGGATAATGACGAGATTGATATCGTTTTAAGTGCCTATGATGGATTAGAAGGATTTGAAGTAATAACTAATAAAATAAATGAGTATGATGTTATTGTGTTAGACCTTATTATGCCTAAAAAAGATGGTATTTATATTTTAGAAAAAATGCGTGAAAATGGTATCGATAAGAAAGTTATCGTTGCAACTAGTTATAATGCTAGTGAAGTAATAAGAGAAGTTTCGGAGTACGGAGTAAGTTATTTTATATTGAAGCCTTTTGAGTTGGTTGATTTGGCAAAAAGAATTAAAGAATGTATGAAAGTTAAGGATAATAATAAAAATATAGACTTTTATAATTCTAATTTGCAAGTTGCGATTACTAAAATGTTGCATGAATTAGGTATACCATCTCATATAAAAGGATATCAGTTTATAAGAGAAGGAGTTGCTATAATATTTGAAAATCCCGATATAATTGGTGGTATAACTAAAGAATTGTATCCGGAATTAGCGGAAAAGTATAAGACAACTGTTTCTAGAGTTGAAAGGGCTATAAGACATGCTATAGAAGTTAGCTGGAATCGTGGTAATTGGCACTACATGGAAGAAATTTTTGGACATAGTGTTGATATTGATAAGGCAAAGCCTACAAATTCAGAGTTTTTGGTTACAGTTGCTGATAAATTAAGGCTAGATTTTCATAAAATTAGAGGTTAATTAAAACGGGTATTTTGTTGCCTGTTTTTTTGTATTAACTTATTTTTCTTTTTTTCATACATTATTATAGGTGATTATAATGAATAGAAAGATTGTAATAGACGCTGGTCATGGTGGGGAAGATTCGGGTGCATTAGGTAATGGAATTACTGAAAAAAACATGACTTTGGCTATATCTGAATACATGTATGATAGGTTTAGGGAACTAGGGATACCTGTTAAACTAACTAGAAATAGTGATGAAACGGTTAATCCTACTGATAGAGTTAATAGAATATTAGATGCTTTTGGAAATGATAAAGATGTTATAGTGATATCTAATCACATAAATGCAGGAGGCGAGGACGCGTATTATGTGGTTAATTCTAGGCATAGTGTATAACTTTAATAAGCTTCTTATTTTACTGGATATGATGGTATAATAGATATATCAAATTACTTTAAAAATGAGAGGTGAAAAGAATGTTATATATAACTGGTGATACTCACGGAGATTTTTATAGATTCGGTCATTTAGGATTAAATGAAGATGATATCATGATTATCTTAGGCTATGTGGGTATTAATTATTATTTAGACGAATATGATAAAAAGTTAAAGAAAAGATTAAAACGATATAATTTTAAATTTTTCTGTATTCAAGGTAATCATGAAGAAAGACCAGAAAACATTTCAAGTTATCATGAAGTAGAAATGTTTGGTGGTAAAGTATTTGTAGAAGATGAATATCCTAATTTAATATTTGCTAAAAATGGAGAACTTTATAATATCGATGGTAAAAGTATTTTAGTAATAGGTGGTGCTTATTCTATTGATAAAGATTATAGGATAAGTAAAGGATATCCTTGGTTTAAAGATGAACAATTAACTGAACAAGAAAGATTAGATATATTAGACAAGTATTCAGGAAAACATGTTGATATAATTTTGTCTCATACTTGTCCATTAAAATATGAACCCAAAGAAAGTTTTAAATTAAGTTTACCACAAATAGCAGTAGATAAATCTATGGAGTATTTTCTAAATGAAGTAGAGCAAAGATTAGATTATGATAAATGGTATTGTGGACATTATCATTTGGAAAAAACTGTGGATAAGTTAGAGTTTATGTTTGGAAGAATTAAAAGTGTTGATACAGGAGAATTTATTCCCAAATACGATTTTCATAATGGTTATGAAATAGTTAGAGATGCATGCAGTCAAAAGGATTATAAATATTGTCCTATATGTAAAGGAGATAATATAGTTATAGAAAAAGGTGAAGGACACAATATTAATGGTTTAGATTTTATTGCTATCATTTGTAATGATTGTAAAAAAGTTTATGGATTTAATGATGTTAATTATAAACCAAATTGTCCTAAAGAACTGTAAAATAAAATTTTTGATGTGTATTTTCTATAAAAAATTAAAATTAGCAAGATATATGTTATACTTATATTAAGTTGTTGTGGGGGACTGATATTATGAACGAAAGGAATCAAGCAAAAGAATTTTATAATAATAAAAATTTTGATGATGCGTTAGTATTATATAAAAAAATATGGAATTCTTCTAATAAGGATGATCATAATCTTTTTGCAGAGTATGGTAATTCATTGCGTAAATGTAATAAATCAGATATTTTTTTAAGTGAGTTTTCTAAAATTCCTAAAGATTCATATATAAGAAAAAACAGTTATGTAATATCGGTTTTATGTTGGTGTGTATATGACATATATATTAAAGATTATATAGATAATGATGAGTCTAACTTTGAAGAATTCATAAAAATGGCTGAATTAATTATTAAACATTCTGTACAAAGAGAAGGAACTAATGAAATTCTTACACCATATGTTTTGACTATCAAAAAAGTTGTAAAAGTGTATAACAATAAACCATCTTCACTAACATCTAGAAGTAATCAAGAAAAGATTGTGCAATGGTTAGAAAAGCTTAATCCAACAATATTATCTGAGGAATGTTTTACAACAAAAATAGGAGAAGACGAGTTTGAACAAGCATCGTCCAAGGAATTTTATTATCAAAATATGGTTAAGTCATATGAAAAAATAGGACAATATGAAAAATGTATTTTAATTGGTGAAGAAGCGTTAGAAATAATTAAAAAATTTCATTATAAAAATAAAATTTGGATTACAGGTAGAATACTATATTCAAAGTGTATGATTTCTAGTAATAGAGAAATTGATTTTCAAAATTATAAAAAATTTGCAGAAAAAGAAAATTACTGGTTTTTATGGCATAAACTTGCAAATATTTGCTATAGCTTTGGGAAGTTTGAAGAGAGTTTATTGTATAATTGCAAAGCTATTCAGAATGAATTAATTGATGAAACAAAAGTGACCTTATTGCATAACTTGGGATTATGTTGGGAATCGCAGGGTAAAAAAGATAATGCCATAAAATATTATCAAGCGTGTGCTTATTTTAGAAATTTAATGGGTTGGAATTTATCAGAGGAATTACAATATTATATATCTGAATATGATTTAGATGTTACCAAAAAACCAAATATGTATCAATTAAAATCTATAGCAAGAGAATATATTGAACAAAATGATAATGAATATTTATTTGGTGAAATAGATAAGATATTGAAAAATGGATATTCGGGATTTATAAAGCAAGATAATAATGAAGATAATATATATTTTAATATGCGTAGTGTTATTGGTAATAAACAATTATTACAAAAGGGCAAAAGAGTCAAATATAAAATAATAATAAATGATAATGAAAAAACAGAAGCAATTTGTGTTGAAGGAGTGAAGTAGTAATGGAAGTATATATAAATCCAGATGATATAGAAACTTATATCAAAGATTATTCTAAAAAGAATATTGATTTTGTTTTTAGTAATTATATTAAAGTTCAAGGTAAAGAAGAATATACATGCAACTTTTTTATATCAGGAAAACAATGCAAAGTTAAATTTTATGTTAAGGTTAAAAAGATGTCTGTAAAAATGATGCCTATTGGAAAAAATGCTGAAGAATCTAATAGATTAATAAAATATTTAGCTCAATTAGGTTATCCTATTGATAGTGCTCAACCCAAACAAACAGTGTTTTCATGTAATAAAGAAACAATTGAAGAACTTATTAAATGTGTTGAAGATGAGTTTTCTTCTGAAATTCAAATTAAATATTATAGTAATAATAGAATTCGTTTTATTGGGTATAATAAAGATCATATTGATATAACATTTTACCCTCAAACTAATAAAGTTATGATTCAAGGTAGACCTTTTAAAACTTTTGGTATAATAATGACCTTATTATCTCAATTATCTTCTGTATCTCTTGATAGTATTATAGAAATAAACAACATGTTTACAACAACAAAAATTTCAACAGCTGATATAAGAGAAACAATTAAAGCAAATTTATCAAATTCATATACTTTTTTAGATGAAGCATTGATAAAATCTCTTTCAGGATCAATCACATCACTTAAAACAATAAAAGAAAGTGAGGATTATACTTGTTGTGTTACAGGTGCATTTAAAACATTAGAAGGTTACTTAACAAAAGTATTAGTGAATAAGTATTCATATAAGATTGATAAAAAAAATAAATTTTCAATGTTTTATAAAGATAGAGGAAATTCAAGTAAAATTGAAAATGATAAATTAATAAGTAATGATGAAAAAGAATATTTAATAAAATTAAATAAAATATATTCAAATAAGAGAAATGTGTTCTTGCATGCAACAATTGAACCATCACAAACAAGAATAATTGAAAATTGGCAAGAAGCAAAAGAAATAGTTGATGAAATTATTGAAAATATTGAAAAATCTTATAATGTTTTTTATAAATAAAGGAGAATATTTATGAACGATTATGAAATTTTTAATTTTGAAGAGGATATAAATAAAAATTATATTTTTTTGAACAATATTGATGACTTATATTTTTTTACTGAAGATATATACAATGAACTTTCAAAAACTCAAGGAAATAAATTCTCTGTTATTGTAGATTTGTTTTTGCGAAATGGATATTCATTTAATAGGTATGTATTATTAAACTTTGAAGAAGGAAGCTATAATAGTATAATCATAAATCCAAATGATGTATCAGAATCAAGTAAAAAAACTGTTAAACAATATTTAAAAGAACATGTTGATATATTAAATAATGGTACATTAACAAAATCAACAATAAATTATGTATTAAACAATTAGATTTATGAAATTGTTTGTTGAGCGTAAAGTCTATTTATATAGGCTTTTTTATTTTGAGAAAAGAAAGGATATGAGAATATGAAAATAAAATCAAATAGAGAAGAAGGATATATAGTTATGGGAAATTATCATTTGAAGGATAGAAGATTAAGTTTAAAGGCAAAGGGTTTATTATCTTTAATGTTATCATTACCAGATAATTGGGACTATTCTATATTAGGATTATCAAGTATTTGTGTTGAAAGTAGAGATACTATTAGAAAAATATTAAATGAATTAAAAGTTAATAAATATTTAAAAGTTATTGAAGCTAGAGATGAAAATGGCAGATTTGATTATGAATATATAATTTATGAAAAACCATATGAAAATTAATCCAGTGCACCATTACGAGTATGTGGATTTCCGAATACGGTTTTTAATTCATAATAAATTATTTAAAATCAATTATTAAAACAAATAGATAAAGACGATAAAACCATATAGACATGGTATAATATAATTAACTGTTTAATTATTATAAGAATAGCTATGCTAATGTTTTGAGGTGATTTGTATGAACGATTTGATTATTTTAGAGGATAATGATTTAAATGATATATTTGATTTAGTTAATTCTTTTCAAATTATTTTTCATCCTTATTATGCTATGGAAGGAAAATTTACTCATTACAAAGAATATTTGATGAATAAGAAAGACAAAATTATTGTATTAGATAGAAATATAACTTCAATGTTGTTTGATTATCTTAAAAATGGTGAATTAAAAAAAAGAAGATAATATGATAATGCTACTATCATTTTTGATGTTTTGTAATTGTAATGGATTACAATATAATATTGGATTGGCAATGAATGAATATGGAGATTTAACAGAAAATTCAGAAGTCATTAGGCAATTAAATGAGTTGTTGACTTATCTATCTGAAATTCCAAGTTTAGTTTTTTTAAATCATTTAAAAAATGGGAACTATAAATTACAAAAATTTGATATATCAGTAAAATTTCACCGCCATGCAAATTATAAAAATAAAAGTATTACATATTTACTTAGTTATTGTTCGGTTTTAAAAATTGCAGAGGTTTTTCTAACTAAATTATCTACAAAAAACAAAATTTTAAAGTATCTTGATTGGTATTATGATAATTTAAAATTATCTATGTATGATATTACCTATGCAATTTTATTATTCACTAACTATTCGACTATTAAGGCACCAAAAAATATTAAAAGTAAAGATTTTGAAAAAATTATTAGGGGATGTAAAAATTAGGCTTGGGATATCTCTTATTTGTCATCAATCAATAATTTTCACTACCATTTTTCAGATAAAGAAATTTTCTTTGCAACAAATGATAAAAATTTAAAATTAATATTTATGGGCTGCCATTATTTTGATAATTCATGGGCTGGATTAATTTTTGATAGAATTGCTATTCAAAAAGATAGAAATGAAATATTTGATCTTATTGAAAAAAAGATGTCAAATCGAACTGATATTGATTTTAATGAACAATATTTAATACAATTATCGCATTCTTTAGAAGAAGAATTAAGAAAAACAATAATTGATACTAATTAATCATAAAAAGTCGATTTTTGCCAGTTTTTATAGTATAATTAATATTAGCAATCATCCAAAAAATTTTAATTTAAAAAATTTTTTAATTAGATAAAAATAAGTATTTAAGATTAGAAGAGAAATTATAAGTGTGGTGTATATTATGAAAAGTAAATTAGAATTAACATGGATAGGAAAAAACAATGAAGAAAAGGTAGAACCTAGAATATTGATTAAGGATGATGAAAGAAGTTATGGTGATAAAAATTCTCGAAACATTCTCATTCATGGGGACAATCTTTTAGCATTGAAAGCATTAGAAAAGGATTATTCAGAAAGGATAAAATGTATTTATATAGATCCTCCATATAATACTGGAAGTGCATTTGAACATTATAATGATAATCTAGAACATAGTATTTGGCTAAACCTAATGAAGGAACGTTTAGTTATTTTGCGGAGATTATTGAGAGAGGATGGTATAATATTTATTCAAATTGATGATAATGAATATGCATATTTGAAAGTATTATGTGATGAAATTTTTGGTAGAAATAATTATTTGAATACTATAACAGTTAAAATGAAGAATATTGCAGGTGCAAGTGGTGGAGGGGAAGATAAAAGATTAAAAAAGAATATTGAATTTATCCTTACATATACTAAAAAATATGATAATTTTAAATGGCTACAAAATGCATATGCGTATACAGAAATATGTGAATTGGTAAAAAAATATAAAGATGAAGGTATTAGCTGGAAATATACGTCGGTATTATATGAAAAAGGAGACCCTGAATATCTAGCATCAACAGTAGATGGCGATGGAAATGAAATTAAAATATATAATCGTCAAAATGCAAAATTTATGTCAATATCTCAAATTGCAAAGCAAGAAAATATTTCAGAAAATGAAGTATATTATAAGTATATGGATCGAATTCATACAACTGCAATGCCACAATCTTCAATTAGACCAAGAGTAATGGAAAGATTAGAAGGCATTAAACATTCAGATGTAATTAGCATCAAATATATTCCTAAGACTGGTAAAAACAAAGGAAATGAATATGAGCAATTCTATAAAGGCGATAAATTTAGATTACTTACTTGGCTAAAAGATGTAACAGAATATAAAGATGGAAAATGGTTAAAGAAAGACTTACAAGGAACTTTATGGGATGGAATAAATCTTAATAATTTAACAAAAGAAGGTCAAGTAGAATTTCCTAATGGTAAAAAACCAGAATTATTGTTAAACAGGATAATAGAAATGAGTACAAATGAAGGAGATTATGTTTTAGACTCATTTTTAGGTAGTGGTACTACAGCAGCGGTTGCTCATAAAATGAATAGAAATTGGATAGGAATTGAGATGGGTGAACATGTATATACGCATTGTATAAAAAGATTAAATTTAATCATTGATGGAAAAGATAATGGTGGAATTACCTCGATTGTTAATTGGAATGGTGGAGGAGGTTACAATTTTTATGAACTTGCACCAACTTTAATAAATGAAGATTCTTTTGGGGAAATGGTTATTAATAAAAACTACAATCCAGAAATGCTAGCAAGATCAGTTGCACTCCATGAAGGTTTTGAATACAATCCTGATAAAGAAATTTTTTGGAAACAATCAATAGGAAATGAAAATAGTTATTTATATGTAACAACTCAATTTTTAAATTCAATGACACTAGAAAAAATAAAGGGTTCTATGCTTCCTGAAGAGTATCTTGTTATTGCGTGTACTGCTTATGATGAAGAACTGTTAAATAAGTACAAAAATATAATGATAAAAAAAATACCAGAGATGTTATTAAATAAATGTGTTTTTAATGTAAATAATTATAATCTAAATGTTGTAAATGATATTTCCAATGATATGGAGGATGAATTTTATGAATGATGTAAATAGTATGAAGTATTCTATTGATTATATATCTGGTATAATGTCGTTAAGAAACCCGCAAGAAAAGTCATTGCAAATATTGGATGATATATTAAAAAGTACGAACTTAATGAGTGAATATAACCAAGATAATATTAATAATTTAAAGGTAATTAATTCAAAATATCCAATATTTACTGAATTTGAAAGAACATTTACTTCATTAACATTTGCATTAGCAACAGGTGTTGGTAAAACTAGACTTATGGGAGCATTCATAACATATCTTTATACAAATTATAATATTAAAAATTTTTTAGTAATTGCTCCATCTACAACTATATATGAAAAATTAAAAAGAGACCTAGGAAATCCAGATAATTCTAAATATGTGTTTAAAGGAATTGGATGTTTTAATAATCCTCCAAGAGTAGTCGCTGATGATGATTTTAATAGAATGATAAATTTATTTGATTCTGAAGTAACAATTTATGTTTATAATATAAGTAAATTTGATAAAGAAAATACAAAAATGAAAGCTTTCAGTGAAGTAAGAGGAATGTCTTTTTATGATGAATTAGCAGAAATGAAAGATTTAGTCATTATTATGGATGAATCACATCATTATAGAGCAGATAGAGGAATGGAAACTATAAACAATCTGAAACCAATTTTAGGCTTAGAATTGACTGCCACACCTTTAGTAAATGTAAAAGGTAAGCAAATTCCATTTAAAAATGTTGTGTACGAATATCCATTATCTGAAGCAATAAAAGACGGATATACAAGAGTTCCTTTTGCAGTTACTAGAACGGATATTAATTTTTATAATTTTGGTGATGATGAGATAGATAAATTGATGTTAAATGATGGAATTTTATGTCATAAACGCATTAAGGAAAAACTATTTTATTATTCTAGAAGTATGAAAAAGGATTTAATAAAACCATTTATGTTAGTTGTATGTAAAGACACTGAACATGCTTCAAAAATAGAAAAGTATATAAAATCTGATGACTTTCAGAATGGACATTATAAATTTAAAACAATAACAATAAATTCAAAAATGTCAGGCGTTGAAACTGAAGTTAATACAAAGTTGCTTTTGGATGTTGAAAAAGTTGATAATCCAATTGAAATAGTAATTCATGTTAATATGTTAAAAGAAGGATGGGATGTAAATAATCTTTATACAATTGTGCCTTTAAGGACAGCAAGTTCAAAAATATTAAGGGAACAAATGGTAGGAAGAGGACTGCGATTACCTTATGGTGAAAGAACTGGTGATAAGGATATTGACTCTGTTATGCTTACAGCACATGATAAATTTAAGGAAATTATAGAAGAAGCCCAAAAAGGTGATTCAATTTTTAATAAAGGTAATATTATAAAAGCTGAAGAACTAGAAAAGGAAAAAATAATTTTTACGCGCTTACCTCTGGAATATCCCTCAGATGATGAATTGTGTGATAAACTTGTTGTATGTGAGGAAAGCGAAAAATATGGTTTTGCAAATAGAATAAATGATTTATTAGTAAAGAATGTTGAAAATTACACTTTAAGTTCTAATAATAATTTTACGGATGAAGGAAAAATTAAAATAAAAGATGCTATAGAATATGAAATAAAAAAAGATAAGGATTATGGTAAAATTTATGATGAAAATAAAAATCCGATTGAAAATTGGATAAAAGAAAATATTATTAAGACACACGATCAAATTCTTAATAAATTTATTTTAATACCAAAGATTAAGGTAGAAAGAGAAGAAGGTGAATACTACTTTGATGATTTTGATTTGGATTTAACTAAATTTAATCAGCAACCTATAGAAAATGAATTAATTTTAAGAAATTTATTAGATTCCTCAGACGAAGAAAAAATAGAAAAAGGTTATATTACTTTTGATATATTGAATCCTAAAAAGTCGATTGTTGATGAGTTACGAAAAAAAGCAGAAATTGATTATGAAAAAAGTTCAGAGCTATTATTTAAATTAATAAGTCAGTTGACAGATTATTATGAACAACAATATGGTGTAGACGGAACAAAAAACATAGTTATGATGTATAAAAATGAAATAACATCAGAAATTTATTCTCAAATGTTAAGACATTTTATTAGAAACGAAGGATTGATAAAGGAAGAAGCTTTTAGTAATAGTAATATAAATTTTCAATCAAATTACAGTTATAGTAAAGTAAAGAATATTTTTGATTCATATGATTCTAAAAACGATGGAAAAATAACTTCAATATTATTTGATGGAATAAAGAGAGGTGTATTTAGTTCAGCAAAATTTGATAGTGAACCAGAACTTATACTTGCCAGACAGCTTGAAAGAGAAGATAATTTTGTACGTACATGGTTAAGACCTAGTCCAAATGAGTTTAATATTATATATAATGGTGGAAAACGTTATGAACCAGACTTTGTAGTAGAAACAGAATCTATTGTATATTTAGTTGAAGTAAAAGCAGATAATAAATTAGATGATGCTGATGTTTTAGCAAAACAGGAAAGAGCACTTTCATATTGTCAATTAGTATCAAAATGGGCAGACTCAACAGGTAATAAACATTGGGAATATGTTTTGATACCTTCAAGTAAGATACAAAGTAATTCAACTTTTAAATATTTAACTGAACAATACAAAGTTGATTAGATTTTTATAAAAAATGGTATAGATTTTATATTCGAGATATTCTTTGTAAAAAAGGCTAAAAAAAGTAAATACTAAATCTTTAGTGATAAATCAAAATAAAAAAAATTTTTCTATATTATTAAATAAGTTGTTAGGGTGATTAGGATGTATTCAAAAGAGAGAATGGATTTTATTATAGATTATATGTCTGCATATGAACAAAAGATAAAATTAGCTAATAAAAATGGACTATTTGATAATGCAAAAATGTTTGAATTATTTGCGCAGAATATTTGTGAACTATACTTTAATCAAAAATTTTATAATTTAAATGATGAGAGATGTAATTTTCCTTATTTTGATTTGATATCAGAAGATAAAAAAATATATATTCAAGTAAGTACAACTTTTGATGTGGAAAATAAGATTAAAAGTACTTTAGAAAATGTCAGAGATAACAAGGATAATAAATATTCTGAAATTACAGAAGTCTATTTCTTTGTGTTACATAATGATAAAATTACAAAAATTAAAAATTATACTGGAAAAAATCAAATTGGTAATATTCCTTTTGATAAAAGCAAGAATTTAATAACTACTCTAGATATTGTAACACGATCAAAAAATGATATAAAATTTCAAGAAGATATCTTCATATTACTTAAACAAGAATTTGAAAATTACAACGAAATATCACTAAAATTTAGTGAAGCCTTAGATATTAGCAAAAATGTTGGTATAAAAAATATAGATGTAAAAATAAATGGCGAATATGAAATTGATAGATCAGATTTTTTGAAAAAAATAAAAGATGATAATAATAAATTTATATCCATTCAAGGGATTGCTGGTAGCGGGAAGTCAGTTTTATGCAAAAAATACCTTGATGATGAGGAATTGGTCTTATTTGCACGTGCTGAAAGATTTGTTGAAGAAACTCATCTAAATAGTATTTGGGATTTTGATATTAAAACTATGTTAGATTTTCTAAATGGTAAAAGAATTGTATTCTTTATAGATGCTTTAGAATTTATTGCTGATGCGTCAAAAACTAAACTAGAATTATTAGAATCATTATATTCCACAGTATCAAAATATGAGAATGCACATATAATAACTTCATGTAGATCAAATGATAATAATGCATTTATAAAACTTGAATCTAACTATATGATTAAATTGTATGAGATAGACGAAATCTCATCAAAAGAGTTAAATTTAATTAAAGAAAAATACCCAATTATAAACAAGTTAGCACAAAATAATAGCTATAACGATTTGCTTAAAATACCTTTTTATATAAATATCATTATGTCATATAATATTAATCCAGACTGTATAGATGATATTAATAAACTCCGATATTATATTTGGGAAAATATAATTTGTTTGAAGTCTGAAACTAAAAAATATAATATTAAAGTATCTAATGTTAGAAAGGCAATAGAAAAAATAGTTTTTGACAGAGCAAAAAAATTTATTTTAGGAGTCAGTGAGAAAGATATTGATTCTAATATTATTTCTGCTTTAATTTCAGAAGAAATAGTTATACGTAATAAAGAGGGTATTCGTTTAAAATATGATATATTTGAAGACATATGTTTTGAACAATTTTTTGATGAACAGTTTATCTCTTGTAAAGGGAAATATGATAATTTTTATAAAAAAATAGAAAAAATGGGTAGATGTGTCTATAGAAGATATCAAATATGGATTTCTAATAAATTATTTACTAAAGAAAATCAGGATAAATTTATAAATAACTTGGTATTTTCTAATTGCGTATCTAACGAGTGGAAAAAGCAAACTGAAATTGGAATATTAAAATCAAATTATAATGACAATTTCTTCGAAAAAAATATATTTAATATTTTAGATAATAATTTATTAGATGAATTTATAGATATTTGCAATATTTATTGCTTCGATTTGAAATTAGTTGATTTTAATAATGAATTTCCAAAAGCTATATTGATTCCAACTGGTGGAAGTCGTAAAAATATAATAAAAATAATTGCTCAAGAAAAGTTATATTTAAAAAATGCTATTAATGAGTCTAAAGTTGCAAAACTTTGTTTAGACTATACAAATCAAAACAATAACAGATTAAAAGAAATTGATATACTTGTTTGTTCAATTTTAGAATTTTTTGTTGATGATGCTTTCCAAAAAGTCGATAAAGAGTGGTTCAATGTCATTGAATATATTGATAAATATCTTGTTGTACTTTTCAAACTTTCAGAAACTTGTTCTGAATGGTTAAAGAACTTTTTCACTAAATTATTAGAGGATTATAACAGCGAAAGTAAAAAAAATCAGAGAATGTTGGAAGAAATATTACAATGGATTTCAGAAAATGCACACTATAATCTTGTTAAAGAATTGCCACATGAAATGTGTTTTATTGCTAATACTCTGTGGATCAAAAAAAACTCAAATAATGAATTTTATTATCATAGTAATGTCGAGAATGATTATGGATTATGTGAAGATTATAAGTATTCATTTCAAACACCAAATAAAAATGTTTTGTTGTGGAATCTTTTTAGAGTAAACTTTTATATTGGATTAGATTGGGCAATTGATTTTATAAATAATTCTGTTGACGTTTATGCAGAAAACTCACCCGACAATGTTCTTAAAGTAAAAATAAAATTTATTGATACAAATGAAATTAAGCAATATTATGGAAATAATAATATGTGGATGGCTGGTACAAGGGACGGATATGTTCCTGATTTGTTAAGTGATATTGTATTTTATATTAAAGATTCCATAATTAATTTTATTCAACAGAATTTATCTGATAAAGAAAATGTTGAAAAGATACTATTAAATATTAAAAATAAAATTTATTCAAAATCAAATAACGTAATTTTATTGACAGTAATAGAGAATATAGGACTACATTTTCAAAATGAGTTTCCTGGATATGCCTTAGATTTAGTTACGAGTATTGATATTATAAATTGGGATACTCATAGATATTCCTTATATTTAAATAACTCTCAATTACAAATGCTAGAAAAACAATTATTATTAAAAATTGGGTTGCCAGAAATAAAATATAGATATGAATTAGATAAAAAATGTGCAATTCATATTGAAAATTATGCTATAAGTTTGCAAATTAGTTTTGGTTTTGATTTTCAAAAACGGGTTTTTAAAATATTGGATTATTTATATACTATTATTACTAATACTGAGGATAATGCAATTAATTATCTTCAAATACAAAAAATCGATATGCGAAATGCTGTAATAACTGAAGTTGATAAAAATACATCAATGATTGAAACTAAAATTACTGGTGAAGCAAAAAAAGTGACAGATTTACATGAAAAACAAAATGAGATTTATGTTGAATTAGAAAATAAAATTGATAATTATATTAGAGATAGAAAAAGAGGAAAAAACGATAGAGATAAGCTCCTAAATTGTATTGAAGAATTAAATGGTATTATAAATAGCAATAGTGATAGAACTAGTGGATATGAATCCATCTTAATATGTTTTATCTCCATAGCCCTAAAAGAAGAAAAATTATCTACATTAGAAAGAAATAATTTTTGTGATTTCTGGATTACTGGACTGGAAAAAATATTTGAAAACGAAGTTTTTATTTTTGAACCACAATTAATTAATATTTTATTAGGTCAATTATATGAAGATACAAGTGATGAAATAAAAAATAAAATTAAAACAATAATTTTGAAATGCATTATAAATGATACACATGATGGTATTATTAAACAAATACAATTAAAAATATCTCAGTATTTGTTAGGTAATTCTAACTTATCTAGAATTATATTTAATACTATCATCAAACTTTCAGAAGACGAAATGAATCATCAAAAATATAATGCTACGTATGTTAAAGAGTCTGGATTTGTATTTAAGCCTAATTTTGTGCCCAATCTTTCTGGTGTGGATTATCAACTTGAAGAAAGTCGCGAAAAAAAGTATGAAAGCTTAAAAGAACAAGTTATACAAGATTATTTGTTTGATGAAAAAAAATTAAATTTTGATCAGTTCAATATTGATGATTATGATATACAATTACTATTTAAAATTGTTAATTGTGGAATGACTTTAAGTAACAAATCTTTTGAAAAAATTCTAAAAGAATTGTTGAAATGCATGATAAATATATATGACTCTTGTAAAGAAGATAGGCTATATTATGAAATCATTGATACATATAGTGAATTTGAATTAGTTTCTTTTATACAAAAAGAATTAATTTACACATTAGAATATAATGAAAATGTGATTGATTTTTTGTTTAAAGATATTAATTTTGAAATATTTCAAGAGGAAGCAATAGAATTTTATCAGAAAATTATGGGTGGTTTTATTGCTGAATTTTATGATTCTTATAATAATGCTTCTAGGAGAAATATCTGTAAAAAGAAGATATCAGAAGTTGAAAAAAGAATTGTTAATATTAAAAATGAAAAAGTAAAAAAGCAATTATATAAATGTCTTTTCTTTAATGCATCAAGAGATTGTAAGTGGAATCCTTCGGAGATAAAAACAAGTTATAGCTATGAAGATAAAATGTTTTTAAACAGGCAGTTTTCAAAGTACGGAATTTATTATATAAGGGATGCTATTAAATCTTTATATTTACTGAATGTTGATGAATTACTACCTGAAATTTTAATTAGTGTAAAAGAAATCTTATCTTACAACAATAGTAACTATAATATTCTAGAAAAAGAATTAAAAGGCGATGTAGATATTATTATTAATATGATAATTATTAAATCATTTACAAAATATAGCGATAAAATAAAATTAGATGAAGAATTAATTAAGTCTTATGAAGATATTTTATGTATATTGATAGCTCATGACAATGAAATTGCAGGTGTATTAATTGATGAATTTAGAGTGCATTAAATAATATATAAATTCAATAGAATTTCAGGAAAAGAAGGTTAATATTGCATCATGTCCGTTGACTGTCCTATGATTTTGTGCTAAAATGATAATATAGGAAAGTTGTAAGATGATAGAAATAATTTGTATTTTTGCAAATTATTTTTTCTTTTACAAGCCCTTATTTTATAATGGATAGTGAAGCATTTGATGAAAATCGTGCCATTGCAATTCCTATTATTTTGTGGTATTATGGTAATATAGGGTAATTATAAAGAAGGATTATTTGAGAGATTTTTTTATCTCTCTTTTTTCATGTCCATGTTTATTTTTATCAAAGAAAGAGGGTGAGTTATATTTTTAAAAATTGATAATGAATTTTATGAAATAGTTGAAATATTAAATGAAAATTTGATTAAAAAATTTCTAAACTGTCGGAGATTATTAGTGGGTTTTAGGGATATTCCCTAACAAGCTAGATGGGTGTGTATACACCATGCTTGATATATTGTATTACACGGTTATGTAACCTAAAAAGAGGATTTAATTGTAACCTAAAATGTGATAAGAAATGAAAGGAGAAATATGGAATTTAAATCAATGGAGAAGTGGCGTGTTTTACAGAAGTTTAATATGAGTGAGAAACAGTATAAGAGATTAGTGAAAAGATTAGAAAGAAGACATCCAAATGAGAGATGGATTGATGAACATTTTGCTCAGAATGGTGAAAGAGTAGTATATCTAAAATTGGAACTTGTAGAATGGATAGAAGAAGTTTATTTAAATAACAATCTATTTTATTTAGATGCTGAAATTGTTTTCTTTAAAAAACAAATATTAAGATTAGAAGACGAGCTTAATTTTCCTCATAATAAATTTGAATATAAAGATATATCTTTATATGATTTAAGAAGTTATTTTAATAGAAGTAAAAATGTTATTGGTGTTGCAGTTAATAGAATGGAAAAAAGAAATAATCAATCATTTAAGTATTTAAAAGATGGTAAAGTAATAATTTCTAAAGAAGGCGTTAAATGGTTAAGTGAAAACTATTTCCGTAAAGATTATTTAAAAAAACTAGAATTTTACAAATTAGAACTTCAAAATGTTAAGCGAAAACGAAATAGATTAAAAGAATATAATATTTTCTATTACTAGATTAGTTTGAAATATAACTAATTTTTTTATGCTCTAATTTTGATAATAAAGTCTTATAGTCGTTCTTATTTCATAAAATGAAAGGAGAGGTGTAGATTAGTGAATATAACTGAAACTTTCGATAAAGATAAAAACTTGGTTGATTTAATAGAGGAGTACTTAAAATTGATGTTAGAAAATAGTAAGCAGTAAAAGTTTGTGGTATAATGATATTGCTTATTGAAGTTATGCACATTGGAAGGAGTAGTAAGTGTATAACAATATAATACAAGCACCAAGTTTTTATAGAGTAGGTTTATATATCAGATTATCAGAAAGTGATGAAGATAAAACTTATGAGTCAGAGAGTGAAAGTATAATCAATCAAAGAAATTTATTAATGGATTATGTAAAAATGAGTGGATATACTTTGGTTGATGAATATGTAGATGATGGATTTACTGGAACTAACTTTGATAGACCTTCTTTTCAAAGATTATTAAAAGATATTGAAAGTGGTCGAATCAATTGTGTAATCACGAAAGACTTATCAAGATTAGGTAGAGATTACATTCAATGTGGTTATTATGTAGAACAATATTTTCCACAAAAGAAAATTAGATATATTTCTATACTAGATCAAGTTGATACATTTCTAGAAAGCGCTAATAATGACATTGCTCCATTTAAAGCTTTGTTTAATGATATGACTAGTAAAGATACTTCTAAGAAGATTCGTTCAATACTAAAAAATAAAAAAGAGCAAGGTAAATTTATAGGTAGTAAACCATGTTATGGATATATGAGAGATCCACTTGATAAAGGACATTTAATACCCGATCCAGAAGTTGCTCCCGTTGTTAAAAATATATTTAAAATGGCTCTTTCTGGAACTGGAGTAAGTGATATAGTATCATACTTAAATGATAATAAGGTATTAAGTCCTAGTATGTATAAAAATACTAAATCATCTTCAAGACAAAAAGTGAATGTATGGACAATATCCTCAGTAAATAAATTATTAAAAAATAGAATGTATATAGGGGATATGGTACAAAATGTTCAAACAAAATTAAGCTATAAATCTCAAAAGAAAGTTGCTTTAGAAAAAGAGTTTTGGATAATAGTAGAAAACACTCATGAACCTCTAGTTAGTAAGACAGTGTTTGAAGCAATACAAAATGCTCCTGCAAGAGTAAGAACAACTCATTGTAATAGAGAAAAAAGATTATTAGAAAATCTACTTGTATGCAAAGAATGCGGAAATTCTTTAAGTGTTCTTTATAGAAAAAATAAAAACTATAAGGATGGAGAATATTGGAGTGTTAATTGCAATAAATATGCAAGAGATCCAAGAAGACATTTGTGTTATCCACATTTCTTTCCTTATGATAAACTAGAAGAAAAAATAATGAGTGTTATTAAAACTACTTGTCAAAAATATTTAGATAGTTTAAATATCAAAGAGTTATCTGAAAGAGTATTACAAGATAGAGCAAAGGAAAAGAATGATAGGCAAAAGGAAAAGCAACAATTATTAAATGAGATTGATGAATTAAAAAGAAAATCTGATGCTTTATATGATGACAAATTTAATGGAATAATAAGTGTTGATACTTATACAAGAATGTCGACACAAACGGAAAAACAAATATCAGCCTTAAATTATAAAATTAATGAAATTGATAATGAAGAAAATCAGATTAAAGAAGATACAAAAGAAATAGCTAAACATGAAAAACAAATAAAATCACTTTTAAATTTAGATGAACCCAACAGAGAACTCATAAAAACTTTAGTAAAAAATATTTATATTGATAAAGATAGAAATATAGAAATTCAATATAGATTTAAGGTGCTAGAAGATATAAAAACTAATTATGAAGAAATAAATTAAATAATAAAAATAGGGTGGTAAAATTGTTAATCACACAATCTTACCATCCCCTATACTATTTTTAGAAAAAATAAAAATGCAGTAAAATCAAGAAAAAAATGATAGCCTAATCACATAAAATCTTTCCGGAGGTGGCGAAGGTGCCGAAGTAATATACGCTCTACGCAATAATAATGAATTATCAGACTTAGTTTTAGAAGAAATCGGTAAGGAAGGCCAAGTACTTAGAAAAGCATATCAAAGAAGATTACCAAGCAACACATCAAAAGATTACTATTTTATACATAGAAACACAGGTATAACAGAACCAATTATAGTAGAATATGGATTTCTAGACACAGAAGCTGATGCCAATAGGTTAAAAAACAATTATGAACGATATGCAGAAGCAGTAGTTAGAGCAGTTAGCGAATATATAGGATTACCATCAACTCAAAATACATATACAGTAAAAAAGGGTGATAGCCTCTGGAGTATAGCTAAAAAATACAACACAACTGTAGAACAATTAAAAGCTGCAAACAATTTAACAAGTAATCTGTTAAATATAGGCCAAGTCCTAAAAATTCCACAAACAGAAGTTCCGGTCGAACCAGGTGATTATACAGTTTATACTGTAGTATCAGGTGATAATCTATATAACATTGCAAGAAGATATAACCTAGATGTAAAGGATATAGTAGACTATAACAACCTATCAACTACTAATTTAAGTATAGGTCAAAGACTATTAATTCCTACAAAAACAGTACCCACACCATCAGAAGGTTATCAAACTTATATAGTTAAAAAAGGAGATAATCTATACAGTATTGCAAACAAATACAATACAACTGTAGATGAAATAAAATCATTAAACAATTTAACAAGTAATATATTAAGTATCAATCAAAAATTACTAATTCCATCTACTAAGGCAAACACATATACAGTAAAAAAAGGTGATAATTTATATAGTATTGCAAGAAATTACAACACAACTGTAGATGAAATAAAAAGAAAAAATAATTTAACAAGTAATATATTAAGTATAGGTCAAGTCTTAAAAATCTAAATTGAAGAGAAATCTTCTTTTTTTCTTGCAAATAGATAAATAATCTAGTAGTATAGATATGGTGGTTATATGCAAATAAAAGATATAAGAACTCCAGAAGATATATTAGCATTCATGGTAGAAAACATAAAATATGGTTGGCTAGATTACAACGGACAAAAACATATGGGTGAGATGAAAAATGTAAGGAAATTATACAAAACAGCTTCAATAGAAGAAGTTTTAAAACACAAAATCGGAACTTGTGTTGAACAAGTGTATTTAATACACTATTTACTAGAAAGCTTAAATATACAAAATAAAATGTATTGCACGCGAATTTATGAAAGCGATGACTTTGATGATTTAGAAGCTGAAGAACATATGCACTGTTTTATTTTGTATTATAAAGATGATAAAGTCTATCACCTTGAACACCCAAATTATTTAAAAGTTGGAATATATGAATATGAAAGTGAAGAACAAGCTTTAAAAGAAATAAATGATTATTTTATTGCTCTATCAGGCGGTATAGCAAGACCAGTTACACAATTTTATAAGGTTGATGCCAATTTATCTTTTAAAGAGTTTAATAATTATATAAATAGTTTAAATGAAATAAAAATAAAATGAAGTTTTCCTTCATTTTAATGTATATCTTTACAAATCCCTGGTTCAGGGTTGTAAAAACAATGACTTTTATATCTGCCAGCTAGTGTTTGACCATACCACACACTCTTGCAATATTCACCGGTTCTAGGAGCATAAAACCATAAAGCATTAGTAGCCGGATAGAAATAATCCCCTCTTAAAACTCGATTTGCTAAACTTTTTTCAATAGTTGTTGGACTACTGAAAAATAAAGGACTATCAACACCACTAAATTGGTTAGCTTGGTACAAAACATCAGTAATTGTAGTAACATTTTTGAAAGTTAAACAATCAGCTAGAGCTCTATTCACAACAACATTACCAACCATCAACATTCCAAGGTCTCCCTCACCAACAGCTTCAGCTCTCATTAACCTAGCAAGTAAATCTCTTTCTTTGGTATTATACTTAATTATCATTAAATCACCTCTTTTATTATATGAAATTAAAGAAAAATATTGAATATTTAAAAAATATATGATATAATCAACTTGTTATATGGGTTTTAACCTTTATATAGGGAGTTGAGTTAATGGTTATTCGCTTGGTCTCCAAAACCGAGAATTTCAGTTCGAATCTGAAACTCCCTGCCATTAAGTAATTTAAAAAGACCTGTAAATAGGTTCTTTTTTGTAAAGGAATGAATAAAATGAAAAAAAAAGGGTTTACATTAGTTGAATTATTAGCAGTTATTATTTTATTAGGATTACTAACTTTTGTAGTAATGCCTTCTGTAATAGGTTTTATTAAGGAAGCAAAAGAGAAATCTTATCAACAACAACTATCTAACTTAAAAGAAAGTGCAATTAGATATGTTTCCGACCATACTGATATAATTGATGAAATTGAAGAAAATGGAAAATATAATATAAGTGTAAATGACTTAATAACTAATGGTTATGTTAGAAAAACTAAAGATGGGAAAATATATAATCCAATTAATAAAGAAGAAATTAATGGATGTTTTGTAGTTGAAAATAGCGGACAATACAATCAATTGACTTATACTTATATGGAAAGTTGTAATTAATTTACAATTTTTTTTATTATAATAGTCTTTTTATTGCTAAAAAACTTATAATATAGTATAATTTTAATTGTTCAAAAAGAAGGTGAAATAATGATAGAAAGATTACAAATTATAGAATCAAGATATAATGAAATAAATGATTTATTAACTAAACCAGAGATTATATCAGATGTAAAAAATATGACTAATTTATCCAAAGAACAAGCAAATTTAAAAGATGCATATCAAGCCTACCAAGAGTATAAACAAATTTTAGAAGACATAGAAGCTGCAAAGGAAATGTTAAAAGATAGTGATTTACAAGAATTTGCTAAAGAAGAATTAACAAATTTAAACGAAAGAAAAGAAAAACTAGAAAGTGATATTGAAGTTATACTATTACCAAAAGACCCAAATGATGATAAAAATGTTATTGTTGAAATAAGAGGTGCAGCTGGTGGTGATGAAGCAAATATTTTTGCTGGCGATTTATTTCATATGTATAGTAAATATGCTGATAAGCAAGGATGGACTATTGAAATGCTTAATGAAGAACCAGGTGAAGCTGGAGGTTATAGTCAAGTCGAATTTATGATTAAAGGTGATAGAGTTTACTCAAAATTAAAATATGAAAGTGGAGCTCATAGAGTTCAAAGAGTACCTGAAACAGAAACACAAGGAAGAGTGCACACTTCAACAGCAACCGTATTAGTTATGCCAGAAGCAGAAGAATTAGACTATGAATTAGATATGAATGAAGTTAGAATTGATATAACAAGAAGTTCAGGCTGTGGGGGACAAGGAGTAAACACGACTGATTCAGCTGTTAGACTAACACATATTCCAACTGGAATAGTTGTTTATTCACAAACTGAGAGAAGCCAAATTAAAAATAAAGAAAAAGCAATTAAAATATTGCAAACAAGATTATTTGATTATTATAATCAACAAAGAGAAAAAGAATTGGGCGCCGAAAGAAGAAATAAAATTGGTACTGGAGATAGAAGCGAAAAAATTAGAACTTATAATTATCCTCAAAACCGTGTAACTGACCACAGAATATCTTTTACAACTAAACAATTAGATAGAGTTGTAGAAGGTGATATGGATGAAATCATAGAAGCTTTAATTAACGAAGATCAAGCAAGACAACTTAGAGGAGAATAAATGATTGAATATTTAAAGAAATATTTAAAAGAAGAAGAATTAGAAGAAGGCATAAAAAAACTAAATCAAGGGATTCCTGTTCAATATATTATTGGAAATGTTGATTTCTATGGTAATGTAATTGAAGTCAATGAAAATGTTTTAATTCCAAGATTTGAAACCGAAGGATTAGTGGAAAAGACAATTGAAAGATTAAAAAATAGGAAAAATTTAAAAATAGTTGATTTAGGAACAGGAAGTGGATGCATTGCAATTACCCTAGCAAAAAAATTAAACTGCGAAGTAGATGCAGTAGATATTAGTTCAAAAGCACTAGAGGTAGCCGAAAAAAACGCAATAAACAATGATGTTTCCATAAATTTCTATTTAGGCGATTTATTAAAACCATTAAAAAATAAATATGATTGCATTATTAGTAACCCACCATATATTGCATATGGTGAAGATATTATGGATGTAGTTTATAATAATGAACCACATATTGCGTTATTTGCTTTAAACGAAGGTTTAAAATGTTATGAAGATATATTAAAAGATTGTCATAAATATTTAAATAAAAAAGCTTTAATAGCATTTGAAATAGGTTATAAACAAGGAGAAAAAATAAAAGAATTGGCTTTGAATTATTTAGATTGTACTGTTACAATTGAAAAAGATTTAAGTGATAAAGATAGGTATTTATTTATTCAATTAAATAGTTAGTTGATATTAGTACTAAAAGTAAAGTAAAAGCATATATTTTAGTTGACAAATATGTGCTTTTTTAGTAAAATTGATAATGGTACATTAAATTTATTCCCGCTTAGAATGAATCGTGGGAAAATTCATTCTTGGTAAGAAAGGAAAATATTATGAAAAATACTTATATGCAAAGAAAAGAAGACTTAGAGAGAACTTGGTATGTAATTGACGCTGAAGGTCAAAACTTAGGTCGACTAGCTACAAAAGTTGCTAATGTTTTAAGAGGTAAACATAAACCTACATATACACCTCATATCGATTGTGGTGACTATGTAATAGTTGTTAATGCTTCTAAAATCAATTTAACTGGTAATAAGTTAGATCAAAAAATCTATTACAATCATAGCGGATATACTGGTGGTTTAAGAGAAAGAACTGCTAGAGTTATGAAAGAAAGTTATCCTGTAGAAATGGTTGAAAGAGCTGTTAAAGGAATGCTTCCAAAAGGAAGATTAGGACGTCAAATGTATAAAAAATTATTTGTTTATGCAGATGAGTCTCATCCACATCAAGCACAACAACCAAAGGAAATGTAGGAGGTAATTATGGAAAAAGTATTTCTAGGAACTGGTAGAAGAAAAAGTTCTGTTGCCCAAGTTAAGTTAACCCCAGGTAAAGGAAAAATAACAGTTAATGGAAGAGATGTTAGAGATTTCTTCCCATACGAAACAAATGTAATGGATTTAATGCAACCATTAGTTGCTACTAATAACGAAGAATCATTCGATATCGAAGTAAAAGTTAATGGTGGTGGATTTACTGGTCAAACAGGAGCTATTAGATTAGGTATCACAAGAGCTTTATTAGAATATGATAAAGCAAATGAAGAAAATGAAGACAGTTATCGTAAAATATTAAAGAAAGCTGGATTTGTTACAAGAGACCCAAGAGCTAAAGAACGTAAAAAACCAGGACTTAAAGCTGCTCGTCGTGCGCCACAATTCTCAAAGAGATAATAAATATTGCATATATAAACCTTGTAATTTATTTGCAAGGTTTTTTATTTAAAAATTCTTGTAAATAAATGTAAAAATATTTAAATAAAAAAATTGTAATTTATTTTGTATTTAAAATAAATTTAAAATACGATATAATATTATTAGAATAAGAAGGTGAATTATGAGTACATTAAGCAATGAAGAATTAAATTTAATTGATAAATATTTTAGAGCTGCTAATTATCTTTCAGCAGGACAATTATATTTATTAGACAATCCACTATTGAAGCGTCCACTTGATATAAATGACATCAAACCTAATGTAGTAGGTCATTGGGGAACTGTACCAGGACAAAATTTTATTTATGTTCATTTAAACCGAATAATAAAAAAATATGATTTAGATATGATTTATATATCAGGACCAGGTCACGGAGGGAATGCAATCGTTTCTAACACCTATCTAGAAGGTAGTTATAGTGAGGTATATCCTAACATAACAAGAGATGAAGAAGGAATGAAAAAATTATTTAAACAATTTAGTTTTCCAGGTGGAATTTCATCCCATGTTGCTCCTGAAACGCCAGGCTCAATAAATGAAGGTGGTGAATTAGGTTATAGCTTATCACATGCTTTTGGAGCAGTTTTAGATAACCCTAATTTAATTGCTGCATGCGTTGTAGGAGATGGCGAAGCTGAAACAGGACCATTAGCCACTTCATGGCATATTAATAAATTTTTAAATCCTAAAACAGATGGAATTGTACTTCCAATATTGCATTTAAATGGATTTAAAATCGCTAATCCAACAATATTATCTAGAATATCTAAACAAGAGTTAGATTGTTTCTTTAAAGGATGTGGATGGTTACCATATTATGTTGAAGGTGATGAACCACTTAAAATGCACGAATTGATGGCTGAAACATTAGATAAAATAGTAGAAAAAATAAAAAAAATAAAGAATAACCCTGAAAATGTAAGAGAATTATATCCAATGATTGTTTTAAAAACACCAAAGGGTTGGACTGGCCCAAAAGAAGTTGAAAGAAAAAAAATAGAAGGTAGTTTTAGAGCACATCAAGTACCAATCGTTGTAAATAAAGAAAAATTAGAAAATGTTTCTTTATTAGAAAAATGGTTAAAGAGTTATAAACCAGAAGAATTATTTGATGAAAATGGGAAATTATTTTCTACTATTCAAAGTTTAAGCCCAGAAGGAAATAGAAGAATGGGCTCTCAACCAGTTACAAATGGTGGTTCGATTTTAAAAGAATTAAGAATGCCCGATTTTAGAAATTATGCGTTAGATATTAAAGAAAGAGGACATGTTTTAGCTCAAGATACAATGGAATTAGGAAAGTTTGTAAGAGATATCGTTAAATTAAACGAAGATAATAAAAATTTTCGCATATTTGGACCTGATGAAGCTCTATCAAATAGATTAAATTTTGTATTTGAAGAAACTAGTCGTAAATGGAATTTACCAATAACCAACGAAGATGAATTTTTAAGTAATGATGGAAGGGTATTTGATTCAATGTTATCAGAGCATGTTTGTGAGGGTGCACTAGAAGGATACTTATTAACTGGAAGACATGGTTTTATACATAGTTATGAAGCGTTTATAAGAATAGTAGATTCAATGGCTTCTCAACATGCCAAGTGGTTAAAGGTGACTAAAGAATTGCCATGGAGAAGACCAATTGCTTCCTTAAATTATTTATTAACTTCACATATTTGGCAACAAGATCATAATGGATATACGCATCAAGACCCAGGTTTTTTAAACCATTTAGTAACTAAAAAAGCAGAAATTACAAGAATTTATCTTCCATTTGATACAAACTCATTAATATCTTGTTTTAATCATTGCATTCAAACAAAAAATTATATAAATGTAATAGTTGCTTCTAAACATCCACGACCACAATGGTTAACTATGGATGAAGCAATTAATCACTGTACTCAGGGAATTGGAATTTGGAATTGGGCAAGCAGTGACTTAAATAGTAAACCAGATATAGTAATGGCTTGTTGTGGAGATACTCCAACATTAGAAGTATTAGCTGCTACTAAGTTATTAAAAGAATATTATCCTAAATTAAAAATTAGAGTTGTAAATGTAGTAGATTTAATGAGATTACAATCAAATCTCGAACACCCACATGGATTAAGTGATGAAGAATATGATAAAATCTTTACTACTGATACACCAATTATATTTGCGTTCCACGGTTATCCTAACTTAATTCATCAATTAACGTATAAAAGACACAATAAAAATCTACACGTTCATGGTTATAAAGAAGAAGGAACTATTACAACACCTTTTGATATGCGAGTTCAAAATGAAATTGATAGATTCCATCTTGCAATGGATGCATTAAAATATATTGACAATTTAGAAGATAATGGCTCAACACTATATCAAGTATGTAAAGATAAACTAGTTAGTCATAAACAATATATAAGAGAATATGGACAAGATTTAGAAGAAATAAGAAATTGGAAATGGTAAATTCCATTTCTTATTTTAATATGGTATAATTTATGTGAGGCGATAAAATGAATAAAGTTGTTATAATAGGATGTGGCAATGTTGGTATGAGTTATGCTTATGCCTTATTAAACCAAAGTACAGCCGTAAATGAATTAGTATTAATAGATTTAAATAAAAAAAGAATAGAAGGAGAGGTAATGGATTTAAACCATTGCCTTGCTTTCGCGCCATCTAAAATCGATATTAAAGCAGGAGACTATAGTGATTGTAAGAATGCTAAAATAGTAGTAATTGCAGCCGGAGCAAATCAAGATATAGGTGAAACTAGAAATGATTTGATTTATAAAAATGCTAAAATATTTAAAGAAATAATTAGTAAGGTAATGAATGAAGGATTTGATGGAATATTTTTAGTAGCAACTAATCCACTTGATGTAATGACATATTTAACATATAAATATTCTAAACTACCATCTAATCAAGTAATAGGAACAGGAACTAGTTTAGATACATCAAGATTAAGGTATATGTTAGGAGAAAAATTAAATATGAATCCTAAAAATATGCACGCATATGTAATCGGTGAACATGGAGATTCAGAATTTGTTTTATGGAGTAAAGCCCTAGTAGGAACAGAAAATATAAATAAATTTATTACTAAAAATGAAATGAATAATATTGAAATAAATGTAAGAGATGCAGCTTATGAAATTATTAATAGAAAAGGAGCAACTTATTATGGAATAGGAATGTGTTTAGTAAGAATAACAAATGCTATCTTAAATAATGAAAATAGTATTATAACAGTATCAACCTATAATCGTGAAAATAATGTATATATTGGATTACCTACAGTTATAAATAAAAATGGTGCGGATAGAAAAATATTTGTTGAATTAAATGAAGAAGAAAAAAATAAATTACAAAATTCAATTGCTCTAATTAAAGAGGTAATAGGTAGGTGTGATTATGAGATTAAGTAGTGAATGGAAAGATTATGAATGTATATCAGCAGGCAATGGCGAAAAATTAGAAAGATGGAAAGATGTTATTTTAAGAAGACCAGATCCTCAGGCAATGTGGAATGTCGAGTACACAAATTTGTGGAAAAACCCGGATTCTTTCTATCATCGCTCAAATAAAGGTGGTGGTTTTTGGGAACACAATAAAAAAACAAAAGAATTTTGGACAGTAAATTATAAAGATTTAACATTTAAAGTTAGTCCAACCAATTTTAAACACACAGGATTATTTCCTGAACAAGCAGTTAATTGGGATTATTCAATGAATAAAATTAAAAATGCTAATAGACCAATTAAAGTATTAAATCTATTTGCTTATACTGGAGCTGCTACTATGGCTGCATCAAAGGCAGGTGCCGAATTAGTAGTTCAAGTAGATGCATCAAAAGGTATGACAGAATGGGCAAAAGAAAATATGAAACTATGTAAATTAGAAAACAATAAAATAAGATTTATAGTTGATGATTGTTTAAAATTTGTTGAAAGAGAAGCAAGAAGAGGAAATAAATATGATGTGATTATAATGGATCCACCAAGTTATGGAAGAGGACCAAACGGCGAAATGTGGAAATTTGAAAAAAATTTAGACATTTTAATTTCTAAATGTTTAGATATACTAAGTGATAAACCATTGTTTTTCTTAATCAATTCTTATACAACGGGTATTTCTAGTACAGTTTTATATAATATTTTAAAAACATCATTATACAATAAATATAAAGGAAATGTTTCAGCAGGTGAAATTGGACTTCCAATAACTGACAATAATTTAGTCTTACCATGTGGAATATATGGTTTGTGGGAAGAATGAAAATAATATATGAAGATAACCATCTGTTAGTTGTACTAAAACCAATTAATATACCAGTTCAAGAAGATGATAGCAAAGATTTAGATATGCTAACATATTTAAAAAAATATTTAAAAGAAAAGTATAATAAACCAGGCAATGTTTATTTGGGGTTAGTTCACAGATTAGATAGACCAGTTAGCGGTATTATGGTATTTGCCAAAACAAGTAAAGCCGCATCAAGATTAAGTGAACAAATAAGAAATCATACATTTAAAAAAGAATATATGGCAGTTTTGTGTGGAAAAACACCTAAAAAAGATATATTAGTAGACAAATTATTAAAAAATCCAAAAACTAATACAACAGTTGTAAGTGAAAAAGGAAAAGAAGCAATTTTAAGTTATGAATTAATTGAGTATAAAAATAATTATTCATTAGTTAAAATTAATTTAGAAACAGGAAGGTCACATCAAATAAGAGTACAATTTTCAAGTAGAGGCTATCCTTTGTATGGTGATCAAAGATATAATAAAAAAGCACTACCAAAACAACAAATTGCTTTATTTGCCAATAGATTAGAATTTATCCATCCTGTTACAAAAGAAAAATTATTTTTTGAAGAAGAATTACCTAATTTCGAACCATGGAATATTTTTAAACGATGAAAATCGTTTTTTTTTGTACAAATCTAGCGAAGGTCTAGAACTTTTATTCATAAAATAACAAGAATTCGCAAAAGAAGGAGATGATTACATGCGAAAGGAAATAAAAAGTAAGCGAAAACCTTACGAAAAACATTTCATAAATAAAGATGGAACATTTGAATGTGATATATATCAAGAAAGAGTACATTATTTTTCTAATGGTTCATATGAAGAAATCGATAATACATTAATTGAAAATGGAAATATAATCCAAAATAAAAAAAACGACTTAAAAGTTAAATTTTCAAAAGAAATTAATCAAAAATTATTTTCTATAAACTGTCAAAAAAATAATTTTGAAATGCAATTAGAAAACGGAAACAAAGTAAAAGGAGAAAAAAATAAAAATAAAATCAAATATAAGGAAATATTTAATAATATAGATTTAGAATATATAGTTTTATCAAATAAAGTAAAAGAACAAATTATAATAAAAAATAAAAATGGAATAAAAAAACAAATAGTATTTAATTTAAAAACGGATTTAAAACTAAAAAAAGAAAATGAAGAATTAATATTGTTTAATAAGGAAAAAGTTTTTAAAATTGAAAAACCATTTATGATAGATAATAATAATAACTATAACAATAATATTTATTATAATTTTATTAAAATAAAAAATGGTTATAAAATAATATTAAATTTAGATATAAATTGGTTAGAAAAAGCAACATTTCCAGTTATAATTGACCCTACTATAGTAGTAGATGAAACAAACTTATTAGATACTTATATAAAAAGTAATAGTCCATCAGAATGTTTTAATACAAGCGAAAATTTAAAAGTATCAAAAAACCAAAACGAAGAAAGAACACTTATAAAGTTTAATTTGCCCGTAATAGGAACAGGTAGTAATGTAATTGATGCTAAATTATCACTAGTAGTTGAAGATTATGAATGTGAAGATAAAGCAAAGATAAGTATGCATAGAATAAACACACCATGGAACCCAAACACAGCTACTTGGAATAATATGAATGATAAATATGATGAAAAAATAGAAGATTATTGTACTTATTATAAACTGTATTACCCTAGTGATGAATTGATAACAACAGATTTAAATATTACTAATCTAGTTAAAAAATGGTATTCTGGATTAGAAAACTATGGTGTTATGTTAAAAGTTTATGGTAATAACTTTAATATTTCATATTTTTCAAATGATAATGCAATTAGTAGTGAACTAAAACCAGTTATAGCAATAACTTACCGTAATCAAAATGGATTGGAAAGTTATATGACATATCAACGAATAGAATTAGAAAATGGAGCACTTTATGCTAATAACTATAACGGAAACATAACAACTACATTTAGTTTAGGCAATACTTTAAACAGTAAACTTCCAGCTAGTCTTAATCTTTATTATAATACTAACGATGTTATTTTGAATAAAGATTATGGCTTTGGTATTGGTAATAGATTAAATTTTAATCAAACTATTAAAAAATTAACTATTGAAGATGAAATTGTTTATGAATATACTGATGAAGATGGAACAATTCATTATTTTAACGAAAAAATAGAAGAAAGTATTTCAAAAGGCTATTTCGATGAAGATGGTCTATCACTTAAATTAATTGTTAACAATGATAATTGTATAATAAAAGATAAAGATAGTAATCAAATGTATTTTGAAAAAAATAGTGATGAATATCGTTTAACAAAGATAGTTGCCTTTGAAAATAATGAAATTAATATTATTTATCAAGATAATAAAATAATTAAAATTAAAGATAGTGACAACGAAGAAATAAATATAGATTATGAAGAAAACATAACTATTACAAGTCCTTCTAAAACTACCAATATCATTCTTAACAATAATAATTTAACAAAAATAATTGATAATATTGGTGAAATAAATATTAATTATACTAATAATTTAATTAATACGATTACTACTTTAAGTGGGAAAAAAATAGAACTTGAATATTATAATGTTAATCCTTATCGAATAAAAAAAATAAAAGAAAAAGGTAGAGAAAACACATTAGGTAAAACTCTAACTTTTGATTACGATTTTGAGGCAACAATAATAACAGATGAAAAAGGAACAATCCAAACTAATACATTTAATAGTGTCGGAAATACAGAAACAAAAACAATTGTAGATAATAATGAATCATATGGTAAAAATTGTTATTATGGAAATTCAAATCAAACTAAGAATAAATTAATATTTGAAGAAGATATGATGAAATTTATTGATAATTATATATATAATTCAAGTTTTGAAAAAGACAATTTATTGTTTAGTGGAAATATATCTTTTACAAATGAATACAAAAGAACTGGTTTAAGAAGTTTAAAAATAGAAGGAAATGCTATATTAAATCAAAATGTTAATGAAAGTAATTATTATACATTTAGTTTATATTCTATTTCTAATAGTCCATTCATAGTTAAATTAAATAATAAACAAATAACTATTAATAATAGTAGTGAATTTATAAGAAGTGAAATAACTAATTATTGTGAAGCGGGTATAGTCGCTATTGAAATTGAAAGTAATGCTTGTTTATATATTGATGATATTCAATTAGAAAAAGGAAAAGTAGCTAATTCATATAACTTAATTGATAATGCTAATTTTAGATATGGTTTATCAGGATTTACATATGGAACTGAGGAAGTAGATTATAACATTAATGTTACTTTATGTGATAATGATGAAATTGTAACTTCTAACGGAAAAAGATATTTTAAAAGGAATATGGGATTAACTTCTGCTCCTAGTTTTTCTAAAAAAATAATAACTAACGGAGAAATAGGTGATACATATTTTCTATCGTTTTGGTATAAAAATTCTGGATTAAATTATGGTATAGATTATAAATCTACACAAATATATACCCAACTAATACCAACTGATGCAAATACTCCAAGTGGTTTAATATTTGGAATACCACTTAATAAAAATGATAAAGAATGGCAATTTTATTCAAGATATATAGTAGCAGAATATCCATATCAAGAAATAGATATAAGCATGATAGATATGGAAAATGTCAATGAAATCTGTATTACAGATTTTACCTTAGTTAAATCATCAAACACTAATTTGTATAAATATAATTCAAATGGTAATTTAATATCATATTTTGATGAGAATAACAATGAAACAACTTTTAAATATGATAATAATAATCAACTGATTAAAATGACTGAACCAAAAGGAAATGATTTAAGTTATGAATATGATAAAAACATTAAATCAAGAATATTGTCAGGCATTTCTAAAAATGGTATTACTAATGAAATTAAATACGATGAATTTGGAAATCCAATTAAAACAGTTATATCAAATAAAATAGTAAGTGAACCTACTAATGGTGTATATTATTTAAGATTGAAAGGAACAAACAAATATTTAAAAATAAACCCTGTTAATAAAAAATTAATTTTAGAAGAAAACGATTGTAGTCATGAAAAATTCACAGTTACAATAGGTGAAAAAATAACTTTAAAACCATTGTTTTATGATGATTATTGTACAAATAATTTAGAAAATTTAGCTAACTTACAATATGAATTTATTAATCAAGATAATAAAAGTATAATTCTTAAAAGTAATAATAAATACCTAACCTATAATAATGAATTTATTTTAAGTGAAATAGAAGATTTTGATAATCAACAGATTTATTTTGAAAAAATAGATTCTTTCTTTATCGAAAACGACGCTACATATACAAATGATGGAAAATATTTAACTTCTACAACTGATACTTTATTAAATAAAACACAATATCAAACCAATTATAAAGGTTTAATAACTAGTATTACTGATAGTTTAGGTAATGTTACTAATTATACTTATAATAATAAAGAACAATTAATTAAAATCCAAAAACAAGATATGGAAATAAATTATACATATTTTTGTGATTTAATATCTAAAATAACTCAAGCAAATAAAGAATATTCTATAACTTATGATGAATTTTTGAATGTTAAAACAATTAATATTAATAATAACAACTTAATTACTCATAATTATGAAGAAAATAATGGTAACTTGTATGAAAGTATATATGGAAATGGTTCAAAAATAAATTATGAATATGATAACTTTAATAGAATTAGTAAAATAATTAAAGGAAATAATCAATATAACATTTATTATGATAATTTTAATAATTTAAAGAAAATAGAAAGTAATAATATTATATATAATTATTCTTATGACCTATCACAAAGATTAACTGATTATATTCAAAATGATTTTAGAATTAATTATCAATACACTGAAAATAACTTATTAAAAACTAAAAAACAAAATAATTATACATATAACTATGAATACAACCTTGAAAATAATTTAGAGAAAATAATTCATGATAACGTAATAATAAATTATGCTTATGATGAATTAAATAGATTGAAAAATAAAACTATTAATAATTATGTAACTAATTATGAATATTTAAACAAAGGAAATAGAACCTCAACAGTTATTAAAAAAATAATAAATAATAATCATACCTATAATTACGAGTATGACAAATTAGGAAATATAACAAAAGTATATAAAAATAATAATTTAATAAATACTTATAAATATGACCAATATAGTCAATTAATAGAAGAAATCAAAGGTAATCAAAAGAAAACATATCAATATGATTGTTTTGGTAATATTTTAAATAAAAAAACATACCAAAATGATATATTAATAGATACTTCTGTTTATTCTTATGAAAATGATAATTGGCAAGACCAATTGACAAAATTTAATAACGAAATAATAACTTATGATGCGATAGGAAATCCATTAACTATAGGAAATACAAATTTAACTTGGTCAAGTGGAAGAGAATTAGTAAATCTATCAAAAGATGATTTAAATGTTTCATATAAATATAATAAAGATGGAATAAGAGTAGAAAAACAAATTAATAATGATGTTTATAAATATAAATTAGAAGGCAATAAAATAATATTTAGACAAAATGGAAATAATGTGTTATACTTTATATATGAAGTAGATAATGTAATAGGATTTATATATAATAATCAAACATATTATTATAATAAAAACTTACAAAATGATATTATAAGTATTAGAAATAGTGATAATGAAATAATAGTTAATTATGAATATGATAGTTGGGGAAATATTTTATCAATAAAAGATAATAACAATAATGATATAACTAATCAAACTCATATAGCATATATAAATCCATTTAGGTATAGAAGTTATTATTATGATAATGAATCTGGATTATATTATTTGAATACTAGATATTATAATCCTAAATGGGGAAGATTTATTAATATTGATGAGTTATTAACAACAGATAAAGGCTTTACTAAAAATAATATGTATTGTTATGCTGGAAATAATCCTGTAAGTAGAATAGAAATCGATGGTTGTCTTTGGTTTCAAGTGGCAGGAGCTTTGGCAGGTGGGATTATTGGTTTTGCTACTAAAGTTGTTAGTAATGTTGTGAGTGGCGAGAAATGGGATAATGGTGTAAAAGGCGCAATTGCTGGAGGTGCAGTTACTGGATTATTAATGACAACTCCACTTGGATTGTCAAGTTCGTTAACCACTTCTTATGCTGGCGCACTTGCTGAATCAGTGGTTAATCAAGCAGTTGATGGTGATGGTATATCATGGGAGACTACAATAAAAGATACACTTGTGGACGGAACTGGAGATTACTTGCTAGGAAAAACTTATAAAAATATTTATACTATCAATAAAGGATGGTATAGACCTAAAAAATTTAAAACAAGTTTTACTGGAAGTTATATTAAGAAGTTGAGAACTAATATGATACAGGATAGTGTTTTGTCTGAAGCAGTAAATGGTAATTATGTTGTAGATACAGCAAAAAACAATATTAAAAGTATAACGGAATCAGAATCAACTAAAAAACCTACTGCATCAGAAGAAGAATTAGGGAAAAAATTTGTGAGAGAGGCTGTCAAAATAACAAAAAAACTTATAAAAAAATTATTTGGTATTAATATACCATTTAAAAATATGTAATCTAATTATAAAATATTTATAAAAAGGAGAATTGTATGAACGATAAAACTAAGAATCACATGAGTGATGAAACTAAGGTATTTTTAATAAAAGCATCTATTGTTGTAACTGGAGTATTAATGTTTATTTGGTTTGTTCTGATGATAACTTCAGAAAAAGGGATGTATGGCGATAGGAGTCAAAAAGTTCATGATTTTTGTTTACCACTTGGAATAACCTTTTGCATATCTGGAGAAGTCATGTATTTGTTGATGACAAGACTAAAATTCGATTCATATCGTACTAAATCAAGTAAATATAAAATTAAAACTAATGATTATTCTAAAATAACAAAATATTTTTGTGACAAAATATTTATAAAAAGGAGAATTGTATGAACGATAAAACTAAGAAGCACATGAGTGATGAAACTAAGGTAATTTTAATAAAAGCATCTATTGTCGTAACTGGATTATTAGCATTGATTTGGTTTGTTCTATTAATTACTTCACAAAAAGGAATGTATGGAGATAAAAGTCAAGAAGTGTTAGATTTTTGTTTACCACTATTTGGTGTTGTTACATTATCTGGAGTAATTATGTCTTTATTGATGACAAGACTAAAATTCGATTCATATCGTACTAAATCAAGTAAATATAAAATTAAAACTAATGATTATTCAAAAATAACAAAATATTTTTGTGATAAATTCAAAGAAAATGGTTATGAAGAATTTAAAAAATATAGTTGTGATTCATATGAGGTAAATTATTCTTTAAAACGAGAAAAGAATTGTACACATGTAGTTGGTATTCTTAAGTTTGATGAATTAGATGAAAAAATATATTTAGATTATGATGAAGCAAGATTTGAAAGTTTTGGTAATTATTTAATTGAAAAAGAAAAAATAAATGTAAGAAAAGATATTAATGTTATTTATATAATATGTGTGAATAAAGTAACAAAATATTTTTCAAAGTACACTGAATCAAATGTAGAACAAGAACTTAGAAGATATCATTTACCAATAGGAATATCATTCGCATCAAAAACATTATATGTAGCAACACAAGAGGATGGATTTGCAAAAGGAAAATATAAAAAGATAAAGAAAGAATTTATGAGTTATGTAAAAGATTTAATAGTAGAACAAAACGATATAGAATCTGAATAAATTTTAAAAAGATATGAATTTTCATATTTTTTTATTATTTTCATATTTTTTCTAGCGAACTTCTAGTTAGACATCCATATAATAATGCGAAAGGAGATGAGATTATGAATAATCTATTTTTTGAAGATTCATTTACTCAAGTTGGAGATAATATAAATTTAAATGTAAATCAATTAAGCACAAGTTGTATAACTTCAAATAATAATTCTTTTAATTTAGATATTGAAGGTAATTTAATTGTTAAATCAATTGGAACAACTGAACCTGTTTCAAATGTAAACCATGAAGAGTTATTGAATTTCGTTTATCCTATTGGTTCTATTTATATAAGTGTTAGTGATATAAATCCTAGTAATTTATTTGGTGGTGGGTGGGAAGTTTTTGCTAGTGGAAGAACTATAGTTGGTTTTGATAACAATCAAACAGAATTTAATTCTTTGATGAAAACTGGCGGAAACAAAAATTTACAAAGTCATAATCATACAGCAACAACGAATCAAACTGGCTCACACAAACATGGAATTAAAGGATATTGGAAATTTGCATCTGGAACTTCAACAAATGCAAAAGGAGCTGCTTATGAATATCAATCAGGCGACCCAGAAACTACAAACACACCTATTTTAAATTCAGGTTCGCATAGTCATGCTGTAACTGTTAACAATGCTGGTTCTGGAGATAGTGGAAATTTACAACCTTATATCGTAGTTAATATGTGGAAAAGAATATCATAAACATTACTCATTTATGGCCAAAAGCCGACAATAAAAATTCATTTGTTAATATAATAAAGCGAGGAGGTAAAAAATGCAGTTTTACAATAATACGATAAGGGAACAAAGAATTATTGCTCTTCGTTTAGAAACATTAGAAAAAGAAAAAGAAGTTATTATAGAATATCAAAAACAGTTAGAAGAATTAAATGAATTTTTAAAAGAAAATATAAAAGAGATGGAAACTAATTTAAAACAATTAAACGGAATAGAACAAATGATTTATTACGAAGTAGTTGTAAATGGATTAAGTGTAACTAAGGCAATTGATAGAGTCTCATACAAAGTTGATAAGGATTCGTCGACACTTTGGAAAAACTATTACCCAAAAGTAAAACAAAAAATAATGGCTTTAAAAAAGATGCAATAATTATAATAACCCTAAAATAAATATTATTAAAGTTTATAAAAATTAATATGTAAAATTTTTACTTTCAATAACTATTTGTGTACAAAACATCACAAAAAATCGAATTGGATGGGAAATAAAAAAATATAAATAAAACATTTTTGAAGTAAATAAATACATATAAAAATTTTTATAACAGCAATTATATTTCAAGTTAGAAGCTATCAAATATTGATAGCTTTTAATATTATTAATTATAATATGTAATAAAATGTAAACAATAAAAGAATAGAGCAAATAAGTTAACAACTAATGTTATAATTATAAAAGGTGTATAGTATGAAGAAGTTAGTATTAATGATAGTTCCCATAATAATTTTAATAAGTATATATTTTTTAACAATACATATCTCATTTGAAAATATAGAAAATGTAGTTATAAATGTATTTGAAAATTATGAAGATGAGTTACCAAAAGCTTGTTTAAAAGATATTTTTAATAACTGTATAAAAAAAATAGAAGTGACTAGTTTAGGTACTGTAGACACAAATAAGATAGGAACATATGAAATAACTTATACAGCAAAAAACAAGCAAATAAAAAAAATAATTAGTGTTTTAGATACTGAAAAACCAGTTATAACAATTAAAGATGAAGAAATAATAGCATGCCCAAATACTAGTGATATTAATATATCTTATACTGTAAGTGACAATTATACTCAAGATTTAAAAGTAAATAAAATAATAAAAGATAATAACTTAATTTTAGAAGCAATAGATTCATCGGAAAATAAAACCACAATAATTCGGGAAATAAATTTTTTAGATAATGAAAAACCTAAAATAAATTTGAAAGGAGAAAAAACAATATATTTAATAAAAGGAGAAAAATATAAGGAACCAGGTTATGAAGCAACTGATAATTGTATTAAAAATATGACTGAAAAAGTTAAAGTAACAAACAACATTAATATAAATAAAGTTGGGAAATACGAAATTAATTATGAGGCATCAGATGGTTTTAATAAAACAGTAGTAAATAGAATAGTTTATGTTTATGAAAAAAAACCTGATATTTCAATTGGCGATAAAGTTATATATTTAACATTTGACGACGGACCTAGTGTCTATACGAAAGAGTTATTAAATATATTAAAAGAATATAATGTTAAAGCAACTTTTTTTGTAACTGGAAATGGTAATAGAGAATATATAAAAAAAGCATATAACGAAGGACATAGTATAGGAATTCATACATATTCTCATGTTTATAAAAATGTATATGCAAGTGAGGAAGCTTATTTTAATGATTTAGAAAAGGTCCAAAAAATAATAAAAGAACAAACAGGAGAAGAGTCTAGATTAGTTAGATTTCCAGGTGGTAGTTCTAATACTGTTAGTAGATTCAACAAAGGAATAATGACAAGATTATCAAAAGAATTAGAAAGAAGAGGTTATAAATATTTTGATTGGAATGTATCTTCTAGTGATACAGTAAAATCAAATAGTGATGATATTGCTAATACTGTTATAAGAAGATTAAAAAAAGGAAATAATGTCGTTTTACAACACGATACAAAATATTATAGTGTTAAAGCGGTAAGAAAAATAATAGAATACGGACTAGCAAATGGCTATACTTTTGCTAAATTAGATGTAACAAGCCCAACTGTTCACCATGGAATAAATAATTAGGTCCAATTATATTTATTGGAAAAAAGTTATTAAAAATGAAAAGTTTTTATTAATTCAAAACACAATTAAGTGTTAAAAAACAATGAAAAATAAAAAAAGTTTTATCGCTATAAAAATAAACATATAATTAAACAGGTGATTCAATTGAAATATAGGAACTACTGTTTAATTCTTTTTTTATTGTTTTTATTTAGCTTAGGATTAGTTAAAGCTAAAGAACTTCCGCTAATTGGAAAAGTTATATATTTAGACCCTGGACATGGTGGGAGTGACCCCGGGGCTGTTTATGGAAATATTTATGAGGCAAATCTAAATTTAGAAATAGCTCTAAAAACACAAAAAGAACTAGAAAAACAAGGTGCAATTGTGTATTTAACAAGGTATGGGGATTATGATTTATCGGTTAAAAATGCTCAACTAAGAAAAAGAAGTGATTTATCAAGAAGAGCCAATGCCATTAATAAATCACTTTGTGATATGTATTTATCAATCCATCTTAATGCTGATTCAGACACTACTTGGAGAGGTGCTCAAGTATTCTTTGATGATGTCAATAAAAATAATGTTAAATTAGCTGAAATAATGCAAAATACATTTAAAAAAAATTTAAACACAAACAGGAAATATAAACAAGTAACTAATCAATACATGTATAGAAGAATAAATAGATTAGGTGTATTATTAGAAGTAGGATTTATAAGTAATTCTAATGAAAGATATTTGCTTCAAAAAGAAGAATATCAAGAGAAAATTGCAAAAACAATTACAGAAGGAATAAATAATTATTTTAATACTTAAAAAAATATAGATTTTTTAAAAAATAGTTTATAAATACATTGAAAAAATAATGAAAAAATGTTAAAATATCTAAATAAGAGGTGGATATTATGAAAAGATATGAAAATGAGAGTGAATACAACGACGAAAGACAAACAATCCCATGGGGAAGAATGATAGTAATCGCTATTTCTTTATTAGCCATTTTTATCGTTATTTTATTGTTATTAAAATCATGTAATGGTGATAAAACTCCTAATTTAGAAAACGATTTACTAAATGCTGGCAAAAAATATTATGCAGAAAAGACAAGCTTATTACCAAACTCAGCTGGTGAATGTCGTACAGTTATTTTATCAGAACTATTAAGAAACAAATTATTAGATAGTTATGATTATAAAACTTGTAATGGCGAAAAAACATATGTAAAAGTATGTAAATTAGAAAGTGGAAGAGAACAATATATTCCAATATTAAGTTGTGAGAAACAAAATACAACCTTTAATGTTTGGAATGAAGGAACTGAAAGTGACATAATTAAAGATTCTACAGATGTTCGTTTTACATTTTTAGGAGAAGAATTTAAAAGTTCTACTGGAACAACTAAAGCTTATTATCCAAATAATGCAAGTACTCCTAATGGTGTAAATAGTTATTATACTAGTATTCCTAGTAAAGGATACACAGAAAAAGATAGCAAAACAGATGCTGCTTATAAATGGTACACAGAAAAAACAACTAAAGTTTATTGGAACAATGGAGAGTATTCTTCAACTCAACCAAAAGGATATACTACAAAAGGAAATAGTAAAACAGTTACAAAAACAACAACTACAAAACCATCAACTGCAAGCTATAGAACAATTAAAGAAAATACATTATATCGTACAGGAAAGGTTGCTTATCCATTCAAATATGAATGTGTAGACCCAAATCTAAGTAGATATAATGAGACAACAAAAAAATTTGAAAATACACTTATAAGTACAACAAAATGTGAAGAAAGAAATTCAGATACATTTAAAAATACAGCTAATGTTTTCTACACTTGTGATGGTGTTAATCAAGTAAGTAAAGGTAGCGAATGTTCTAAATTTACCGATTGGACAACTACTAAATGTGAAAGTAACTCAAAAACAGGAGTTGTTTGTGAAAAGAAAACAGGATACACATACACAGATAAAGTATGGCAATGGTATAAAGAAACAAGTGTTAAAAGTTATTACCCAAGCGGAAAAACTACTGCTGATAAAGAAAATACTTACTATGTGACAAGCCCAGTTAAAGGTGCTATAAAAGATACATCAACAAAAGCAACAGCTTATAAATTCTATAAAAATGTAGAAGGTACTAGTGGCAGTGAAGAGTGGGTTACAATAACAAATGGTTATGTAAGTGAAACTGAACTTGTACAAGCATTTAGTGAGCTAGGATACAAAGTTAATAGCCTAAAAGATATTATCGATAATGAAAATCTTCGTTATCAAGTAAAACTAGAATATAGAAATAGAATTTCTAAGTAAGAATAAGGAGGAAAATTAATGAAGGAAGAATTATTAAATGGTTTAAGAGAACTACAAAGTCAACTTGGAGAATCAGTTACTGAAGAACAAGTAAAACTTTTAGATGAACACTATAATATTAAAAGAAATTTGGAAAAAGAAATTTCTGACTTATTAACCCGAATAAGTAATGATAAAAATTATACTAGAACTAGAGAATTACCAACATCTACAGATGTTTTAGAAAGAGAAATTGCTAATTCTGATATTAGACTTTCAGAAGCACAAGAAGCAATTACAAGTTATCAACTTCGTTTAGCAGAAATCGAAAATGAGTTAACTAAAACTCAAAATATGATTTCTAGTAGTGAAAGCATAATTTCAGATTTACAAGAAGCAATTAATAACGGAGAAATTGCAGAAGAAGATATTTCATCAGTTAATACACAAATTGATATTAACAATCTTGCAAATTCACAATTAGAAGTTAATTTAACTAATTTAAATGAAGAAAAAGCAAAAGTTGAACAAGCACTAGCAAACGCTAATGAAACAATTGCAAGAGAAAATGCTGTTAGACAAGGTTACGAACAACAACTAGAAGCTACAAGCAATATTGAATTAGGAGATTATATCGATGAAGTAGAAAGAACAAAGGATAGAAGAAAAGTTTTAGAACTTCAAAGAACACTAAACTCTCTTAATACAAAAACAGAGTTATTAACTTATGATTTATCAACAGAATTATCTAATATTATTTCAGATGTTGAAAGTAATACGCTAACAAATGAACAAATTAAACAAAGAATTACAACATTCTATAGTCATATTCCAACTGAATTTTTCCAAAATGATTATACAACTAGAGAAGAAGCACAAGAACAATTAGAATTATCTATTAATGATAACGATGGAGAAATTGCAAGATATCAAGATAGATTATCAAATGATGAAAATTATAGATATTCAATTTTTGAAATCGAAAGAGATGAAGTAGAGGCTGAAAGATTAAATAATAAAATTGCAAGTTCTAATGTAGAAATTGCAAGACTAGAAAGAGAATTAAAAAGAAATGCCATTCAATTCTCAATTAATCACAACTATGCTATTAAAAGACAAAGAGCTTATCGTGCTTTAGGAGAAAATGTTGATTCAAGTATTGAAATCAATTATAATCGTTTCCTAGAGAAACATAGCAGTAAACAAGAAAGTTTACAAAATGAAAGTAAATTGTTAAAACAACAACTTCACGAAGCAAAAATGAACAAAAAACATTTTGAAAGAGATTTAGAAAATGCTAAAGCAAATAGTGGAAAACAAGTGATTAATAAAAAAGCAAAACAAGCTGACGAAGAAAAACTACAAAATTTATTAATCGTTAGAGAAAATCTAAATAAACGAAGAGAATTACTAGCATATGATCCACAACAAGCACTTTTAGAAATGCTTGCTCTTGTTGATAGAGAAGTTGAAGCAACTCCAGTTACAGAAGAGGCAACTCCTTATGTTGCGCCAGAACTTGCTCCACATGTGGAAGAAACTGAACCAGTTGAGACTACTTTAGAACCAACACCTGAGATAGAGGAAAATGAACAAGAAAAAGATGATTTTCCAATTCCAGTACCACTAGGTAATTTAGATGAAAAATTAGGTGAAGATGAAGAAGATTTAGACGATATAAGTGTAGGAATTATTCCAAGAACAAAAGCAAAATTTAAAGATGCAAGTGCAGAATTAGTTTCTAAAGCAAGAAATTTAGGAACAAAGGTTAAAGAATTCTTTAAAAAGTATAAAAAAGCTATAATAGCAACTGGTGCGGCTGTAGTAGTATTATTAACAGCAGCTTCATTAAAAGGTTGTCAATCAAATCATGATGATGTAGCTAAAGATAATGAAATTACTGATGTTGATAATTCTAAAACACCAACAATCGATGATTTAGTTGGAGATGTAACAAAAAAAGATGATGAGAAGAAGGATGAGAAAAAAAAGGATAATGTTGTTAAATCAGAAGATAAAACACCTGAAGTAACTCCAACACCAGATCCAACTCCAACACCAGACCCAACTCCAGATAAAAATGAAGTAACAATTAAGGTCGGAGAAGGAGAAACATTAACATTTAATGATAATGATAATCAAACAGTAAAAATAGATTTGAGTGAAGGAAGTAATGATAACATAATTGGTGATGTAGATACTGTTGATCCTACAGATTCTAAAGCTGTTACTGGAATGGAATTTAACTATGGTGAAAATGGTGATGATATGCACGCTAATGTAACGATTAACGCTGATAACCTAGAAGGTGGCGGTTTATCTAAAGAAGATTTTGAAAAAATATTAGCTCAAGTTAGAGAAAATAATGGTGTAACAGAAGAAGATTTAGGTTTTGAACTTGACCACAGTGAAGGACGCCAAAGATAAAAAGAAAGGTTGATGTGTGATACTATGGAAAATAGAATTAATCAAATTATTGAATTAGAAGATGGAAATAAATATATCGTTTTAAAACAAGCAATCTATCACGACGAAAATTACTTCACAGCTGCTAGAATTAGTGATGATGAAGAAAATATTTATGAAGAATTTCATTTATTACATGAAGTTAATGAAAACGGAGAGACATTTATTGAAACTGTAACAGATGATAACCTAGTTCAATTATTATTAAAATATTTTGATAAAGAGTAGAAATACTCTTTTTTTATTCACTAAAATATCACAAAAATTACATTTTATTTTCATATTATTTGTGATATAATGAAAATGGTGATGGTATGCAACGCAAGACATTTAAAACACTTGATGAACAAATAGAAATTTTAGAAAATAAAGGACTAAAAATTAATGACTATTACGAAGCAAAAAAAATTCTATTTAGAGAAAATTATTTTTTTATAAATGGGTATAGACACTTATTAATGAAACAAAATGGTAAAAGTCAATTTATTGAAGGTTCAACATTTGAAGAATTATATTCGATATTTATATTTGATAGAAAAATGAGAAATATCATGTTTAAGTATATATTAGTAATCGAAAATAATATCAAATCAATTACAAGTTATCAATTATCTAAAAAATATGGTTATCGTGAAAAAGAATATTTAAATGCTAAAAACTTTAGAAATGATAGTTTAAAAGCATCACAAGTTAATGATGTTATTAGTAAAATGAAAAGACAAATAAACAAAAATGCAAAACAACACTCTGCAACAGCCCATTATGTAAACAATTATGGGTATATTCCATTGTGGGTATCAGTAAAAGTTTTATCATTTGGTATAATTTCTGAATTATATACCATTTTAAAAGAAGAAGATAGAAGTGAAATAGCAGATTTTTACAATCTTAGTCCAAAAACATTAGAAATATATTTATCGATTTTAGCTAATTACAGAAATTTATGTGCTCATGAAGATATATTATATGACCATACAACACAAAGAAAAATTCCAGATAGCAGATTTCATGTTAAACTTGATATTCCAAAGGTAGAAGAAGAATATATTTATGGTAAGAATGATTTATATTCGGTTGTAATAATATTAAAACAAATGTTAAGCGACAGAGAATTTACTGATTTTATAAATGAAATAGGTTATGAAATAGATATATTAGAAGGAAAGTTATTCTCAGTAGAAACAAAAAAAATCTTAAACAGAATAGGTTTTCCAAATAATTGGCGAGATATTTTAGATATGGAATGAGGTGCTAAAATGAAAAAAATATTAAATATAACAATACCAATAATTACTTTTTTTATAGGTATTATAGGAACGTATCTTGTTTGTAAGTTGAATTTAACAGGCGAAACTGTAGTTACTTCAAAAACGGTTAATGAGGTTAGTATAACTGAAACTAATACAATTAAAGATTCAGTTGAAAAAGTATATGATTCAGTTGTTACAGTAGAATCATATTCTTATGGTATGAAAAAAAGCTTAGGAACAGGAATAGTTTACAAAACAGACGAAAAATATGGCTACGTTTTAACAAATAATCATGTTATAAGTGGTTCATCAAGCTTTAAAATTACTACCACAAATGGAGATGAAGTAGAAGCAACACTACTTGGTAGTGATGAATATGTTGATGCTGCAGTTTTAAGAATAGATGCTAAATATGTAATTTCAACAGCTGAATTTGGTGATAGTACTAAACTTGAAATAGGAGATACAGTATTTACAGTAGGAACTCC
>HF989928.1:0-5263 GCA_000432255.1 Acholeplasma sp. CAG:878 | reverse complement strand
TTTCAAAAGAATACGCAGGAACAGTTACTAAAGGAATTGTATCAGGAAAAGAAAGAACAGTAACAACAACCCTAGACAGTGGTGGTAGTTTCATGTTAGATGTAATTCAAACTAATGCAGCTATAAATCCAGGTAATAGTGGTGGGCCACTATGCAATATAAATGGTGAAATTGTTGGTATAAATACATTAAAACTAGTTGAAAATGAAGTAGAAGGAATGGGCTTTGCAATTCCAATTGAAATGGTAACAGCAGTATTAGATAGACTAGAAAATAATGAAAAAATAACTAGACCATTATTTGGGGTTTCATTAGCGGATATAAATAATGATTATTATTTAAGAAGAAATAATATTTACATTGATAGTTCAATAAAGAATGGAACAGTAGTTTTTCAAGTTGAAAACAACAGTACGGCAAGTGAAATAGGACTTAAAAAAGGTGATGTCATTTTAAAAATTGATAATATCGAAATAAAAAATACAACCCATTTTAAATATCTTTTGTATAAACACCAAGTTGGTGATAAAGTAAAAATTGAATATTTTAGTGATAATGAAACAAAAGCAATTGAAGTAACATTAAATAATGGATTAAATGATTAAAGACACGGTTGTGTCTTTTTTTATATAATGTTATAATTTAAATGAGGTGATTTCAAGTGTTAAAAAAGTCAAGTGCTATTGATAGATTATTAAGAGAAAATCCTAATTTGGGCGAAAGAAGATTTGGATTACCAGATATAGGAAAAAGAGAAGATAATGATTTTTTTAATCCAACAGTTCAAAGTATAGCTGATGCAATCGATTTTTATGGTTATGAAGTAAGAGATGAATTAATAACTGTTATAAAAGATATAGACTTGGGCGGAGGAAATCCAGTTAAATTTAAACCATTCCCACTAGCTGTTGAAAGGATGCAAGAAAGTTTAAAAAATAATTTAATGTATCAGTATCCTTATACTGAAGGTGATGATAGAATAAGAAAAATTTTATTAGATTATGTAGAAAGTATAGGTTTTATAAACAAAGAACCATATTCATATGAAGATATTGATGAATATGGTTTGAGTATCCATAATTTAACATTTCTACCTTCTACATCTATAGCATTTAATATGATTGTAAATATAATTTCTAAACCAGGAGATGTAATAATAATACCAGGGCCTAATTATGGCTTATTTACAATTAGAGCAGAAAGAGCAGGAGCGGAGGTTGAAATATTACCATTAAATAAAGATGATGATTTTAAAATAAATCCTAAAAAATTAGCTGAAAAAATAGATGAAATCAATAATTCTCTTCAACTTGTTTATAATAGAAGAAAAGGGTATGTTCCAAGAGTAGTAGCTTTTTTAAATGCTAATCCTAACAACCCAACTGGAAAAATAATGAGTGAAAAAGATGCCCAATTACTTGAACAAATAGCTAGTGTTTGCAAAGAAAGAGGAGTATTTATAATAGATGATTTGGTATATCGTGATTTATCATTTGACAACAATGTTGCAAAACCAATATCAACTATACCTGGATATTTTAGAAATACAATATCACTATTCGGTTTATCAAAAAGTTATGGAATGGCATCTCTGAGAGCTGGATTTGTAGTAGCCGATGAAATAATTATAAGAGAAGTAATAAATCGAATATTTCAATCAATGGATTCTTCGCCAAGTATAGTAGGAGAAGCCCTAGCAGGAGCATTTAATAAAACCGAAGAAAGAGAAAAAGAATATAAGAAATATTTTGATGAATTAAGAGATATATATAAATACAAATATAATCTAATTGTTGCTTTAGTAGATGGAATTAATAAAGTAGATGATAAATACAAAGAAAAAATAAAGAAAGAAATAACTAATACAATCAAAGATGATGAATTAAGTAAAAAAATATTAAAAGGATTACCATATGTTACTTTCCCTTCTAATTTAAAACCCGATGCAGGATTTTTTGTCATTTTAGATTTTACAAAAATCAAAGGAATGAAATATAAAGGTTATTCTATAAATACAGAAAGAGATTTACTTAAATTTTTCTATAAAACATGTCGAATTAGATTTTTAGTTGGTCAATCTATTTCATGGCCATATGAAGATGAATTAGTAGGAAGAATAACATTTTCTCTAGAAGATGAACTATTAATTAAATCATTTATCAAAATGAATGAAGTATTATCAAAACTTACTAAAACAGAAGATTATATAATAAGAAAAAATAGATTAGAAGACCAAGAACAAATGGCTCACATAAAAATAGATGGTTGGAGAAATGCCTATGATAAAATAGTATCATCAAAGTATTTAAACCAATTAAATTATGAAGAACAAACAAAGCGATATATAGCTTCATTTGATGAGTATAAAGATTTAGTATTAGTTGCAGTAAAAGATGGTGAGGTTTTAGGATATTCATGTTATAATCCTAATAATGAAGAATATGATTCAGAATTAGTAAGTTTATACATAAAACCAAATTATTTAAATAAAGGAATAGGTTCTAGTTTATTTATTGAAACAGCTAAATTATTATATGAAAAAAATTGTAAAAACACAATTGTATGGTGTTTTAAAGACAATTTAAAAGCAATAAAATTTTATGAAAATTTAGGTGGAAAAATAATTCTAGAAAAGAGAGCTTTAATCGGAGATGAAAGTTATGATGAAGTAGCATTCTATTTTGATTTAAAAACCCTAAACGAGAATCCCTTTTAAATAAAATATTGGTTCAAAACAATAAAAACACTATTATTTTTGGTGTTTTTTTGATATAATGTATAGGTAATAGTGTTGAAAGGAACGTTGATTATGAATTTTTTAAAAAAACTATTTGATCACGAATATAAACAATTAAACCGTTTTGAAGAAATTGCTAATCAAGTTATGGCATTAGATGAAGAGATGTCTAAATTAACTGATGAACAATTAAGAGAAAAAACAGTGGAATTTAAAGAAAGATTAAAAAATGAATCATTAGATAATCTTATAGTTGAAGCATTTGCAGTGGCAAGAGAAGCTGCATACCGTGTTATAGGGGAAAAACCATACTATGTACAAATTATTGGTGGTTTAGCTATTCACTATGGTAACATTGCTGAGATGAAAACAGGTGAAGGAAAAACATTAACTTCAACTATGCCAGCATACTTAAATGCTCTAACAGGTAATGGAGTTCATATCATAACTGTTAATGAATACTTAGCGAATCGTGACGCTAATTGGATGGGAAATATTTACAGATTTTTAGGATTAACAGTTGGGGTAAATTTAAGAGAACTAACACCTTCTGAAAAAAAACAAGCATATGATTGTGATATCTTATATTCAACAAATAATGAAATAGGATTTGATTATCTAAGAGATAATATGGTTGTTAGAAAAGAAGATAGAGTTCAAAGACATTTAAATTTTGCCATTATTGATGAAGTTGACTCAGTTTTAATCGATGAAGCAAGAACTCCACTTATTATATCTGGTGGACAAATGCAATCAGCTAATTTATACATAAGTGCAGATAGATTTGCTAAAACATTAAAAGAAAATAACGGATATATGTACGATGAAAAAACTAAAGCTGTTACTTTAGATGAAAAGGGTGTAAGTGAAGCTGAAAAATGTTTTTCTATAAGTAACCTTTATGATTTAGAAAATACTACTTTAGTTCATTATATTAACCAAGCATTAAAAGCTAATTTTGCTATGAAAAGAGATTTTGATTATGTAGTAAGTGATGGCAAAATTGTAATAGTTGACCCATTTACTGGAAGATTAATGCAAGGAAGAGCATATTCTGATGGCCTACATCAAGCAATCGAAGCAAAAGAAGGTGTACAAATCAATGAAGAAACAAAGACATTAGCTACAATTACATTCCAAAATTTATTTAGAATGTATGATAAATTATCTGGTATGACAGGTACTGCAAAAACAGAAGAAGAAGAATTTAGAGACATATATAATATGTATGTTATTGAAATTCCAACTAATAAACCAGTTATAAGAATTGATGAACCAGATTTAATTTTTGCAACTAAAAAAGGAAAATATAAAGCAATTATCAATGAAATAAAAGAAAGACACGAAAAAGGACAACCAATATTAGTCGGAACAGTTGCCGTAGAAACAAGTGAGTTATTAAGTTCAATGCTTAAAAAAGAACATATTCCTCATTTTGTATTAAATGCTAAAAACCATGAAAAAGAAGCAGAAATAATTGCTAACGCAGGACAAATAGGTTCTGTTACAATTGCAACTAATATGGCTGGTCGTGGTACTGATATTAAATTAGGTGAAGGTGTTAGAGAATTAGGCGGATTATGTGTTTTAGGAACTGAAAGACATGAGTCTAGAAGAATTGATAACCAATTAAGAGGACGTTCAGGTCGACAAGGTGATCCAGGTTTCTCACAATTCTATGTTTCTTTTGAAGATGAATTGATGGTTAGATTCGGTACAGATAGAGCTAAAATGATGTTACAAAGAGTAGGATTTACTGAGGATGCATCTATTCAATTTAAAATGATTTCAAAATCAATTGAATCAGCTCAAAAAAGTGTTGAAGGAAATAACTTTGACTTAAGAAAACACTTATTAGAATATGATAATGTTGTTAACGAACAAAGAGAAATAATTTATGAAAAACGAAATGAAATTTTAGATAGTGATTCAATAAGACAAACTATTCTTAAAACAATTAATAACTATATTACAACATTAGTTGAAAGCCATGAAGAATTACTTGGTCAAGACTTAAATGAAATTTTAGAGTTAGTTAATGGTAAATTAGTTAAAAATAAAATAACACTAGATGACGTTTCTAACATTTCAAGACAAGAAGTAATCAACTTTATATATAATAGAGTAATTATGGAATATGAAGAAAAGATGAGTGATTATCCAGAAGAAGTTACTAACGAGTTTGAAAAAGCAATTTCTCTTCGTGTTATAGATACACATTGGATGGACCACATCAATACAATGGCTTTATTAAGAGAAGGAATTCAATTAAGAAGTTATGCTCAAGAAAATCCATTAAGAGCTTATACAAACGAAGGCTTTGAATTATTTGAAGATATGTTAGATGTTATCGACAAAGAAATTACTATGTTTTTGATTAATGCTGAAATCAGACAAAATACAGTTAGAAAACAAGTTGTAAAAGGAAAAGCAGTTGAAGATAATAGTAAACCTAAAAAGCAACAACCTAAGAAAGTAAATAAAATTGGACGCAATGATCCATGTCCATGTGGAAGTGGTAAGAAG
>HF989927.1 GCA_000432255.1 Acholeplasma sp. CAG:878 | reverse complement strand
CTTCAAATGACAAATTATATGAATATCCTGCTTCTAATTTTAATTTTTTATAGTTTTTTGCTACCCATGTATTTGATATTCTTTCTAATTCTTCGATTTGCTTTTTATATAAATCATCTTTACTATCACTTATTAAATTATTTATTACTGGATATATTATTAGGCCTATTACTGTCAATAATACTATCGCTCCTATTATTTCTACTAATGTAAATCCTTTTTTCCCAAAACAAAAACCACAAAAAGGATCTATTTTTAGACCCTTGTGGTTTTGATTATCTAAATACCCCTCATGTGTTGACTTATTGCTTGCATAGTTCAGTCTAACCATACTAATCACTCCTACTTGTTTGATTTGCAAATTAAATTGTACAAATCAATATTTCTAATCGACATACTCTATTTATAATAATATCACACAACAAACAATTTTTCAACATCTTGCAACAAAAACTTGTGTTAATGAAAGTGTTTAAATAATCTAAAAATAGTAAACTAATTATATTGGGAATAAAAAAAAGTAACAAGTAAAATTTGTTACTTTAGAAACGACCTCCGCCGCCTCCACCGCCAAATGAACCGCCGCCACCTGAAAATCCACCACCAAAGCCACCACCGCTTGACTTAGAACTTGCTGCAACTTTCGCACTATTGGCTGCTTGAACACTACTATTAATTGTTCTATTTAAAGTTGTATTAAACATTAAAAATCTATTAAACCTGTAATAATCAAATAAATCAGGTGTATATACTCCTTGCTCTTGTAATTCTTCAATCTTAATTTTCATTACTTTAGCTAAATTATCCGCACAACCTAGAGTAATAGCGTACACTAAATATTTATCCCACAGTCTAACTTCAGGCAATTCTTTGGTATCCATTGTACCAAAGTCCTCCATAAATTTCTTTAGAGCCATCCATTTTTTATATTCTTCATTACCTTTTATACTTCTTTTTGTATATGAGAAAAAGTAAATTAACGCAACAACTGATAAAATTATAGCGATAACATTTGCAAAATAAACCCTTGGCTGCGAGGCCATAACTATTATTCCAACTATACAAATAATAATATTAACTGCTCTACTACCAACTTGTTCTTCATAAAAATTTTCTTTTTGTGCTATAAACTCAGCATTAGTTTTCCATTTGTCGTAAATTGCCATAAAACTATCATAATTTTTTCTTGCTTTTTTCTTTATTTCGCTCAATTTTATTTCATTAACACTGCTATATTCAAATATGAAATTCATTACATTTTCTTGTTCACTTGAAAATTCGATTTGTTTTCCTCTTTTAAATAAGTAATCTTTTTTTCCTAATTCCTCAAACTCTATGGCGCCTAATCTAATTAAATCTAATATACATGCTGATAGGTCATCATTATTTACTTTTTTTCTTACTAAATATCCTACTGTAGATGGTGAGTAATCACTTGGAAAATCTCTAAAATATTCATTATTAAATTTGCTTTTATATTCTTTATCATACTTTAGATAAGTATTAACTATTAAAAATAATAATATACCAATATAAGCAGTTGTTATTATATAATTAATTCTGTCTTGTTGTTTTAATTTTTCTCTTATTTGATTTGCTTCATCAGCTAGTTTTGTTTCTATTTTAATTATATTATCTAATACATCTTCATTTGTTTTCTTACTTGTATTTAATATTTTATCAAATACAAATCTTACATCAATTGCTTCATAACTATCTAATCCATCTATTTGGATGTTTAATGTGTTGTTGTCTACTATTTTAGATTCTCCATATAGTGGTCCATGAGCCCAAACTCTTAACAAATCTTTATTATTAGGTATATGAATATTGATATTTAAATGTTTGATACTTTCATTCATTTCTGTAAAAATATTCCAACCTACTTCGGTTACATCATTATGAGTGATTGCTAAATCTTTAATTATATATTCAATATAAAATACTTTATTATGACTACTTGGATTATAAATCATATATGAATAACCATTACTTGTTTTAGAAATCGTATATTTACCATAGTCTCCTCTACTAGCTCTATCTACTAAGGTAAATTTTTCTCCTTCCATCTCTCCTACATGTGATACTCCCATAATAGATATTAACTCTATATCACTTGCATCATATATTTTATTATTTCCTGTCGAAGATAATTCATATCCACTATTATAATTACTTTTATAATTGATTATTCTGTTCATTCCATTAAAATCGCCATTCATTTCAAATGTTTCAATAACTCTCATGCTTCCATCTTCTAAAATAGTAGCTTCAATATTATATTCATCAATTCCGTATGCTTTAACCGTTAATGGCAATAATAACATTAAAAATAATAATATTTTTTTCATAGCTCCTCCTAAAAAAGACTTATTGCTAAGTCCTTAGAATTGTACTTTTGGTACTTCCTTGCTAGCTTCATCAGCTTCAAAGAACGCTTCGCTTTTAAAGTTGAACATTGAAGCAATAATATTTGATGGGAAAACTTCTAATTTGTTTTTATACTTTAAAACAGCATCATTATAAAATTGTCTTGCATATTGGATTTTGTCTTCAGTTTCTTTTAGATTGTTTTGTAAATCTAAAAAGTTAGTGTTTGCTTTTAAATCTGGATAAGATTCAGCAACTGCCATTAATCTACCTAAAGCTCTTGTTAACTCTCCATCTGCTTTTATTTCTTCTTCTGTTCCCTTAGCGTCAACAACTTTGTTTCTAGCTTGGATTACTGCTTCTAATGTTTCACTTTCGTGTGAAGCATATCCTTTAACTGTTTCTACTAAGTTTGGAATTAAATCTGCTCTTCTTTTAAGCAATACATCAATTTGTGACCATTGGTCTTTTACTTTGTTTCTTAATCTTACTAAAACATTATATGTTTTCCCAATATATAATGCGATTAGAACGATTAATGCAACAATTACAATTAAAATAATAGTTCCTGTATTCACTATTACACCTCCATTATAATTATACAATATTTTTAAATAAAATTAAATGTTTTTGAATAAAATTGATAACTTTTATTCAAAATAATCATAGAAAGGAAGGATTTTATGGATATAAGAAGTTATATAAAACAAAATTTTAAAAATAATAAGATAGAAGAAATAAGTGATGCGATTAATAATTCGATAAGTGAACATGATGAAATAACTTTACCAGGATTAGGTGTTTTCTTTGAATTATTATGGGAGAATAGTAATGAAAGTGATAAAAGTAATATATTAAATACTTTAAAACAGGCTTTAAATTGATTTTTTTATAAAAATGTATTAAAAAAGGTTGACAAAAATCAACTTTTGGATTAGTATATATATCACCAATTCGAAATCAATTTTGAATTGGAGCTAGTATCACGCTAGCCAACCCCTTTTTATTCTTTTATGTGAACTACCAACTAAGGTAGTTCTTTTTAATTATATTAAATAATTACGTATATAGTCAAGGCATATTTTTAAAAAGTAAGTAAACAAATGTAAACTAAAAAGGACTAATTGTCCTTATTTAAGTTTGCATAATAATTATATCGATTTATAGCATTTTGTTTGTTTTCATCTAATATTTCTTTTGAATTGTTATTTATTTTAGTTAAAACATTATATCTTGATTGTTTCATTAAAAATTCTTCATATAAATCAAAATCAGCTTTGCTATCTAAAGTAAATTTAGTGTTAGGGTTATATCTAAATAATGGGAAGTAACCACAGTTAACTGCTTCTTTTTCCATATCCAAACTATTAATCATACCACCTTTAATTCCATGAGATATACAAGGAGCATATGCAATAATTATAGCCGGTCCATTATATTCATTAGCTTCTTTTAAAGCTTTAATTGTTTGCATTGGATTAGCTGCTAAACTTACTTGAGCTACATAAACATTATTATAACTCATCATCATTCTAGCTAAATCTTTTTTATTAGTCATTTTACCGCCACTTGCAAATAATGCTACACTTCCCTTTTCGGTTGCTTTACTTGCTTGACCACCAGTATTTGAATAAACTTGAGTATCTAAAACTAATATTTTGACATTATCATTACTTGCTAGGACATGGTCTATTCCACCAAATCCGATATCATATGCCCATCCATCTCCACCTATAGTCCATATATTTCTACTTACAATATAATCTTTATAAGGTATTAATTCACTATATTTAGAAAAATCAATGTTGTCATATACTTCTTTAGTTATTTTATAATCATTAGGATTATCTAACCATTTTTTAAATAATTCATCATCATATTTTGAAAATATATCTTTTATTTTATTTCTCATAACTTGGTTAGATACTAACATACCATAACCATATTCGGCGTTGTCTTCAAATAGTGAAGATGCCCATGGTATTTTATATGGCATACTTGGGGCCGATGCTCCATAAATTGATGAACATCCTGTTGCATTAGATATAACTACATTATCAAATAATTGAGTTAATAATTTGATATAAGCTGGCTGTCCACAGCCTGCACAAGCACCACTAAATTGTAATTTAGGCTCTCTAAATTGACTATTTTTAATATTAAATACATTTTCTTCTTTACATTTTATATTATTTTGTAAATAATCAAATACTTCTTGTTCTTCTAATTTATTAACTAATCTTTCACTTATTAAAGCATTTTTAGGACATGTTTTCATACATAATCCACACCCTGTACAATCTTTAACGCTAATTGCGATTATATAGTTATCAACGCATCTTTCTTTAATAAATGAAGGTGCTTTAAGATATTCTTCTTCACTTAGTTTAAATGGTCTTATAACGCCATGAGGACATACTAAGGAACACATATTACATTTTATACAATTAGTATTAATCCAACTTGGTACAATATCACTAATCATTCTTTTTTCACATACACTAGTATTTGCTTCAAATGTACCATCACTCATATTCATAAAAGCTGATACAGGAAGATTATCTCCTAATCTTTTTCTCATTGCTTCATAAACATCAGTTACTCTATCTTCTTTGTACTCAAAATTACCTTCTATTTTAATTTGTTTTAAATAGTTTTCTACTTCATCAATAGCCTTAATATTAGGTTCTACTAATTCTGGTTTACTTAATTCAAATCTACTTTTAATTTCTTTTTTTAATAAAGTAATTGCTGTATTGCTATCAACTACATTACTTAATTTCAAAATAACTGCTTCCATAATTGTACTTATTTTATTACCTAAACCAACTTTTCTAGCCAATTCATAAGCATTAATAGTATAAAATTTAATATTTTTATTTACAATCAAATGTTTAACATTATCATTTAAAAATTTGTCTAAATCAGTTTCGGTTGTGTTCAAAATAAATGTACCATTTTCTAATATGTCATCTAATATTTTAAAATTGTTCATATATGTATCTTTAGTAACAACAATTAAACTAGGGTTTGAAACGTAATATGGTGATTTAATAGGTTTTTCGCCAAATCTCAAATGACATTTTGTAACGCCACCTGATTTTTTAGAATCATATTGAAAATATCCTTGAACAAAATATTTTTCACTGAATGTTTTTAATAATGATTTAGAAGCACTTACCATACCATCACTACCATAACCATAAATCAACATTTCATTGTTTTTAATTATTTTAAAGTCATTTGATGGTAAACTTAAATTGGTAACATCATCTTCTATTCCAATTGTAAAGTTGTCTTTTAATTGACTGTCAAGCATGTCAAACACAGCTTTTATTTGACCCGGCGTTGTGTTTTTACTAGATAATCCGTATCTACCACCAACTATTTTTATATTTTCATCTTTTAGTGCTTCACAAATGTCTAAATATAAAGGTTCTCTTGCTCCAAATTCTTTTGTTCTATCTAGCACAGCAATTCTTTTAACACTTTTAGGTAGTGCATCTAATAAATATTTTTTACTAAATGGTCTATACAAGTGTACTTCAATTAATCCATAATCATTACCTATTACATCAATTACTTCCTTTACAGTATCACATACACTTCCCATCGCAACTATTACTTTACTTGCACTATTACTTCCATAATAATTAAAAGGTTTATAACTACTATTAGTTATTTTATTTATTTCATTCATATACTCTGCTACGATATCAGGCATTTTATTATAATAAGTGTTTCTTGATTCCGTTACTTGAAAATATATATCATCATTTTGATTAGTTCCATATATTTTAGGATTTTTTGTATTTATTGCTCTATTTCTAAATTTATTAAGTCCTTCTTGTGAAATCAAGTTTTTTAAATCTTCTTTTTCTAAGACATTGATTTTTGATAATTCATGGCTAGTTCTAAAACCATCGAAAAAATGCATTACTGGTAAATTTGCTTTAATAGCAGATAAATGAGCAACTGCCGATAAGTAGTTACAATCTTCTACACTGCTAGAAGATAACATTGTAAACCCTGTTGCTCTAGTTGCATATATATCTTGATGGTCACCTAATATACTTAAAGCATGAGTAGATAGACTTCTTGCTGCCACATGCATAACACATGGTAACATCTCTCCTGCCATTTTGTACATATTAGGAATCATTAATAATAGTCCTTGACTTGCTGTGTATGTACTTGTTAGACTACCATTTCTAAGCGAACCATGAACCATCCCAGAAGCCCCTGCTTCACTTTGCATCTCAACAACTTTAACTTTTTGACCAAATAAATTAGTTTTTCCATTATTGCTTTCTTTATCAATATATTCAGCCATTGGACTAGAAGGCGTTATAGGATAAATTCCTGCTACTTCTGTAAACAAATAAGAACTTAAACTACAAGCCTCATTACCATCTACTGTTTTTATTTTCATATCAATCACCTATATAATTGTATCAAATTATTAAAATAAAATCCATATTTCAAAGTAATATTAAATTAATTGTTTTAAAATTTATACTATTTTCAATTTAAATAATATATAAAACTTGAAATCTTTATATTTAACATTATACATGTTATAATATATATGAGGTGTTTTTATGAAGTACATTAATTATAAAAAAATCATTTGTATCATACTATCAGGTTTTATCATTGTAACCACTGGTTGTGAAAACAAAGAAAAACAAGAAGTAAATCAACCACAAATTGAAACTGAAATTAAAAATGATGATGAAATTGAAACTAAAGAAGATGAAGCAAAAGATGAAATTAAAGATAATGCTTCTACAAAAGAAGATAATAAAATAACTGAATTTACCAATAATGATAAAGAAATTATTGATGTATTTAACAATTTAAAAAAACAAACTGAAACTTTATTAAATAGTGAAAAAAGTGAAAATACTAAAGATAAATTAAAAGGAATTTTTATTACAGTTGTTGATTTTATTTTCTGTGATGGTGAAATTAAAGGAATTAAATTTGATGATTTAACTAGTGGGGCTAAAGAAAACATATTAAATACTACTAAAGAAATAGATGAAGCGATAACTAAGGTATATCCTACATACAAAGAAGATATAAGTAAAACAACTAAAGACGTTTATACGAAAGCAAGTGAATTAATAAAAAAAGGAGCTAATAATATTAATGAATTTGCTAAAGATAAATTAGGAGATGAAAATTATAAAACTCTAGTTATGGCAAAAGATGAATTAGTATATTACACAAAAAATGCTATTTCAATTATTGGAGATTTTTCAAGTAGTGCATGGGAAGTTGGAAAAGATAAAGTTCTTAAGTGGTATTACAATTTCAAAACAGGTAACTAGTACCTGTTTTTTTACAAAAATATTTTAAGAAAATCAATGAAACTTTAAGTAGAATTTAAGCAAGATTTAAGCAAGATATATTGTATATTTTTTATTAAAATGGTATAACATAAATAGTAAAATGAGGTGAAAATAAGAGTAAATATATTCTACCATTTGAAATAACAAATGAAAGAACAAATGCTTTAGTAAAAAGATATATCCCAAAAGGAGAATCAATAAAACTAAAACCCAAAATATATTTAAATGATATTTGCTTTAATATCAACAGTATGCCAAGAAAAATATTTGACTTTAAGTCAATTTATAATGTAGAATTAAATTATAGATAAGTGGTGTGGTTGAAATTACAAAAAAGAAAACAGGTAACTAGTACCTGTTTTTAATTACTTCAACTTCTTCTTTACTTTTAATTCCTAAAGCGTTAGCTTCATCAGTATCAATATGTAATTCAATAAAGGCATCAGGGGTTATTTTACATTTAACATTATCTAATATACCACCTTTTTCACCACCATATTTAATACTTACAACATCATCTAAATCTAACTCTTTTTTTTGTTCACTAGTTATATGAATATGACGATGAGCTAAAATACAACCATTAGTTTCAATACTACCATTTGGTCCTATTAAAGTAACAACACTACTACCATCTAAATCACCAGAATCTCTAACTGGTGGTTCTATTCCTAATTTATAAGCATCAGTTCTAGAAATTTCTATTTGTGTATAATCTCTAAACGGTCCTAAAACTCTTACATTAGAAATTTCACCTTTTGAAGTTTTAATTGTAAGTAAACTTGTACTCGCAAATTGTCCTTTTTGAGTTAACATATTTTTAACTTCTAAAGAATCTTTATTAAATAATAATTTAAAATCACTTTCTTTTAAATGAATATGATGATTAGACACACCAACATTAATTTTCATTATATCACCAATATAATTTTAACAATTCAAAATTACTGTGTCAATATTTTTCATATTTATTAATTAAATTAAATATATTTATAAAGAAAGGATGATTTTATGAATAATGCATATATAAACCCAAATTTAAAAAACATTAATCCACAGCCTTATACTAACACACAAACAGGAATTCCAAATACCGGAACACAAACTTTCCATATTGGTGACTTACCAGTTGAACAATCATATATCGAAAATATTTTAAGATTAAACAAAGGAAAAAAAGTAAGAGTACACCAAACTTTTCCTGATTCTAATGAATGGAGAGATATAGAATTTAAAGGTATTATTGAACAATCCGGAAGAGACCACATCATTTTAAGTATTCCTGAGACTGGTGTTTGGCAAGTTTTGCTGATGATTTATGTTGATTATATTTCATTTGATGAACCTATTAATTATATTATGGAATTTTAATTGATATTTTAACTAAAATTTGATATAATTAACTTGGTGATGTAAATGTCAATAATAGTTATTATTTTATTGGTACTAATTATTTTATGTTTATTACTTATATTATACATTAATACGTATAATCATTATCAAAGTTATATTATTAGAATTAATGAAGCCGAAGCAAATATCGATACTATTTTAAGAAAAAGATTCGATTTATTAAATAAATCAGTAAGCATTATAAAAGCAAATTGTGATTATGATGGTGAGATTTTAGGGAAAATAGTTAAATTAAGAAGTCGTAAACTTTCTAATTTTGATTTAGATAAACAATTATATGACGAAATTAAACAGTTTAACTTTTTTAAAGACAACTATGAAGATTTAAAGAAAAGTGAATCATTTATGAAGATTGCTAAAGAGTTAGATGATACTGAAGCAGAAACGAGCGTTCTTCGTAAATATTATAATGATACAATTACTGATTATAATAAATTGGTTAATAGTTTTCCTACAAATATAATTGGTAGAATGTGTAAATACAAAGAAAAAACCTACTTTGAAAGTAAGGCTGATGAAACTATAGGACTTTAGTCCTTTTTTTTATTATTAATATAACTAAAACTAAAAAGAAAGAACCGGTAATATATAAAATTGTATTATTACTTTTTTGTTTAGTTTTAATTTCTTCTAAGTTTTCTTCTATTTTAATAACATATTCTCCATTTTGTGAATAAAGGTACTTTTCTTTAGCGTATCTTGCCACATATTCTGGGTCATTTAATTTGTCTATTTCGATTTTCAATTCTTCTTTTTCTTTTAAAAGACTAGCCAATTCACTTTTTAAACTGTTTTCTTCTCTTTTTAAGGAAATATAATTAAATATTGAACTTGTCAATGTAAAAATAAAGTATACTATCATCAAAAAAGATGGTATACCAAATATAATTAATCTCATTTTAGCTTTTTTAGATACTTTTTTCATAAAAATACCTCCAAAAGTATTATAACATTATTTTAATATCATAGCAAACTTTTTAGAAGCTTTTTCACTACATTACTTAAACTAAAACCTAAAATAAACATGAATAAAAAGTACGGATGAATAATTGCTTCATTTAATTTTTGTAAAATTGCGAAATAGGTAAACGTACTAAATAAAGTTAAAATTAAAGTAGATACGATTTGAATAACTTTCTTTTTATTATATATAAATTTATTTAAAAGTGTTACAAAAATATTAAATACAAAACCAAACAATAAAGAAAACAATAGTGTTTTAATTTGAATACTTAAATCCATCATTTAAATAATTTAGAAAATACTCCTTCCTCTTTTTTTGTTGTTTCATTATATGTTAAACTATTTACAACACCTTTAATTGAGACACTACCTTGATAAGTATCTAATTTTATAATTTCTAGGTCTTCACCTTTTATAACAATTGGTCCCATTGTTGTTTCTAGTAAAAACTCTTCGTTGTCAAAACTATCAATTTTTTTTACTCCTGTTATAATAATATTTTTTCTTTCATTTAAAGTTATATTATGATTAAATGATTGAATACTATCCTTGTCCATAGTAATACCTCCTTAGTAAATTATATGAACAAGTTTTAAAAAAAGAATTAAAAAATTAATTCTTTAAAAGCTCATTTTTTTTGAGAGTAAAATATTTAATATTATCAAAATTAATATAATTATAAAACTAACATTATAATTTAAAAATATGATGAAATATAATAATAAAATAAATAAAACTAAAAATACATAAAAGATTTTTTTATTCTTTGTTATAATTAAAAGAAATAAGAATAATTGTATTGAAATAGTTATAATAATATCATTACAAAACAAATTTAATAAGTTAAATGAATTATTTGTAAAAATTAAAGATAAAAATGCTAAATATAAATAAACGAATGTTTTTATAGTTAAACAAAAAATAATAACTGAAATCATCTTTTTAATTACCCATTTGAATCTACTAATTCTCAAAAATATATTTGAAGCAGAATACATTATATCATCAATTACTAACCTAAAAGTTATATATAAATATAAAATTATTTGAAAAATTCTTAACAGCATATAAATTAAAGAAGAACTTTTAAAATCTAAAAGACCAATTATACCTTTAATTGTATCAATATCTAATGATTTGTACGTAACAAAATCAAGTATAAATGTTATTGTTATTAAAAATAAATAAGATAAAATAATTTTTAAAAGTTTATTTTTGATTGTCCAAAAATCTTTACATATAAAATATTTCATTATATACCAACCTGTCTATTTTTACTAATTAAAACATTAAATAAACCAACACAAATTAAAAATAATAATAAAATAAAACTAATCGTTACACTTACTTCAAATATAAAATTATTATATTGTAAAAATAATAAATAATAGCCCCAAAACCAATATATATCTTTAAACTGGTTTATAGAATGAATTTTATAATCCCAAATTAAAGGTATTAGAGCAATAAACGTTGTTACTACTATTCCAATAAATTTACCTGTTATCATATATATAAATAATCCGATAAAATTGATTAATTGAATTAAAATAAATATTTTTATAAAATTAAAAATCATATATACATACATAGGAATATCATAATAATAGTAATTTATATTAACCATGTAGTTATTTAATAAGCGAATACCTATTAAAGAAAGTATAAAACTTGAAAGTATAATAATTGTATTCATAATTATTATTAATTTTATAAGTTCTCTATAATATTTTTCTTTTGTTTCAAATCTCATAATGTAAGGCAAATTTTTTTCAGATTGAATATAGGTATTGTAAGTATTTAAAAATACTAATAATAATAAAAATGACACATAAGACTGCATAGAAATAGAATCCACTACTGCCTCATAATAACCCATTCTAAAATCCATATTTGAAATTGCATAAATGTTTAATAATATAATTCCTAAAAAAACTATTTTAGATTTTGAAGTTTTAAATATTGGTTTTAATAAATTTAATTTATATTTAATGTTTTTCATATTCTTCCATCTTAACTATTCCATTATCAAATTTATATACACAATCAATTAAAGTTTCGATATCTTCTTTTATATGACTTGCTATTATTATTAGTTTACCTTCACTAGCATATTTTTTAAATGTGTTTCTTAATTTAATTACAGTTTCTTCTTCTATTCCATTAAATGGTTCATCAAATATCATTACATCTGGATTTTCCATTATTACTTGAGCAATGCCAAGTTTTTGTTTCATTCCTAAAGAATATTTAGAAAATTTTTTATCTTTATCATTAATTAAGTTTACTTCCTCTAATGCTTTTATAATCTCTTCATCACCAATTTTGTTTTGGATAGAAGCTAATAATTTAAGATTTTCAAATCCTGTTAAATCAGGTATAAAATTAGGTTTTTCAATCATGGCTCTTGTATTTTTTGGAAATCCATTTTCTTTTATATAATCTACTCCATCAAATAAAATCTCACCGCTAGTTGGAACATAAAAACCACAAAGCATTTTTAAAAACACACTTTTGCCACTTCCATTTCTTCCAATTAACCCATATATTTTTCCACTTTCAAATGAAGCACTAACATTATTAACTACAGTTATTTGCTTAAATTCTTTCGTTAGATTATTAACCGTTATTTTCATACTCATTTCTCCCATTCAATAAAAGTTTTTTCTTTATTTTTATATAATAACTTTAGTACAATAAATGACAATAATACTATTGTAAAACTTAATGATAAATACGGTATTAGGCCAATAGTATATGAAAATGTATAAATGTCTAAAATATTTAAAAATCCAAATAAATTAATACCAAATATACTATATAAAATAAAATTGTTTAAAAATACTTCAAGGAATATCTCAATTCCTATAAATAACAAATATGCTTCAAGAATAGTAATAATTATATTTTTACTTTTTCTTAAACTAATCAACCCTAAATTAATATAAAGTATAGATTGTCCTAAAAAGTTCATAATATAACAAATAAAGAAAACTCCAAAATTTTTTAAATATTGTATTTCATAAGTAGCATAACTACTATCGTATGAAAAATGATAATCAAAATGTCCCGATAGCATATAAGCACATATAAATAAATACAATATAATAGTAGGTAATATCCATATATTTTTGTATACTTCTTTTAACATTCTTTTAATATAAGATTTATAATTTTTTCTAGTTAAGTATAACTTTGAAAAATTTGAGTTAACTTCTTTTTGTACATTCCACATAGCAGGAATAATTACAAATAAAGGACCAAAATAAACTATTATACCAAATACACTTCCATTTATTAATGTATATAAAATAGTTGGTGTATCACTTATACATACATGTTCATAATCTGGCAATTTATCGCAATAATCTTTAAAATTATTATAATACTCAGAATTATTAATACATTGATTATACGAATCATAACAATAATTTACTTGTAGTTTTCTATTTTGAGCATATTTAATTACTGATATGTTTCCTAAAATAAACAATAACAAAAATGATATTAGGGCTATTTTATTTTTCTTTATAAATTTAATAAAATCACTTCCTTTTAAAAAATGTGTTGTAAGATGGAAATATTATATATTTTAAACTATTTTAAGATTTACAACACACAACACATTTTAACTTACAGCTTCAACATATTTTTCATCAAGTAACCAACTTCCAGTATGTGAAGCAACTGATATAACTGATTTTCTTTTCTAATAGTTATTTCATAATCATTACTTTTGTACCATAATCATCTTTAATGTCTAGTTAGTAATAGTTTTAGTATGTTACTATAAGTCAATTATATCAAAGTATTTTTATCAGTACAACATAATTCTACTTTTTTTACAAATAAAATATGATTTATATAAAAGTATTTAAAAAAAACGCTATTATTCAGCGTTTTTATATGCTTCAAGGATTTTTTCTTCAAACATCTTACGAGTTTGTGAATTGATTGGATGTGCGATATCACGATATTCACCATTTGCTTTTTGACGACTAGGCATAGCGATAAATAATCCATCATTTCCTTCGATAATTCTAATATCATGAACTGCAAAACAATCATCAATTAGAACTGAAGCTTTTCCTTTCATTTTTGAGTTTTCTTTTTCTTCTTTACGAACAGTAACTGAAGTAATTTCCATGCAAACCTCTCCTTCCAGTCAGATTACATTTTAAGTATATACTATTTTTTAAAAAAAAGCAAGTTAATAATCTATTTTTATTGTATTTGTAAGTACATCTGAGTAAGAAAAGGATTTTTTTATATTATCTTTTAGTTCTACTAAGAAAACATAATCATATAATTCTTTTATTGTAACATGGTATTGTTCAAATTTATTTCTTCCTAAATTATGTTTAATTAAAACTTCTTTTCCTATGTGTTCGTGAAGTTCTTTCTTAATTTCTTCTATCATAATCCTCCTATCTTGGATAACCAACATACATAGTTCCTTTTGTTTTAACTCCACCTATTCCCCTTTTACCATATTTTGTTTTCTCAATAATTCCTTTTAAATCTATATCTTTATTAACATCAGATAAACTCATTGTTGTTGCTATTATGGCTGGGTCTAAGGCATGAATATTAATTCTTTTAGGGCTTGACGCAAAGTTAGCTCCTGCTTTAATTAATTCTTCATAATCCGATTGACAAGCACCGGCTATAATTATTAATTTGTCATGACTTTTTTCAAACTTCCTTGCTTCTTTAATTGCTTTAACAAAGTTTTCACTATTTTTATAAGCAGTTATATCATTAATATTACCTCTTTTTTTATAATAGGCATCATGACCAGTAATTACGATTATATTTGGTTCGTATTCTTCTAACCAATCTTTTATATATAAAGGTACGTTTTCTTCGACTTCCTGTATTCCCTTTGCCCAAATATTTGCTTGTTTATAATAATCTAGACATCTATTTAAATAATCGGAATCACCATCTATATGTAATATTTTGCCTGGTAAGTAAAAATAATCATCTCTATCTAGATTAATGTTTGGTTTAATTCTCTCTTCAAATTGTTCTTCTTCTTCATCTTTTTCTTCAAACTTAACCAAATCATCCATATTACTATCAGCTTGTAATCTTACATTAACTCCTTTTAGGTAACATATATCTCCCATTACATCTGTTATAACAAAAACAGTATCATTGTTATGTGATGTTCTTGTTACTAAATCGCCTATTTGAAATTCCATATTATCACCATTAAATTATATGTTTTTTTTACTTAAATATGAAAAAAACACTATTTCTAGTGTTTATCCAAATATTCCTAAATATATTAATACTGATAGTAGTATTAATGTCATAATAATTCCATTAATTCGATTTCTTTTATTTTTGTTATATTTAATTCCACAAATCATTGACATTAATATACCACCTATTAGTCCCCCAATATGAGCAGCATTATCAATCCCACTTACTGCAAAACCTAAAGCTAAATTAAGTACAATTACTGGAATTATTTGGCTTTTAATTACATTACCTAAATATATTCGATAATGATAACCAAAGTATAAAATTGCTCCTAATAATCCAAAAATTGCTCCACTTGCACCTAAACTAAAATTGTTAGTTGCACAGATTGAAAGTAAACTTCCAATTATAGCACTTCCAAAATATATTATTATATACTTTGTTTTTCCAAAAAAACTTTCAACTTGTGAACCTATAATATATAAAGCATAACAGTTAAAAAGTAAATGAAGTAATGAACCATGTAGGAAAGCAGATGTTACTAATCTATAAATTTCACCTTGTCTAACATAATATCTATGGTTTGCAAACATTGTTGCAAAGACATTAGGATCAGTAAATATATACATATAAATAAATACTAATACATTTATTGTTAATAAAATATATGTAACAATAGGTTTTTTTGGTTTAAATATGTCTTCAGCCTGCTTAGAATCTATTTCTGTTTTTTTATTTATATCAGTTGTTATTTTAGCAAATAATTCAAATCCATCTTCAGCAAAATCAGTTTTTTTAGATATATCAGGAAAATTTTCTTCTATAGTTTTATACTTTGTTAAATCACCAATCTTTTTAGCGAAAACACAAGTTATATTATTAAATCCTTCTAAACTTTTATCTACATTATCACCAGTATTTAAAAATATGCTCAAAACTGGAGCTTTTATGCTTAATGTCTTTTTTTTGATTGTTTTCATTATTTGATTTGTTCTAAATAAATCTGTTTCTAATTGCTCATTATTATGAATATAATTGGAAACTAATCTAACAATTTTATAATCACTGTTTAAGTTTTCTAACCATATTTCATCTTTTGCTCCGTGTAGGATAACTGGATTATAACCTTTATTAGTAATGAAATAGTGTAATAATTTAAAAACTAATTCATCATTTTTTGACATTTCCATTTTCATTCCTCCTTTAGTTTATTTAATATATTTATAAAGCAACTTGGTAGTTCACTATCAAAGTGCATATACTTGCCTGTTTTAGGGTGAATAAATCCTAATTCTTTAGCATGTAGACATTGTCCTGTTTCATCAAACAATTTTCTTCTTCCATACACAGGATCATTAACAACTGGATAGCCTATATAATCCATATGTACTCTTATTTGATGAGTTCTTCCCGTTTCAAGTTTTAATTCAATTAAAGTTGCTCTTTTATATCTTTCTAGTACTTTAAAATGTGTAATAGCACTTTTACTATTTATACTTGTAACACACATTTTTTTTCTATCGGTTACACTTCTTCCGATTGGAGCATCAATAGTACCCGTATCATTTTTAATAACGCCCCAAACTATTGCATAATACTTTCTTGTTACAGTTTTTTCTTCTAATTGTTTTGCTAAAAAATCATGAGCATAATTATTTTTGGCTACCATTAGTAATCCTGTTGTGTCGGCATCAATTCTATGAACTATACCAGGTCTTATTTTATCTTCACTTAAGTTACAATGGTGCATTAAAGCATTAACTAATGTATCACTTATATGTCCAACTGCTGGATGGACAACTAATCCATTTGGTTTATTTACTACTAATACATCATCATCTTCATAAACTATGTCTAAATCAAGTTCTAATGGTTTAATTTCAAAATTTTCAACATATTCTTCTACTTCAATGATATCATTATTTGTTACTTTATAACTAGGTTTTACTTTAACATTATTTACTAATATATTATTTTCTAACATTTTAGCTACTTTACTACGGCTAATGTTTAATTTATCGGCTAAGTAAGTATCAATTCTAATCCCGCCATCATTTACAACTATTTTTTCCATTGTTACCACCTTTTTTAAATGAATTAATCAATAACAAGAATATAGTTCCAACAATTAATATATCTGCTAAATTAAATACAGCAAAATTATAACCAAAAATTGTAAAATCCAAATAATCTATTACATATCCATATAAAATTCTATCAATTAGATTACCATATATCCCACCTAGTAATAGTCCATAGGTTATAGTTTCAAATTTATTAACATTTTTATCTTTAGTTAAAAAATAATTAATTAATAAAATTGTTAATACTGTAATTATAATTAACAAAGTTTGGTTACCCTGTAGTATACTAAAAGCTGCTCCAGTATTTTTAACATAAGTTATATTAAAAAAGTTATTGATAATAGTTATACTTTCATAAACACTAAAAAAATGACTAATAATAAATTTAATCAATTGGTCAAATAAAATACTAATAATTGTAATAAAAAATAATTTCTTGTTCATGTAAATATTATAGCAATTTAAACATATAAAATCAAGTTTTAATAAAAACTGATATAAAAATATCAGTAATTTTCTAACACATACTTTGATAATGCCTCTTTATTATTTAAAAGCTCATTATTTACGATTTTTTCTTCAAGTGTATTTATAATTTTTTTGAGATAAGGTCCTGGTTTTTTATTTAAAAGATTACAAATATCCATACCTTTTAATGTAACTTCGTTAGGAGCTTTTATTTGTAAATTATTATATTTCAAAATTATTTCTTTTCGATTAATTCCTTTTATTTCAGCAACTAAAGTACAAACATATAAACCATATTTATATAGTGTGTTATTATCAAACAAATCTAAATTCATCACTTCATTAACATTTTCAATTATTTCTCTTTCTGATGAAGAAAAATTATACTTGTCTAACACATCTAATTGTGCCCAAATTGCTATAGGGCTTGTAATTACTAATTTATCTATATTATTTAATTCTAAATATTCTTGCAATTTTAATTCCTTGATTAAATCTATTCCGTATTTAGCATTTGGACTTGAAAATATTTTATCTAATTCATCTTTCTTACGATAGTACGATAAATTCTTAAGTAGATAACCATATTTCATAATGCTTTTTTTTAGTTCTTCATCTAACTTAAAGTCTAAAATAGTTGCAAATCTAATTGCTCTTAGACTTCTTAAAATATCATCTTCTATTTTTTTATCAGAATTACCAACTGTTTTTATGATTTTACAATCAATATCTTTTCTAGCATTTAACAAGTCAATATATTCTCCATTTTCATCTAAACAAAGTGTATTAATAGTAAAATCTCTTCTTTTTAAATCATCTATTAAATAATCTATATATTTTATTTTAACTGGAAAACGATTGTTTTCATACTTAATTTCTTTTCTAAAAGTTGTAATTTCAAATCTTATATTATTAAAAACTACAGTAACTCCACCGTATTCTTGCTTTGGTAAAATACTCGATTTAAATATTTCTTTCAATTGTTTTGGCGTTGCATTAGTGCACATATCTATATCAACACTATCTTTATTTAAATACAAATCTCTTGGATAACCACCTACTATATAGGCTTTGTATCCGTTATTAATAATCGTTTTTAAAACTTCATTTGCCGTATCTAACATCATCTTCACCCACTACTATTATATAACATTTTAACAAGAAAAAAAAGGTTTTTAAAACCTTCTTAGTTTAAAGCATCTTTTAGTTTAGAACCAGCTTTAATTGTTGCAGCAACTCTTGCAGGAATATTAACGGCTTCACCAGTTTTAGGATTTCTTCCAGTTTTAGCTTCTTTTTTCTTTGCAGTAAAAGTAGCGAAACCAGTTAAAGTAACTTTACCTTCATTTTTTAATCCTTCTGTGATTCCTTTCATTGTAGCGTCTAATGCACGAGTAGCATCAGCTTTTGATAATCCTGTTTCTTCTGCAATAAAACATACTAAATCTGTTTTTGACATAATTTACCTCCTATTTGAATTTTAAGTAACTTATGTTACCTACAATTTAAGGATACCATTTTTTTAATATAAATGCAAGCATTTTATATAATTTGTTAAAAAAAAATACACTTTTATTAATCAAAGCTATGATTAATTATTATTACTCCAACTATAAAATATAAACTTATAATATTTGTTTATAAATAATTTAAATTAAAAAAGCAATCATTATAAAACGATTGCAAATAAATTACCAGAACCTTTGTTTACCAATTTACACAAAGTGTGTTGGAGTTTATACCTAGCATTCTCAGGCATCATTGAAAGTTTTGCTTGAATACCCTCTTTTACAATTACATCCAAACTTCTTCCAAATATTTCACTTTTCCAAATATTTGCTGGGTCTTGTTCTTGGTCTTTCATTAAATAATCAATTAATTCTTTACTTTGAAGTTCACTTCCGATTATTGGTTCAAATGTACTTTCGACATCAACTCTAATCATATGGATTGATGGAGCAACAGCTTTTAATTTAATTCCATACCTACTACCTTGTTTAATAATCTCTGGATTATCTAATTTCATATCAGATAAACTTGGACTTGCCACACCATAACCAGTTGTCTTGACCATTTTTAAAGCACTTTTTATTTGGTCATATTCTTCTTTTGCTTCGTTATATTCTTGGAATAACATTAGTAATTCTGCTTTATTAGTAACATCTACTTTGATTATATCTTTTAATATCTCGTTATAAAGTTCACTTGGTGCGTTTAGAGTTACTGTAATTTCTCCAGTTGAAGTATTAACGTCAGACAAATATGCTTTACTAATGTATTCGCAGTTTACAAAATGGCTTGTTATATTATCAATATCTCTTATTTTTTCTATTTCAATAACACTCTCTCTTATTTTATCCATGTATATTTGTTTTAACCAATGATTATATGATAAACATGCAATCCACTGTGGCATTTCTACTTTTACCTCAACAACAGGGAATTCAAATAATGCTTCTTTTAAAATGCCATACATATCTCTTTCAGTCATATTTTCAACACTAATTGGTATAACTGGAACGTCATATTCTGCTCTTAAGTTTTCAGCTAAATTTTCTGTTTCTGGGAGCATCGGATGAACTGAATTAAGAATAACTATAAAAGGCTTACCAATTTCTTTTAGTTCATCGATAACTCTTTTTTCGGCTTCTACATAACTTTCCCTCTTAATTTCTCCAATCGAGCCATCTGTTGTTACAACAATACCAATTGAAGAGTGGTCTTTTATAACTTTTTCTGTACCAATCTCCGCAGCTTCTATAAATGGTATCTCCTCATCATACCATGGGGTTTTGACCATTCTAGGTCCATTTTCATCTTCATAACCTTTCGCATCAGGTATTACATATCCAACACAATCGATTAATCTAACATTAGCACTAAAATCTTCTATTTGAATTTTAGCTGCTTGTGATGGAACAAACTTAGGTTCAGTTGTCATAATCGTTTTTCCTTGAGCTGATTGTGGAATTTCATCCAAACAACGTTTTCTTTCATATTCATCTTCAATATTGGTAACGATTAAAGTTTCAACCATTTTTTTAATAAATGTTGATTTTCCTGTCCTAACCGCTCCTACGACACCTAAATATATGTCTCCACCTGTTCTTTCTGTAATGCTTTTTATTATATCTATCTTTTCCATAATTACCTACTTTCCGTTTTTCAATAAACTATATGTTTCAAAAAAACATTGTATGCTTATTTTTTATAAGAAAGTAGTTAAAATTATAGCATTTTATCTATATCTTTCGGTATTTTGTCATTAACAACTGCATTTATTATTTTATCTTCCTTGTCTTTATTTATATCTTTACCAGTCATTTTTCCAAGCTCTTGAATAACTTCTCTTAAAGTCCCCTCATCTTTTAAATTTCCTTGTTGAAGTTTATCAGCCAACTTTAAAATAGTATCCTTTCCAACATTTGTTTTCTTTTCGATTCTATCAAAAAAATTATCAGTAAATTTAAACATAACATCCTCCTAGATTTATTATATGTAATTATATAATTTAGGTACTAGAACTTGTTTTATTTACTTTAGTATTGTTTTATTAAAAATTGTGTGTTAAAATAACTAGATAAGAGGTGGATTATGATTAATAATAATGCAAGACAAGCTTTGAGTGACCTACTAACATACCATAAAATCAAAACGGTCGATGGTTATGAAAGAAAACTTTTGGCTGCTATTAATAGTGCGGATAGCCTAAATATTAAAGATGTTCAAACATTTATCAAATATGCTCTTGTTTTTAATACATTTGAAGGAATAACTTTTGAACAATTATCTTATTTTGAAAGAATTAAAGATGCTGATTACTATAATTTTTTAATTAAAAATTACGAAGAATTAGGATTTGATGCTTCAGAAAAGAAAAAACAACCTTTCTTATACATGATTGATGGAACACAAAAATAAAGTACCAAAATGGTACTTTTTATAATTCTTGTTCACCCTTATTTTTAAATACTAACTTAATAGGAGTTCCTTCAAAATCAAATGATTCTCTTATCTTATTTTCTAAATATCTTTCATATGAAAAGTGAACTAAACCTTTGTTATTAACTTGAATGTTAAAAGTAGGAGGAGCAACTGACACTTGATTACAAAAATATATTTTTAATCTTTTTCCTTTATATGAAGGTGGTAGATTAAGTTCATATGCATCTCTTATAACATTATTTAAAAGATTAGTTGCTATAACTTTTTGACTATTGTTATAAACTTTAATTATTTGTGGCATCAATGTATGAATTCTTTTTTTAGTTAAAGCAGATAAATAAACTATAGGAACATAGGGCATAAATTGAAAATTATTGCGAATAGATTGTTCAAACTTTTTCATTTCCTTATCTTTATCTTCAATTGTATCCCACTTATTTACAACTATTACTAAAGCTTTTCCAGCTTCAATAGCATAACCTGCTATATGTTTGTCATGTTCGATTATACCTTCTTCTGCATTAATTACTAGTACACAAACATCACTTCTATCAATTGCTTTCATACTTCTAAGTAGGCTATATCTTTCTACTGTTTCATATATTTTACCTTTTTTACGCATACCAGCTGTATCTATTACAATAAAATTTTCTTTATTATAAACAAATGGTGTATCAATAGCATCACGGGTTGTCCCAGCAATAGGACTAACAATTACTCTATCTTCATTTAAAATAGCATTTACTAAACTACTTTTTCCTACATTTGGTCTTCCAATAATTGAAAATTTAATTGAGTTATTTTCTTCTTCTTTATATTCTTTAAAATCATCAGTAATCATTTGTAATAATTCATAAATGCCTTCATTTTGTTCGGCACTTACATTAATATATGAATCAAATCCTAATTCATAAAAATCATACATGTGTTCACGAGCTAGTTTACTATCAATCTTGTTAATAGCTACTATTACTTTTTTACCTGATTTAATAAGCATGTCCTTTACTTCAAGGTCATTACTAGTAAGACCTTCCTTACCATCGACAATAAATACAATAACATCAGCTTCATCAATAGCAAGTTCAGCTTGAACTTTTATTTCATCATTAAACTTTTCTTTTGATAAATCAATACCACCTGTATCTATTAGATGAAAAACATAATTATTAAAATTAACTGTTCCATAAATTCTATCTCTTGTAATTCCTGGTATATCTTCAATAATCGCCACTTTACTTCCAATTAAACGATTAAATAAAGTACTTTTTCCTACATTTGGTCTTCCAACTAATGCGACAACCGGTTTTTTCATAAAATCACTTCCCTACCTTTTGTTATTATTTTTAAACTTTCGTCCTCAAATATTATATCACTTATTTCAATAATTTTACCTAAAATTATTTCATCAATTTTTTCTTTTATTTGTAAATAAAATTCATTTTTATACATATACAATTTACTATATTTTAACAAATATTTATCTAAGTATGAATAATTAATTTTATACAAAAATGGATTATTAACAAAATTAATATTCATATCAATTTGATTATCATAATAATAAATTTCATCTTCACGAATGATTTTTAAAATTATTCCATAATTTTTATCACTGTAAAAGTAGATTGTATAACTTCCTTTTAAAGCGATATCATAATTATTTACTAAAGACTTAAAAATATCTCTAAAATATTCTTCTACTTTTTCATCATTTTCTAAGTCCAAATCATAAAAATATTTTTTATTTAAAAAAACAATAATTTCATCTTCATTTATTGCTTTTACTTTCATCATACCACCTAACATATTGTATGATTAAAATTTTATAATGAGATTACTTTAAATTGTTCTTTCGATTTTTTGTTCAATTTCATCTTTTCCTTTTTTAGTTACACTTGAAAACATAACAAATTCATCACCAATAACTAAGTCAAGATTATCTAAGATTAAATTTCTTTGTTGTTGGTGTTTTGTAATGCCAATTTTATCTATTTTTGTTGCTACAACAGTTACTGGTATTTTATAATACTTTAAAAAATCATACATCATTAAATCATCGCTACTAGGTTTTTGCCTAAAATCAATTAACATAAATACCTGTTTTAAATTAGGTCTATTGGCTAAATAGTCTTCCATCATAAGACCGAATTTCTTCTTTTTAGCTTTACTTATATTTGCATAACCATACCCAGGAGCATCAACTAAATAAAACTCATCATTAACTAAATAAAAATTAATTGTTTGTGTTTTACCCGGATTTGCTGAGGTTCTAGCGTAATTTTTACGATTAATCAAAGTATTTATAAAACTGCTTTTTCCAACATTACTTCTTCCAACAAGTAAAAATTCAGGTTTATTGTCAGTTGGGTATTGGCTTCTTCTAACTGCTCCAACTTCTAAATTTACAGAACTTATTTTCATATTCACACCTTGCCTTTAAGCCTTATAATTATAACATTTATTTATACATTTGTCAAAATTGTCTTAAAGTACATTTTATTACAATTAAAATAATATTCTATTTTTTCTTCATCAATTAAATATGATAAATATGATTTTATTGTACTGCTAATTAAAACATATTGTGTTTCATTGATAGTTAATTTGTAATAATCAAATACTTCTTTTAATATATCTTCTAATGTTTTTTCTACTTTACAAATATTCAACAAATAATTTACAATTTCATTTATTTTATTTCTATTAATTTTTATTAATTCTTTTATATTTTTAGTTTCTTCAACATGTGACGGTATAAATAAAGTTCCCTCTAAAGTATTTAAAAAATCTAAAGTTTCTAAGTATTCTTTTACATTATAAATAAAGAAAATATGATATTTTGATATTGTTTCTTCACTAAATAAAGAATCTCCTAAAAAATATACATCATCGCTTGTTTTAATACCTATCATGTCAAAGAAATGTCCTTTTATTTTAAAATATTCTAATCCTTCTGGTAAATTTTCAATTTGTTTGGCATTACTTTCCTTAGCCATTAAAAATTTATTTTGTAGGTTTTTAAAAGGATAACCACCATATAAAATAGAAGGTTCTAAAATAGGATGGTTAATAATATCAACTTCTATTCCATCACTATAAATTAATGCATCAGTTCTTTCTTGAATCATTTTATTCCCACCAATATGATCAGCATTAGAATGGGTATTAATAATTCCTTTTACATTTAAATTGTTTTCGCTTAAAATTTTTAATATTTTTCTTCCGGCTTCTTTATCATTTCCAGTATCAATTAAATAAACATCATTATCATTAATCTTATATACACCTATATTTGTATTGTTTTTTATATATAATGTTTTTTCTCCTACTTTAATTAATTCCATAAGTACCTCTAATCTATATCTATTAATTCATATTTAATATCACCAATTTTTAATTCATGAGCTGCTTCGATTGTATGAACTCCATATCTAGATTCTACTCTTTCAATAAAATGTTTCTTACCTGGATCATTTGAATTATATATTAAATCTAGACAAGCCTTATCTAAGGCAACTGGGTCTATTGACGCAAGAATTCCAATATCACTCATACAAGGATCCTCTGCTTTCGCACAACAATCACAATCTACTGATAAATTACACATTACATTTATATATAATATATTACCTTTAAAATAATCAACAACTGATTTACTAGCATCTGCCATTGATTCTAAAAACAATTTTTGCTCTGGTAGATTATTCCATAGTTCTTCTTGTTTTGTAGTTGCACCAGCAGAATGAATATAACATTTTCCTTTAGTAGACGCACAACCTATTGATAATTGTTTTAATGCTCCTCCATATCCGCCCATGGGATGACCTTTAAAATGTGAAATTACTAACATTGAATCATATTTTAATATATTTTTTCCAAGATAATTCTTTTTAATTACTTTTCCATCAGGAATTTCAACTTCTATATCCTCAAATTCATCTAATAAATCAAATTTATACATATTAAATCCATGTTTATTAATTAATTCTTTATGTTTTTTTGACTCATTTCTACTTCCCTCATAAGCAGTATTACATTCAACTACTGTTCCATCTACATAATCAATTATTTTTTTTAAAAATTGTGGTTTTAAATAATTTTGATTACCTTCTTCTCCTGAATGTACTTTAACTGCTACATTTCCTTTTAATTCTTTATTTAAACATTTATAAATATCTACTAATCTATCCTCACTTATTATTTTACTAAAATATACTTTTGACATAATTATTCTTCCCTTTCTAAATAAATTTTTTCCTTAAAAGCACCTCTTTTTAAAACTTTATCTTTTCTTATTTGTTCAAATTGTTCATAAGGTACTTTCTTGTAATCTAATATAGCTAAAATTACTTCCTCTAAATCAGCTAATTCTTCTATACTCTCATCATCCAAATACTCTTTTAATTCTTCTTGTAATTTTTTATTCAATTCTTTTATATATTCATGATTTTGTAATTTTCTTATTACTGGAATTGCTCCATTATTACGCATAATTTCTGGTATTTTATCTCTTACTAGTTTATTATACTGTTTCATAATTAATCAGTTATTACCCTTTCTACTTTATAATCAAATTCATCGTTGTCTATTTTATCAATCAAACATTCTTTATAACACAAACCAATAGTTGGTATATTATGTTCGTTTAAAAATCTATCATAAAAACCTTTTCCATAACCTATTCTATAATTATTCTTATCAAAACAAATACCTGGAGTAATACAAATAGAATCATCAAAACAAGTTAAATAATTGTCATCAATTGGTTCATATATACCAAATGTTTTCTTTTCTAAAACTTCTAAACTATTTATTAAACAAAATTTCATTTCATTGCTAACTATTTTAGGTACTGCTATATTTTTTTTACCTAAAAAATAATTTATAATATTGATTGTATCAGCTTCACTATTTATTGACACATAAATTAGTATTGTATTTTTTGATAAAATTAATTCATCATTGATTACTTTGTTGAATATTTTTTTGTTTTTTATATTTCTATCTTTTATATTATTTCTAATAATTTTGTATTTAGTTCTTAACTCTATTTTATTCATAACTAAATTATATCAAAAAAATGGTAATATAAATACCATTTTATAAAAATTTTTTAAATATTTTTTTTGTAAAATCTAATATTACATGTAATAAATAAGCAAATACTAAAGATGATATAATAACTAATAAAGTAAAATATAAATCATTTTCTATATTATATATTCTTGACCTAAAAATATCTAAAAATAATCCTTGTACCATATATAATTCGTAAGATATTTTTCCTAAAAAAAGTAAAATTTTGTTATTAATTTTAATTTTTAAATTTATTAATATAAATAATAATACAATTACAATAGAAGTGATAAATTGAATTTCAAATAGTTTTTCTTTATAATAAGTAGTAAATAAAATATAGAATATAATATAAAATACTGGTAATAAAATATAAATATATTTTTTTAAAAAGTTTATAATTTGTTTTTCATATTGGGCAAATATAATACCTATATTAAATAAATGAACAGCATTATACCAATAAATATCAGGACCATTTTTAAAATACATTATATATAATATGTTAAATATAATCATTGGAAATATTATTAAATTTTTTTTATTTCTAAATATATTCATTGAAATATAATACATTAAATTAAATTCTAATAAGGCAATAATATACCAAGAGTTTGATACTATTGGATTAGGATTAATGATATATTTAAATACATTATCAACAAAATAACAATTACAATGTGCTTTATTATATATTACATATATTATTGTAACTATAATATATGGATATAATATGTTAATTAATTTATTTTGAAGAAATTTCTTTCTATAATTATCATTTTTTAAATATGATTTATGAGTTCCATAACCAGAAATAAAGAAAAATACCGCTACTGCCAAATAACCAACATAACTAAATTTGTAAAACAATAAGTTAGGATTTACTTTTTGTGATATGTGGTGAAATAAGATAATAATAGCTAAAAAGCCTTTATAACATTTACTAGATTTTAGTGAAAGATAATCTTCATTAAATCCTTTTTTAAAAATTTTACTTTTATAAAAAATAATTATTATTAATAATAAAACTAACACTTCCATAATAAAACCTCACTAAAAAGTTCAATTTTGTTTGAACTTTCATATTTTATCTTCTAATTTTAAAACTTTCATCAGTTATTTGAAAAGAACCAATTAGATATCTTCTTTTAGTTCCAGTTAAATGTTTCTGATTTTTATTTAAATATCCGTAGTTATCAAATGATTTTATAACACCATCATCTTTAAAACTTTCAAACTCTTCACTAGATAATGAACCAATAAATGGGTATAAAGCTATTACATTACCACTTTGATTATAACTTGCTACTGGCATACTATAATCTAAAATAGCATAATCGTTTTTTCTTTTTATAATATTAAAACAATGTGCTTCTTCTACTGTATCGTTTGAAATACAGCCCATACAATAGTATACCTCAAACCCGAATAAACTAAGAATTTGTTGAGCTAAAGCACTTCTCTCAGTACATAAAGCTGCTCCCATACCTTTTAAATCTCCGATTTTATTGTTTTCAAGAGCATCAAAATATTCAAAATCAGTTTTAGTTGTTTTCCATGCAATATCATTAAAAATTTGCTCTCTAGTATATTTTCCTTTCGTACCAAAATAATTGTTTATAAATAATTCTAAACTATAGATTAGTGATTGTTTAGTGTTTATTTTATATTTCCTTATAAATTTAGCAAAATCATAGAAAAAATCAATTGTATTCATACCATATGTTTCAATACTCATACTGGCATACTTTATTCGTGTAGTAAGTGATATAAAACCTTTAAAACAATTATTAGCCATATAGTGTTCTAGGAAACCTAATCTTTCTATTCTGGTGCTTTTTAAATCAGCTTCTACAATTGCATTATTTATAATACTTTCTAATTCTTCTTCCTTACAATTAAGTATTGTGTCTAATAAGTCCATTTTAATCACCAACTTTACTACTTATCTTCTCAATATATTTAATAATTTTTTTAAGTTCTTTTATTCCACAATTATTTTTTGATATTTTCATTTGATTTCTTGCGGATTCATTTAATCGTATAAGTCTTTCACTTTGACTTATTCCTAATTCTATTTTTGTAATGACATTAAGCCACCATTTTTGGTTATTGATTCAAATTTAAAATATGTTTCCTTATCACTAATATCTCCAATCACATGCGTTAATAGTTTATTTCTAATAAATAATACATTTTTTCGTTCATAAATTTTTACCTTATTTTAATATATTTACATAATGGTTAAGTCATTATGCATGTGTGTTTCTAAATTGACAAAATCATTTTATTTTTATAAAAGATTTAACATAAAATTAATTATCACATTAATTTTAACATAATTTGAAAAATTATGATATATCTCTGCCAACAAAAACATTATAAATTTCATTATATCTATAACTTAGTTTTGCATAATTAGAATCTGGCACTAATATATTAAGTTTCACTAATTTATCGATTAAAGTTAAAACTGTATTTCTTGATACTCCAGATTCTTCTTCTATTTCTTTTTTTTGCGAAAACTATTTGTCTCATTATTGCAGGCATAATTCTATAGACGGCATTACTTTTTAAATTTTCTAATTTTTTCATATCTTTTATATATATTTGCTTTATTCTATTTATTTTTGCTATGTAATTACTACATTGCTCTATTATGCATTGTAAAAAGAATTTGATAAATCCAATCATATTTCCCTTTCTGCTCTCATTTAAAAATTTATGATAACTAGGTTTATATAATTCTATTATTTCTGACAAAAATAAAATTGGTATCTCCATTCAATTTTTATATCTCTCGAATTAGTTTCAGAATCATATTTAACAACTATGATTTTTTTAACAAATTCATTTATTATTTCTCTAGTTACTTCTTTTATTGAATCATACTTTTCATATAATTTTCCCACTTCTTCAAATTTGTATTCAGATTTTTCTAATTCATTTATTTGTTTATTAACTATATCTAATCTTGTCATTAAACTACTTTTTTCATTTTTAAAGTTTTCTTTAAACATTTTGTATTCTTCATAATCAATTATACCGGTTTTTAAATCTTCATACATTCCTCAACAAAGAATATCAGAAATGCGAATACTATTATTATAAAAATTGGTAGTATTCTGTAAATAAACTTCACATATTTCCTCCTTTCTTTTTTTGCAATATATCCTCTTGTTATATATATAATACCGCATTTTTTCCGCTTTCGGTAGATTTTTTTCTTGTTTTACAAAAAAAAGCATTTTTTGCTTTTTTTAATTATCAGCTAATATAATTTGACCATCTTTTATTGGTATATTAGGAAAACTTGCATCAGTAAGCATTATATTTCTAAGTGGCGCTGCTGGGTTTGCTATCTCAACAGTTTGAGTCGATGTAGTCATAATAATAGATTTTACAGAATCATCAAATGTGTGTCCTCCATCGCTTGTTATCTGTTTATAATATATTTCAGTACTATCTGTTGGAGCAAACGGAACATTATTAAACACTGCATTTCCATCATGATCAGTTGTTGCTTCTACTCCCGTTATAGTACCTGTACTATCTGTTCTTATAAATTTTGCTCCTATAATTTGTACACCACTAACAGGATCACCCGTATCAGTTACATGCAAAGTCAAGGTTCCTTTCGCACTTATTGTAAAAGCATAATCATTCGTGCCTTCTATTATGGTTACATTTTTAGGATCTAGAGTAGAAGCATCGTAACCACCAACTAACGCTGTTGCATTATATGTTCCATTAACCAATTCTATACTCCCTTTCCCATTAGTTATTGGGATTGTATGTCTTGCCATATTATCATTTTCCCTCCTTTTATTCTTATATTTGGATAATTGGCATCCATTAACCATATTGTAATAAGATGTTTTTTACTATTTGGATTATTACTACCAATGTTTATACAATAAGTTTCATTTTTCTTTGCAATTAAAGGCACTATAAACTTATTAGTTTTAGAAATAATGATTAATTTGTAGACTTCTCGATCACAAATAGGTATTCTAATCTTACCAATTTCTTCCGAAAAAGATTCAAAAACAACTTTATTACATTTATCTTTTAAAATAAGTTTTGCATTTGGTATATTTATACCATCACACAATTTTATATAGATATAATCTTTTTGCATACATCACCTCATTACAATATTTTTTTATATTCTTATCTAAAAGTATCATTCTTCTACACTCCATATTACAATAGTAGAATAATCTTCTTCTTCTAGTAAATCTTTACTTGGTTTTAGAAATAATCCTTTATCAGTTGAGAATGTAACGTTACTTACACTCACATTTTCTCCACTATCTAATGATTCATACACTAATTTTTTATTTGTTTTCAAAAGAATTTCTTCATTATCAAACTTTTTAAAAAATAATGAATCTATCAACACTTTACCCTTTTCTTCTATCATTGGATTTATAAAATTTATATACAATTTCCAGTTAGAACTATTAATTCTACTATCTACAACAGTTATAACTGTTTTATTTTTTTTAGATAAAATTATTGGATTAGTAGAAGACGGAACACTATTAAAAGGAATATTCTCTGAAACTTTTAATAGCGTTAATTCACCTGCAAATGGTGTTGTTACTTTTTTTTCAGCAAAAGTGCTGTTTAAACAAGACGTTATTTTAATTTTTGTATTATCTAAAATGGTAGAATCAATTTTTGTTTCAAATAAGCCATTTTCATCCGCAGTGGCTGTTAAACTCTTATTATTATATTCTATTTTTATGTTTGAATATGGTATAGTGTGTCCCGAAATAGCATCTGTAGTATCTGTAATAGGATGAACATTTATTTTTAACATTCCTATTGTTAATATCTTTATATTCTGGAATGAAAAATTATTTATATCTGGCAATGAATTTAACTCTGTTTCTGTAAAATTATGCGATGAAATAGTAGTACTATCTTTATTTAAAACGCCAATCATTTCAACAGGATACTTTTCTTTATACCAATAAAAAGCAGGTGTATCAGCAAGAGTACATGCAGAAGTATAATCAAGGGCATATATCCACATATTTATTCTCGTAAATTTGAATATAAAATCAACAGGATTATTTGTATATACTACACTAGCATTTTTGGTATAAATATTTACATATTTTGGATTATCTAATATAAATTTTTGATTTGTACCTTTAAAATATATATTATAGTTATCAGACGGTGTGGACATATATGTATTAAGCACTGCAACACTTGCCCCTTCTTTAACCACAAAATCTCCAAACACATTCCACATTGGAATTCTTTGATGTCCCTTTTCAATAAAAGTGAAGTTTGCCATCTCTTCAACCAGTACATTTCTGGCTCCATGCGTTGTAGTTTTAGCGAATCCATTACCAGTAGTTAAAAGAAATTCAGCCCCATGTCCTATCGTTAAATCTGTTCTATTCGTTCCATTCATAAATTCTCTATCTGTTGTTACACTTACTTTACTATTTGGCATAATTTTAACAAAAGATGGTATAACATCATTAAAGAAAAGAACTGTATTAGTACTTGATGTGCTTGTTATTGTTGTATTACCATCTATTATAATTCTATTGGAATCGCAAACCCTTTGTGCTGGAACACTATTAGTATCTTTTACTTCTATTATAGAATCAACAATCTTAGTAGTTCCGTAATAATTCTGTGAAAGTTCTATTCCACTAAAATTTATATTATTGTACTCTACAACTACATTAGAATAGTTGGGATGAGAAGGAACATAAACAACTCCATAACCATGTGAAGATATTATGTTCATATTCTTTAATATAATTTTTTTATTAGTTGTACTTGCCTTTATAACTGTTGCTTCTAAACTTAAATTATTTGTATAAGTATATTTTGTATTATTATAAGTTCCATCAATTATTAATTTGTTTTTATTACTATTTATAACAAAACCACTTGTTGCTGTTATATCATTTCCTAAATAAATATAATCATAATTATTATCCTCACTTAATGCTTGTTTTAATTCATCACTTGTCATTACAATAACGGTATTATTATCTATTACTTGAATATTATCACCTTCCTTTGTAATAATTTATGATGAAAACAAAAAATGTAATAATTAATTAATACAGATTAAAAAAAGAATAGTTTTCCTATTCTTAATGTATTTTTGTAACACTTAGCATTGCATTAGTACTTCCATTAAATCTCATATTAACGGTTTTTGATGTTTTAACGTTTAGCGTTATAAGATCGTTTGGTTGTAGAGAACAAATAGTTGAACCACTTATACTATTAATCATTTGAGCACTAAATTCACTCGTTGCACTCGTTGCAGGCACTAATATATCATTTGCTCTAACAGACATAGTTATAGAACACTCTTCATTGGTAGCCCCACATAGCAAATATGAAACTAAATAAACACCACTTTCTTTTATTTTAATAGAATTATTATCTGGATATTCTGTAAGAAATGCCGTTCCTTTTTCTAGTAATGGTATTACTGTATCTACAGCTTGTGGTAAATTTATTTGAGTGTCAGTCATTGAATATCTAATTCCATAAGAAGATGTAAAAGATGTTCCTGGAGGACCAGCAGGCCCTTGTGGTCCTCTTTCTCCCATATCTCCTTTTTCTCCTTTTGGTATTGAAAATGCTAGATGGTGCACCCAATTTTCAAAAGTATCCATAACAGTTGCTGGTTCTCCAGCTTCTAAAGTCTCTGTTTCATCTATAGCAATATGTTCTGTTCTTCCTATTTCTCCTGGCATTCCTCTTGGCCCAATATCACCTCGTTCACCTTTTTCACCCCTTGGTATTTTAAAATCCAGAACTACATCTACTGGTGTTCCAGTATTTATTACCTCTGCTTCTTCGTTTGGTTCTATTGTTTCTACATTTCCAATTTGAATAGTTGATGGACCTGGATCGCCTTTTTCTCCTTTAATTCCTTGAGGCCCAACATCTCCTTTATCTCCTTTTGGTCCTTGAATTCCTTGTGGTCCAGTTTTTCCTTCTATTCCCTGTATTCCTTTAGGTATTTTAAAATTCAAAATTACATCTTCGTTTGTTCCAACATTTTCTACCTTGGCATCTTCAAATGATTCTACAGTCTCTGTAAAACCAACCTCAATGCTTACCGGTCCTGGTAAACCTCTTTCTCCCTGTGGACCAATATCACCTCTATCCCCTTTATCTCCTTTTGGCCCTTGCACATAGCAAAATCTATATTTATTTTGTTCTTCTTGAATTCTTTTTCTTATTTCTTCGTAATCGTTATTATAATTACAATTATTATGCACGCATATCTCCCCTTTCTTTTATTATTAATCAATAAAATATAATTTTTTATATATTTTAATTTATGATAAAGAAAGCATAACGTGTAGTTAATTAATACATTAAAAATAAGCAATCAATATGTAACTGCTTGTTCATCTATATTTAATTTAAAATTTTTTTCTTAAACCTTCTCACTTTTTGTTAACTCAGCTTTAAACAGTTCAAAAGTAGCATTATACACTTTTTCACATTCAGTTTTTGTTAAACCTGTTTTAGTAGCTAAAGCTTCTATTATTTCTGGTTTTTTCATTCCTTCCACCCTCTTTTTAATCAATCATGACATCTTTCTTAATATTATTTATATTAAAGACTGTCTTTTTTTCTATTTTTATTGTTATATATGTAATACATTTGATAAACTTTAATCTTGGAATCAATACTGTAAGTACGAAAATAGCTTTTCTCTGATTTAATGATTTTCTAAATATCCATCCAAATCAATTACATTTATAAAATATTTAATTTGTTTCTTTCAGCTGTTAATACAATGACTTTTATATCTTTTCTTATTTTTTTTACTACTTTTAATTCTTCTTCTCCGCTACCATTATTTGAATAAGTATTATTTGTAATAATTACATTATATTTATTTAGATTATCCATAAACTCTTGAATTAATATTTAACAACTAGGAACAATAGTTGTTTTATAACCAATACTTTCTAAGACAAAATTTGATATAATTGCCATTTACTCATAATAATCACCACATTTTGTATCAAAAGTTAAATTTTTAAATAAACGGTTGCTCAAAAACGAAAAATATAAGATTTGATACAAGAAATATTATACTTTTTTTATCGAAAATGCCAACCGGTTTCAATAGATTTTCTACCGATTTCGGCAAAATTTATATTAATAATTTAAATACTTTTCTCGTTTTCAGAAAAATTTATTGAAATCAAGAGATATTTTTATAAATTTTTTGATATAATTACATATAGGCAAAGGAGGCCATAATATGTCTTTTACACAGGCAATAATCAATAGAATACTTGAACTATGTGAAAAGAACCATATTACTCCAAATAAGTTATCAGAACTTTCCACTGTACCGGTAGCAACACTATTTGCGTTACTAAATGATAAAGTAGAAAATCCTAGCTCCAGAAACATATATAAAATGTGTAAGGTTTTTGGCATAACTATGGCAGAGTTTTATGATACTGATATATTTAATCAAATGAATTTTACGAAATAAGTATTTATATCGCAACCAAAATGGTTGTTTTCTTTTTACATAGTTTTTTTAAACATTTTCTACCGATTTAAGTAAATGTTGCGATATAATTTATTGTAGAGAAAATACGGGCAATTAAGTTATAAAGATGGATATATCAACTAAATCCCAACCTATTTTCCTCTGCATCCCACTTTTTTTTCATTTATTCTACACACTTCTTTCTGAAAATGAGGCAACAATGCCTTATTTTATTTTACAAAAAAGGAAGCATAAACTATAAAGTAATTAAACTATTTAAAATACTTAATACTAAAAGTAGTTCCTTCTCCTTCACAATAACTCTTCTATTATCCTTTTTTTATTATTGCTTTTGCTAAAGATATTACTATCACTACTAGAGTTTTTTTTATAAAATCTTTTATTTTTATCCAGGTGTGAGTGTTATTTTTATCAACTTTAACAATAATTATATATTACTAGTGTTACATCTAAGTTACAAAATGATAAAAAAGAGAATAGTATAAACTACAATGGTAAAGGAGGTTTATCTTAAATCTCCCTATTGCAGCTAGCCAATATAGCCATTCTATCCTCTTGGTACTATTTTACCATTTTTTCCATTTTCAGTAGAAAATTATTATTTATTTACATAAAATCTCTTGATATCAATAAATTTTTATGATATATTATTAATAATCATTACTATTAAGGAGGTAATTGTGAGAAATACTACACAAAGAAATTTAATACTGGATATTATTAATAATTCATGTGAACATTTAACTGCTGAAGAAGTATATGAAATCGCTAGAAAAAGTATTTTAAATATTAGTTTAGGAACAGTATATAGAAATTTAAATATTCTAGTAGAACTTCAAAAAATAAGAAAAATTAAAACTTTTGATGGGAAAGATCATTATGACAAATTGCATATTAAACATAACCACTTTATTTGTTTAAAATGTAATAAAATATTTGATATACATGAAACATCTAATATTGATTATAAAAATATTCCAGATGATTTTGAAATAGTAAATTATGATATTACCTACTCTGGTTATTGTAATGAATGTAAGAAAGGAAAGTAAAGATGGAAAATCTAAAAGGAACAAAAACGGAAAAAAATTTAATGGAAGCTTTTGCTGGTGAATCACAGGCAAGAAATAAATATACTTATTATGCTTCTAAAGCAAGAAAAGACGGTTTTGAACAAATTGCTGCAATTTTTGAAGAAACTGCTAATAACGAAAAAGAACATGCAAAATTATGGTTTAAAGAACTTCATGGTGGGGAAGTTCCTAGTACATTAGAAAATCTTAATGATGCTGCTAATGGTGAAAACTATGAATGGACAGATATGTATGAAAGAATGGCTAAGGAAGCAAGAGAAGAGGGATTTACAAGAATTGCTAATCTTTTTGAAGGTGTTGCCAAAATTGAAAAAGAACATGAAGAAAGATACAAAAAATTAATTGAAAACATTAATAATGACTTAGTATTCTCTAGTGAAGGTGATACTATTTGGATATGTCGCAACTGTGGTCATATTGTTATTGGTAAAAAAGCCCCAGAAGTTTGCCCCGTTTGTTCTCATGCTAAATCATTCTTTGAAAGAAAAGCAAATAATTATTAATTTTATGTTAGCAAAAAAGTTTGCAAAAAAGCAAACTTTTTTATATATATAATTTTATGATTTGAACTTATTTTTAACTATCTTTTTATCAAATAAAACAATAATACTTGGTAAGACAAATAATATTAATAATACTGCAATAGTTACTCCGATTGCTATTATATGGCATATTTCTCCTATAGCAGGATCTTTAAAGACAAACCCTAATACACCTGTTATAATAATCATTATCAATGACGATGTAAAAATTGTATGAATTGATTTATTATATGTTTCTTTTAAAGATATTCTTATACTGTTTTCTTTTCTTAGCTCTCTATAATAGTTTGTAAATAATATTGCATAATCAATAGTGGCTCCCATTAAGATACTTTGTACTATTAGTAAAGATAAATAATATACTTTCATATCTAATATATTAATAACACCCATTAATATATAGACCGCACACTGAATTAGTAATACTAATATAAATGGAATAATTAGTGATTTAAAGGTAAATAAAACTACTAGAAATATTAAAACTATTGTAATAATTGTAAGTTTATTCATTTCATAATTAAAGTTATTACTCATTTCATAGTTCATAATAGAATTTCCTATAAAATAATATTTTCCATTTAATTTATTCTTACATTCTTTATCTAATTTATCAATAAAAGTAAATGTATCCTTTGATTCTTCTTTATATGATGTACTTATATTAATAATAGAATAGGTTTCTCCAACAAACATTTTTTTAGCCTCTTTTATCATATTATTAGCATTATTTATTTCTAGAAGCATGTCATCATCAATCATATTTTTAAAGTTAATTTGATTTTGGATTATAAAATTAATAAGTTCTTCAATAGTTAATTTAGAGTCATTATTGTATTTATCTTGATAGATAGTTTTATAAATACTAACGATTATTTCTTTATTAATATCAATATTTTGCATTTTTAAAAAGTAATCTAATTCATCAGTATTATATTTCTTTCCTACTGTCGTTTTATAAGTATTTATAGTTTTAACCTTATCATCAGTAGTTAGATAATTTATAATTTCATCAATATTATCTTCATTTTTATTTTCATATAAAAGTACTATATTATTATCTTTTTTGAAAAACTTACTGATAGTATTATCTTTCGGTGTGTCAAAAGTAACTATATTTGTTCCTCTAATAAAATATAAAATAGCAAATAGTATTATAAAAGTTAATGATATTATATATTTGTATTTTTGACTAAATAAGGCGATTTTTTCCATATTTATATGTGGATATTTCTTATGTGTTTTATATATTAATTTATCAAATAAAAGTATAAGTGATGGTAATACTGTAAAGATACATATTAAACTAATTAATACTCCTTTAGATAAAACTATTCCTAAATCAGTTCCTATTTTAAAACTCATAAATAAAAGGGCTAAAAGTCCTACTATGGTAGTAAATGAACTACCCATAATGGATGGGAATGATTTTTTTATTGCTTCTTTCATTGAAGTTAAATTATTTTTATTATTTTCTTTCTCTTCACGATAGCGATTAAGTAACATTATTGAATAATCCATTGTTAGAACAAGTTGCAAAATAGCTGCGATAGAATAAGTCGTATATGACACCTCATCAAGCAAATAATTGGTTCCTAAATTGATAATAATTGCAATTCCTATTGTTATTATAAATAATATTGGTTCTATCCATGAAGAACACATAATAAGTAATATTATTAGTAGTATTGAAAAAGCAAATATAATAATTGAAATAGGAACATTAGTAATATCACTATCTAATTCATATACGAGTTTATATTCTTCTTTTAGATTATCAAGTTCTTTTTTAATATCTTTAATTTCATCAGAATTAGAATTATATTTACTATTTAACACATATAAAGTATGGTTGTCTTTGTTATATGTATCACTTTCATTATCGTAACTGATTGTATAAATATTTTTTATTTCTTTTAATTTATTATAAATATCTAACTTTTTATTATTATCTAAATCATCTACCATTACCCAAATAGTACTCATATTTTTAACATCTGGTAGTTCTTTTTCTAAAATATCAATGCCTTTTTTCATTGAAGAATTAGATGGTAAATATTTAGTCATATCTTGATTTATATTTACTTTACCCATAACAAATATACTCACGCAAGTAACAAGTAACATAAATACTAAAATATAATTTCTTTTTTCTGTTATGAAATCTATTATTTTTTTCATTAATAATTTCTCCCTTCTTTGACTTAAATGTCTATTTATATTATAATATACATATGTTGATTTTACAGCCATCAGTTTATAAAAACTTGTTATTAAATAAACATTAAAATAATATTTGTTTATTTAATAAATGAAAGGAGCAAGTTATTTATGAATATCAAAGATAATCGTCGTGTTTCAATGACTAAAAAAATTATTAAAGATACATTTATTGAAATGTTAGAAAAGAAAAATATTCAAAAGATTTATGTTAGAGAATTATGTGAAACTGCTGATATTAATAGAAGTACATTTTATAAATATTATGAATCACAATATGATTTATTAGCAGAAATGGAAAATGATTTACTTATTCAAATAGAAGAAAAATGTAAAGATGCTGATAATATAAAAGGATTAAATAATATTCTTAATTATTTAAATGATAACAAAAAGATGTATAAAGTTATATTTAATGCAAATATTGATTCAACATTTCCAAAAAAATTGTTAAATTTGCCTATTATTACCGAAATATTAAATAGCAAAATGTCTAGTAAAACTGAAACAAAATATAAGAAAACTTATATTCTTGAGGGTGGATACCATGTTATATTAGAATGGTTAAATAATGATTGCAAAGAGCCAGCAGAAGAGATAACAAAAGTCCTTATGAAATATATAAATCAAAATTTGAAATAAGAAAAAAGTGATTATAAAGCTCGGATTACAACTTTTTTTTAATAAATGAAAAAGAAATCTAATTAAATAGATTCCTTATCTCATTGAAAAACTATTATTTATAGTTAATATACTATACATAAAAAGAACATCTTGATTATTAAATTTTATATAATTATTCAAAATTCTTGAAGAAACATATCTAATGTCAATAACAGTAATCTTCTTATAACCATCTATTAATAAAGGAATTAAGCTACTACCGTAAGAATCGCGAAAAACAATTAATTCCTTATTACTATTTGAAGTAGGATTAATAATATCTATAATAGAAGATGCTCCTGATAAATATATATCATATTTATCTAATGATTTTAGTTTGTCATAATCATATATTTTTGTATATTTTTTAGTTTCATAATTATACACACTACTATTAAGGGTAGAGGTATTAGATATAGTTTTTATAGTATCAATGTCTTTAGTTACTGATAATCTACCAGCATAACTACCCTTAAAAGTAGTAACAGTATTTATAACATTATTATTAGTTAAAGCAAAGTTCATTTGATGTCATAATCATATATTTTTGTATATTTTTTAGTTTCATAATTATATACACTACTATTAAGAGTAGATGGGTTAGATATAGTTTTTATAGTATCAATATCTTTAGTTACTGATAGTCTACCAGCATAACTCCCTTTAAAAGTAGTAACAGTATTTATAACATTGTTATTAGTTATATCAAAATTCATTTGTTTAGCAATAGTATTTGCAACATTAAATAAATCTTCTTGTTTCCAATGAGTATCAGTTTTATAATAATTATTAAGTGTTAATTTATCAAATATATTTATATAATTAAGATTTGTTAAATTACTTTTCATTATATCTTGTAATTTATTATAATCAAGTTTTAAATTACCTTTATTAACAAAATAATTTTTATCAGGTATAATAGTATAATAAATGTTACTATTATTACTTAAATATGTATTTTTTATATAATTAATCTTATTTGTTAAATTATTAATAGAATTAGTATTTAAAGGAAATATTTCTTCAACAATATAATCATCATACATATATAAATTATTATATTCACCTTTAGTAGATAATTCTATATCTATTTTAATTTTTCTAAAAGTATCTCTTTCAATAAACTGATCCGTAACATAGGAATCAAATTTCTTAAAATATGTACCATCAAACAAACTTTTAGTAGTTAATTCTGGCATAGTAGCGAGTTTTCTTCTTTCTGCTATGGAAATGTCAGTATCTTTTTTTATAATATTAATCAAAAATAATGAAATTATAGTAATAAGAAATACTATAGTTACAACTATATCTTTAATTTTATCGCATCTCTTTTGATAAACTGATCTGTAACATAGGAATCAAATTTCTTAAAATAAGTACCATCAAATAAGCTTTTAGTAGTTAATTCTGGCATAGTAGCAAGTTTTCTTCTCTCTGCTATAGAAATATCAGTATCTTTTTTTATAGCATTAATCAAAAATAATGAAATTATAGTAAAAAGAAATACTAAAGTTACAACTATATCTTTAATTTTATCGTTCATGTATAACCTCCTTAAAATCTAAAATATAAAAATGGATTATATGAATTATCTATCAAATAAGAAGTAACAACAAATAATATCACAACTATTAAAATTGGTTCTAAAATATTAATTATGTTATTTAAATATTTATTTTTTCTTAATTTATCTATTAATATTTTAATAAAAGGAGTAGCTCCAAGTAAAGCGATAATTAATATTGGTAAATAACTCTTTAAATAATGAAGTGTATAATCATTAATAAATGCTTCTTTATTCATACCAAATAACCCTTTAATATTAGTCAAAGC
>HF989926.1 GCA_000432255.1 Acholeplasma sp. CAG:878 | reverse complement strand
AACCATACTATTAAAATATTTCTTATTTGTTTATATTTACCTACTCTATTACCACCAAGTGGAATATAAACATAATCTTTAAACCATGTACCAAGAGAGATGTGCCATCTTCTCCAAAACTCAGTTATACTTTTTGCTATATATGGGTAATTAAAGTTTTCAGGAAAATGAAATCCAAATATTCTTCCAAGACCAATAGCCATATCACTATAGGCAGAAAAATCAAAATATAACTGTAACATATAACTTATACCAAATATCCAATAAAATATCACTGTTGTTTCATTTAGAGCAAAAGCTTTAGTACAAAGTTCTCCCAAAGCATTTGCTATTAATACTTTTTTAGCAAGTCCAATAGAAAATCTTCTTATGCCATATGCAAAATTATTAAAACTATGCACTCTATCATCTAATTCTTTTTCTACTGTTTGATATCTAACAATAGGTCCTGCGACTAACTGTGGAAATAAAGATACATAAGTGGCTAATTTTATAATATTTTTTTGAACTTTAACTTTTCCATTATATACATCAATAACATAACTTATAATTTGAAATGTATAAAATGATATTCCTATTGGTAATGCAATATTTAATAATTTAATATTAGCATTAGATATATCATTAATTGATTGTATAATAAAATCAGTATATTTAAATATTATTAATAAAAATATATGTATAAATATAGTTGTTATTAATATATTTTTACTTTGATTTTTATATTTATCAATTAAAATAGCTCCTATATAAGCAATAATAATTTCTGCAATCATTAAAAAAACATATTTAGGTTCTCCGTAAAGATAAAATAATAAAGATGCAATTAATAAAATAATATTTTTATATTTTTTAGGTGTTACAAAATATATAATTATTAATGCTGGTAAAAAATAATATAAAAAACTAATACTAGTAAATAACATTTTATCCTCCTTTAAAAAGGCACCTTTAAAGGTGCTTCATTATTCTTCTGCTGGCATTTCTGGTGGAAGTTCTATATTTTCTTCGTTATTTGATTTTTCTAATTCTTTTCCAATATTATTATTTACATATTTCTTAAAATCATTATATACTGCTTTAGCAACATCTTTATCAGCCATTACAGAGAATATTACATTACCACTATTAGTGATATACAATTGTTCTGCAGAAACACAAATCCAACGTCTCATATCAATATTATCTAACATCTCTTGTTTAATTTTTTCTACATCTGCATTATCTTTAACCTTAACAATAGCCACTGAATAAGCTTGTGCTGTTATCAATGGTGCTGATACAACAATTGATTCAATACCATCATTTGTTTTTAAACCAGTATAACTAGTAACTTCATCAATATTCTTTATATCTACTTTCATAGTTTCAAGTTCAGGTAAAATATTTTTGTTATTTTTATTTATAGTATTAATAATGTCATTAATGTCTTTCGGTGTATCAACACTACCTTTGTCACCGCTACCTGATACTAGTATGAATATTATAAATGAGATAACTGCTAATAATATCAAACCTATTATTAAAATATTTTGTTTTTTCATTTCATTCTCCTCTCCATATTTAAATTATATCATATTTTTATCGAAATCGGTAGAAAAATTATTACATTTTACAAAAATTAAATTTTAACTATTTATAAATATTTATTAACTATTTTGTATCAATTAATAATTCTTTTGGACTCTTCTTTAAATTGCTTGATGAAGATATTAGTAAGGATATTGTAAGAACTATTGACATAAATAAAACCACATATATCATTAATTTTGGGGATATGTTAATTTCTAAACTTGTTAGTGTTTTATTAAATCCATCTACTTCAGCCCCACCACCAAGTTGACTAGAAGCTCCTTGTTTAGCAATTTGTTTTGCTATAGTACCTGTGACTTTACTTAATATGTTATTTCCAATCATACTTGCTGTATAAACAGCTAGAAAGTATGAACCTATAAATGCTGGGATTGATACAAATACTAGTTCAATAACAAATTGTCCGAATATTTTGGCTTTTGAAATTCCTAATGAAAGTAAAATTGCAATTTCTTTTTTTCTAGCATTCATCCATAAGAATAATAGTAATGAAACTGTAATAATGAAAGTAAAATTGCAATTTCTTTTTTTCTAGCATTCATCCATAAAAACAATAGTAATGAAACTGTAACACCTGCAAATAATAATGAGCCTGCAAATAATTTGTTAGCTATTTTATATATACCTGATATTGATTGTTGTAGTGCTGGGTAATTATTTGAACTTTTAATCAAATTATATTGTTTCCAATCTATATCAAGTTTTTCAATATTTTTAATAACCTTATCTAAATTTTTATCACCTTTTACAAAAAATGTTGCATCTTGATATACTACAGTATCCTCTGTATTTCCATATACTTTTGCAGCCGTATCTAAATCAGTTATCAAAGTATTTTCGTAAAGTTCTTGGGCTACAGTAACACCAGTTTCATTATGACCGTCGAAAAGACCTTTTATCTCAACTTCTACTTTTTCATTTGCACCTTTTTCATTATCGGCATCAAATAAATTAGATTTTATTTTTATTTTATCTCCAATTTTTAAATTATTTTTTTCTGCTAAGTCTTTATGCATTAAAATCTTGTTTTTATCATTTTCATTTAAGTGTTCACCACTAGATAATTTATAAGCTCCTGAGATAAACTTATTTTCTTTTGATGAATCATTAACTCCTGTTAACATAACAGCTCTTTTAAAGTTTTTTGCTCTTTCTGGTGATTGTCCTGAAAGTGTTTTTTGAGTTTCTATTATATCATTATCTACTAAATCAGCAACACTATTAATTCTTTTTACATATGAATCAATGTCTTTAGATTCAGCTATTTTTTTAATATCTTGTCCTTTTATATTGCCACCACCTCTTGGTGTTCCAAAATTAACTCTTCGGTTTATTTCCATAGAGAAACTATTTGTTATATTTCCAAAAGTTTCTTTTGATGCTCTGTTCGTAGCATCTTTGATTGATAAACTAATAAGACAAAGTGTTGACATGGCTGTTATAACTAACAATATAATTATTGATTTTAGACTTTTTCTAGTTACATATGCAAATGCATTTTTAATCATTATTGTACCTCCTAATTTATTTTTTTAAGTTTTCTTTCTCTTAATTCTAAAATAATGTCAGCAGAATTTGCAACTTCTTTACTGTGTGTTACCACGATTACACACTTATTTCTTTCTTTTGCTAACTTTTTAAGTATTTCAATTATTTCACCAGCAGTATCAACATCTAAGTTTCCAGTAGGTTCATCTGCTAAAATTATTGGGGCTTCTGAAACTAATGCTCTTGCAATAGCCACTCTTTGTTGTTGTCCTCCTGATAACCTCATTACATTTCTATTTATTTGACTTTTATCAAGCCCTAATTCAAATAAGATTGTTTCAGATGCATTTTTATTTACTAATCTGACATTTTCTAAAGGCGTTAAATAATCAATTAAATTATAGTTTTGAAAAACTAACGATATGTTATTTTTTCTATGATTACTATAGCCATCTTTCTCTATATCATTTTCTTTAAATAAGATTTGACCTTTTTGTGGTTTATCTAAACCTGCTAATAGTGAAAGTAATGTTGACTTTCCTGCCCCTGATTTTCCTATTATTGCATAGAATTTTCCAATTTCAAATTTTTGATTTACTGAAGATAATACTAACTCACTTGAATTTAAATAATTATATGTTACATTTTTTATTTCTAATATATCCATTTTTAATCTCCTAACTTATTTTTGACAATATTTCTTTTGGTTTTTTTATTAATATCATTAAACTTGCAATAATAACTGATAGAACAATAATTCCAATTAATATTCCGTAACTTTGTAAAAATGTTATAAAATTTGAAATTAAATTATTGTTTTTAAGTAAGCTATCAACTGTTATTGTTGAATCATCAGAATTCATAAATCCACCGACTATAATATTTAATATTACATTTCCTATAAACAATGATAATACTAAAGAGGGTAGTGATATAAATAGTAGTTCTAGTATAAATTGAGTTACAATTTTTATTTTACTTATACCAATTGATAATAATATTCCTATTTCATGTATTCTTTCTCTTAACCATAATATTAATATTAATGACAATACTGTTATTCCACCTATCATAATTGAATATGTCATGATCTTAATAATATGTTTTATCCCATCTATAGACTCTAGTGTTTCTTCAAATACATGGTTATCACTTGAAACACTATATTGTGACCAATCAATTTTAATTTTTTTAATTTTATTTAGTGCAACCTTTGTATTTCCTGAACTGTCTGAAAATATTGCAAGTTTATTAACAATCTTGTTATTTTCAGGTTTATTTAATGCTTTTTGACTTGATTCATAATCAATAAATACCATATTTTCACTAAAGTCTGATGATAAGCCAGTATATTTTTCTTGTTTTTTACCTGAAAAGATTCCAATTATCTCAAATTCATATTCTAATTTCTTTTCACTATTATTAAAATCAATTAATTCAAGTTTGATTTTATCATTAAGTTTTAGGTTATTTTTTTCAGCAAGTTCCTTATGAATAAGAATTTTTCCTCTATCATTATTATTAATATGTCTGCCTTTTATAATAGTGAAAATACCACTATTAAATAAATTATTCTTTTCACTATTATTAGTAGCTTCTACTGAAAGCATATTTTGTGCCTCATCTGATAAATCATCTCGTTCTACTAATTGAGTTCCATCTACAACTTTGATGTTTGTAGTTCTAGCAAGTCCATCATATGTAGTTATAATTTCTTTTATTTCTTTTATATTATCTAATTCTTTAAACTGATTAGTTTCAAAAGTATCACCATTATTTTTAATTATTGATAATGATGTATTTGAAATCTTGTATAAGTTTTTTTCTAAATTATTTGTTGATTTTGTTATATTCAAACATGAATACAAACAAGAGAGAACTACTGTTAAAATAATAAATACTATAATTGTTCTATTTCTTTTTCTTAAAATATATGCTATAGCATTTTTTAGCATTTTATCAACCTCCTATCTTCAGATTTTTTGCTTAAAAAAAGATATGACAAAGCTTTATTTATAATATCAGCCATATCTTTTATTTTTTGCTTAAAAATGTAGACAGCCCATGTAATTATATTATTTTTTTTGATTTTTGTCAATTAATCCAGCAAATTTTTCTACCGAAATCGGCAAAAACATTATTGTTTTCGGAAAACATATAATATAACCATAATTGTAAGATTAAGGTAGAAGACAATATGTAATTCTTAAAGTATATTATTATATAAAAAGCGATTTTAAAACATTAAATAAAATTGAAAATTTATTTTAAAAAAAAGATTTACCAAAATCAGTAAAACCCTTATTTTGTAAGTATTTTTGAAGGTATGTCTTTTGCTATCCTAAAGGTTCATTCTCATCTCTATATGCATGTATAGTTTCAAATTAGGAATGAGAAATTGCTAGATTTATAAATATGGAATCAATATATGCATTATTCATATATTCAAATAAATTTTCTAATAGAATAGGAACATCTTCTGGTACTGGTGGAATAAAAATAGCTTCCTCCATAGTGCATCCTTTAGGTCCTATCCAATTTTGTATATTTCTAATTTTGCCTAGTTTTTTTTCATTACCTCTAACACTATCAAGTAATATTTTATGAATATTATTTAAAAATTTAATATCTTTTTTATTATTTTCCTTTAAATAATTTTTAGAATATTCAATAACTTTTTTTAAATTTTGTATTTCTAAATTATCATCTGTTTTAGGCATATATTTTAAATAATACATATCATTCTGAGATATTTGTGTTCCTTCAATTTGTGTTGACTTTAAGCTTTCACTTAAAATAATAGAATCTAAAAAAAATCTTGAATCAAACTAGCTATTTTTTAAATTTGACTTGTATTCTCCATATTTTAAATTAGCTTCTGAAATTAAACTATTAATTCTTTATCAATTGTATATTGAATTGGTAATTTATCTACTTCAAATGGTTTCATATTATTTCACCGCAATGAAATTTTATCATATTTCATAGCAAAAGCAAACAAAAATGCATAATATATTAAAAATATTGTGCATTTCTACGTTTTTTAGACATTTTTTGCACAGTTATAGTGCATTTAGTATATAAATCCGAAAAGTTCGAACTATCAATCAATCTGGTGCGAGTGGTTAAGTTATTTCAAACTTTGACTCACAAATTAGAAATATTTATAGTTTTATATCAATTTCTAATAATATTTTAGCAAAGAATAGAAAAAGTAGCAATAATTTTTATGCTACTTTGTTTAACTTCCAAATCCAAACAAATTGTTACTTTCATATTTCTTCAATGATTTATAAAAGAACATAATTGATAATATAAACCAAAATATAGTTAATAATATTATCATAATCAGATTAGAAATTGATAAATTCTTTACTATCTCAACTGGTATTGCTCCTAACAATAAAGATGGCATTACAAATGTAAATATTACCCTTAATAATCCTGTAAATGCTCCACCATGATATAAAGAGTTACTTAAAAACATTCCATATAAACCTTGTGAAACATTATGACCATCCATTAAATAAAATGATATACTCATACATATTAATGAAAATGAATAAAAAATTATAGAAGCAATTATTATTAATAAAATTGATAATAATAATTGAATTAATGTTAATTTACTCCAAAAAGCAAATATAATAAAGCAAACAACCCCGAATAATAAATCGCCAAAAGCACTTGTTGATATTTTAGATGTTGATACTTTTAAAAGTATATTCTTTGGTGTTAATAAATACTTGTCAAAATTACCGCTACTTATATAATTTGGGATATCAAACATTCCAGAGAACAATGATGCAACAATACCATAAGAAATAGTCCCAAAACCATATAAACCAAAAATGTCCATTGGTTTCCATCCATTTAATTCTCCTATTGTTTTACCAAAATAATACCATAATATTAGGAATGCTATATTATTTATTGCCATACCTACAACTGAAATAATGAAGGAACTTTTCAATTCTTTTTCGTTTCTAAAGTTTTTCTTTATATTCAATAAAGCTAATTTAACACTTCCCATAATTAACCTCCATTTATCATTGCCTTTTCTTTTGATTTTTCATATACATAGTGCATTAATATACCAAAAATACCTATCCATAACAATTGTAATGCAATTCTCATAATAAACTCATTATTCCAAGAATCATACACGGTACTTGAAGCAAAATTAATTGCACCAAATGGACTTACATAAGCAATTATTTTCATAAAATTTGGAAACATTGATATTGGTAAATAACTTCCACCAAGTATCATTACAAATTTATCTACTATCCAATGTATTGGTCGTATATCCTGTATAAAAAATGCCATAAGCCCTATTATTCCATATATTAATAAACCTAATATTTGACCTAAAAATAATGTAATTATAAATGTAGGTATAAAAACTGATAAATTTAAGTTAGGAATACCTACAAATAACGCCATAATTATAGCTCCTAAAATACTTATGAATAAGAATGAAAATATACCTTGACCAATTACTTTCATAAAACTAATTGTTAAATAATTAGTAGGTTTATTCATAAACATTTCAACATTCCCACTTTTAACTTCTGTCATTATAACATTATCTAATCTTCTAATATTTAAAATCATAATGCAAAAATAAATAAACATACTCCACATTGTTGTTTTGTAATCTACTCCATTAATACTTCCACCTTGCAACTTAAATATATAAGCATATAATAAGAATACAATCAAGCACCTTGATACCATATTGAAAACATCTAATATTAAGTTTGTTCTATCTTGCATTTGATTTTTCATGAATATTTTTATGACAGTAAAAGCAAACTTAATTTTTTTCATAAATACTCCTTATAATATTTTCAAGTGATTCATTATCTATATTAACATCATCAATATCAAAAACTTTAATTAATTCTTGTAAGGCTTTTTGAGTATGTATTTTTTCAGTATCAACTAAAACTGTTACTTGATTCTTACTTTTTTTAATATATGTCATACCAGCTGATAATTTTGGAAATTCTATAAACTCTACATTTGGAGTTATAATTATATTTTTATTTTTAACATAATCACTTATTAATTGTTTTGTCGAAGTATCAATAATTATTTTTCCGTGATTTATGATTACACATCTATCACAAATACTTTGAATATCTTCAGTATCATGACTTGTTAAAAAAATTGTAACTTTTTCTTCTTTATTAATCTTTAATAATAAATCCCTTAAACTTTTTTTAGAAACAACATCAAGTCCAATAGTTGGCTCATCCAAAAATATAATTTTAGGGCTATGTATTAAAGATGTTGCAATTTCAGCTCGCATTCTTTGACCTAAAGAAAGTTTTCTAACTGGTTGCTTAATAAATTCTTTCAAATCAAATAATTCTGATAATTCGTTTATTCTTTTCTTTATTGCAACTTTATCCATATCATACATTGCACCAAACATTTCCATACTTTCTGTTAATGGTAAATTTGGTAATAATTGACTTCTTTGTCCAAATACAGTACCAATCTTAAAAGCAAGTTTATTTCTATCTTTAATTGGAGTTAAACCGCATATTTTGATATCACCTTTTGTTGGGTATAAAATACCTGTTAACATTTTTATAGTAGTTGATTTACCAGCACCATTTGGTCCAATAAATGCAACTGTTTCTCCTTCTTCAACATTAAAGGAAATATTATTAACGGCTTTTACAACTTTTTCTTGTTCATTAAATAAATTATATAAAAAACCTTTTTCTTCATTTCTAACTTTATATTTATAATCTTTTGAAAGATTTTTTACTTCAATAATATTCAATTCAATCACTTCCTATCTTTCGATTTAATTATATCATATTTTTCTATTTTCTTATAAACAATATAAAAAGCACAATACTTTTTATATTAAGTTATTGTGCTTTATTCTAATTTAATTGTCCTTTTCTTTGCTTTACTAATATAGGTCCTTTTTTCTTTGCCCATTTATAAGGACTACCTACACCATAATGTCTTGGATTACTATCATAACCTTTTGTATCAATAAATCCATAAAGATAAACCATATCATTACTATATCTAATCATTCCATTTTGTTTTAAATAATCAAATAATTCTTCATCTATATCATAATTACCAATTAATTCTAATGGATTTTTATATTTTTTTTTTTGGCTTAACATCATAAGCATAACTTTTAAAATCATAAAAATTACCTTCTTCATCTACTTTATGTCCGTGTAATTCAAATCTTGGTTTCAGTTCAATATAATTATAATCTTGTAAGCCTAAAGTAGGACAATCTATTGTATTATCATCAAACACAATAAACTCAAAAGCGATATCACTTCTAGCAAAAGTTCCACCACCATATTTTCCAGATTTAGAAATAATACCAATAGCATTTGTTTCTCTAATCCATTTTTAAGGGGACATAGTAAATGCGTGTCTTCCTGCTTCATTTTTAAACTGGTCGAATTCGACCACTTTAAAATTTTCGTTATTTAATTCTTCCCATACACCTAGAAAAGAAATTGTTTCTTTATTTCTTAGCCAATTTTTAACTACATCTGCTGGTGCTTCATCATTTTGCGTTTTTGCTAAATCTGTTAATGATATATAATTCGTATCCATCAACTCTAACTACATTAATTTTACTACCTCTAACATCCATTTCTGATTGAATTACACTATTTTTCATAAGTTTTTCCTTTCTGAATTAGTTAATCGTGTCTGACTAATTTATTAATTTTTCTCATCTAATATAATTTTATCATAAAATTATCGTTCTAAATCATCATCTTTACTACCAAATTCGTTTTGTATAACTTCTAGAGCATCATGTTTTCTTAAATTATGTTTATCAGCTTTTGATAATGCCCATTGATTTTGTATGGCGTTATTAAATAGAGAAGTAATTCATGTTTCAGTATTCTTTGCACTTCTGCTTGCTTTTTTTGATTTATTTTTATCATTACTTAAATGTAGTGAATCTGATAATTCTTCCATGTATAATTGCACTTCATTTCGTAATAATGCATAAAGCATTAAACCTACATAAGACTTTGATAAAATAGAAAGCACTGTTTTTTATTTTATCTATGTAAATTATTCTAAATAATTGCATTACTATCATTTATCGAACGATAAAAGAAAAATATTGCCGAAAACATGATTAACATAGTTAAATCCGAAAACTTTTGAGAGTTTTTTTAGGAGTTTTTTAATATAATATATCAAAAAAGCCTTTATTTATAAGGCTTTTTACTTTATAATTGGTGCCCTTTTGGTGGAAGTATAACAACCACTAGGCATAAATTTATAGGTAGTAATAACTACTAACTAATATAATTATATCACAATTTTTATTTTTTTAATAATAAAGTTGCCAATTCCTTTAATCAAAATTTTTAATTTATGCAAAAATATGGTATAATAATTAATAACAAGGAGGTTATTTATGAATGACGACATTAAACGCCTTAAAGAATTAAAAGATCGACATCATTATTTTGGTGATTTAACCCCTAATGAAGAAGAAGAAATGCACCAATTGGATTCATTACTATCTAGTAATTTGGAATTATTAGAACAAAGAGCCATTGATGATAGATTTCCTGGTATTGATGAAAAAATATGGGAATTAAGAAGTGTTTTAAAAATAGGCTGTGAAAATCAAATGTTTAAAAGAAGATAAATAATATTAATTATTAACCAAAATGTGTTATTTATATGCTATAATTATATTAACAAGGAGGTGTTAATGTGAGTAATTTTCAAAATAATTCAATAATAACTATTGATGCTGAATTAAGAGGATATCTTTTAAGGGATTTTTTAGAAAAAAACGGTCTAAGAGAAGAAGTTAATAATAACATTGTATATGGTACTTATACAACAATGGAAGAAATGGATGGTATAGGTGGTGGCTTATCAGAAGTTAAACATGAAGGTTGGAATTATTTGGGAAAAGGGTTAGAAAAAAATCCTTTTGCTCCAGTTCTTAAAACTAAACCTACTGTTATGGATAATGCTAAATTGCAACTTTTTGTTTGTGATAGATATGGTATATTAACTAAAGAAGACTTTTTTAAATCATTTGATGAATTACAAACTAAGTTATCAGATCAATTTATAACAAGAAAAATTCAAGAGAGAGAAAGAGTAATGGCTCAAATGGCAAAATTACAAGAACAACTTCGTTCAATTGATGCTGATATAGAAAATGCAAAAGGAAATAATCGTAGCCCAAGACGATAATTTGTTTTTTGAATATGTTTAAAAAGTTCTAATAATTGTTATTTCATTAGAACTTTTCTTTATTTTCATTACGAAGTTTTGAAAATAAAAACATAATTTTGCTTGGCTTTATATGCCTTGCTAAAATTATGATTAAAAGGGATTAAAAAGGGAATTCCCCTTTTTCACACCGTTATTGGCTTTGCCAATAGCGTAGTGTGTTACCATTTCGACAAAATGGTCTTTTTTCACGAGCTGTTGCTCGTTTTTTAAATATCAAAATCTCGATCATCATATTCATAATTTATTTTGTATAAATAATCGTTTATTTCTTCTTCTCTTGTAGTATTATCTGCTATGTCGTGTAAATCTTCATTATCGTAAAGATTATTTTTGTGATACTCTTTTATTTCATCAACAACATCATCTTTATCATTTTCAGTTCCTATTTTTAATAATCGTTTAAAGAATTTTTTTAGTGCTTGTAAGATAGTTTTAAGTAAGTTAAATAAATTATCGTAATCTTGTTGTAATTTTTCATTTTGTTTTTCTAATAATTTAACTTCAACCTTAATATTATCTCTTTCTTGTTCTATATCTTTATATGTTTGTGTGTAGTCTGTTAGTTCTTTAAATAATGCTTGACTTCTAGGCATATCTTTAATAACTCTTTTTGATGTATGCATAAAGTTATTTAGTGTATCGTATGTATCTTTATCAATTTTAACCTCTTTGCCACTTATTGTTGGTTTGGCAATTTTTAATTTTTCTTCTAGTAGTTCATAATCTCTAGTCATAAGGTAATTTTGTTTTTCCATACGAGTATCTAACTTTTTTGTAATTTTCTTAAATTCTTTTATTGAAATGTGCTCGTTATTGCTGTTTTTAATGCCTCTTTTAAGGTCAAAACCTTTGTCTACTAGTCTTTGATGGTATTTGTCTTGAAGTTCGCTTAAATGGGCGTTAGATTTGATATATTCTTTTTTAGAAATAGTATATTTTTCAGTATTAGTTCTTTTATCAAACTTTCTAATTAAGGGAACAACTACACAATGAATATGTGGTGTTTTTTCATCTAGGTGTAGTGTAGCATGTAATATTTGTTCTTTTGTATAACCTAAATCTTCATAAACAAATTCCATACAAATATCAGCCCATTTTTTAATTTGTTTCTTATTCATATCTTTAAAGAAATCACTATCACTAGTAAATAGTAATTCATCTGCGACTACATTATTTGCGTCATCTACCATTTGTTTAAATGTTTTCTTTCTATCATCTCTCATTGTTTCCATTCGTTTATCGTGTTCTTTTTTATACTCTTTTGTTAGATTATAAAAACCTTTAATGTATTTCTCTGAAAGTGGGACTAGTTCAATATTATTTTTAGTTTTTGTAATATCTATATCGGGGTTAGATTTATATGCTTTTTTCTCTCGTTTGTTGTGCGATCCGATTTGTGCTAAATCTGCTATTTTATATATTGGCTCGACTCTAAATATCGCATAACTCATTATCACACATCTCCTTAAACTTTTCAAAGAAACCTTTATAAAGTTGCTCGCCATTTATATTTTTAATATCGCTTAAATCAATAGTTATAATTCCAAATTTTAATTTATCATCTTTGTATTTCTTTTTATCGTTAATAGCAATAATTCTAATTATTTTTTCAATATCTACATTTGAAGTAAAACTTATATCGCTTAAATCATCATTTGGATAAACAAAATAATAATTTAATTTGTAATCACTTCCTAATGTTTCTACTAGTTTATTAAAATAATTTTGTGCTTGTTCTGTTGTTTTTAATTCTTTATTCATAGGTAGTGAATAACCATAGTTATCTTCAAATAGAAACCAATTTAAAGGTAGTCCATAATCTTGATTATAGTTAATCATATCAAGTAAGAAACTAGTTCTAAAATGTGTTTCTTTAACTATTGTTTTATCTTCTTTTCTTTCTACTACTAAATTATCAATGTAAGTAGATATTATTCTTTGTTTTTCTTCTCTTGGCTTATTTAACCAACCATAGATATTAGCAAAAAACTTCTCTGGTTTAACAAATGTATCAATGTTATGTTTATCTTGTAAGATAAGTAAATCATCAACAGTAAAACTTAAATTTTCATATTGTCTTTGTTCTTGATATTTCTTTTCTAAATCGTTCTTTTGAAATTCAATGTGTTTAATCTCTTTATCAAAATCTTCAAGTTTCAATACACCTTTAATATATGCTGTTTTAATTCTATCTAATTGTTTATCTAAATCTTTGATTTGTTTGTCATAGTCTATTTGTTTATTATCAAATTTAGATTTAATAAATGGTGTGTAGTAATCATTTATAAGTTCATCAGTTTTAGTAAGTTCAATAACTGCTGCTAACATATTTTCTTCTATTTCTTGCTCTTTAAAGTTAGTTTTACAATGTTCGCATTTATAGTAATAATATTTATTTCCATTCTTTTTAGTCGTAGCACTTCCACCTAGAAATCTGCCACATTTAGAACATATTAGTTTATTTGTGAATAAGTAAGTTGCTGTTCTTTCATAGTGTCTAGCATTTCTTAATTTTTGACTTTGGCAATTATCCCATTTTTCTTTTGATACTATTGGCTCAACAACATTTTCATAATATGTAGGTTGTTTTGTTCTTTTACCATTTACAAAATCGCCCTTATAAAGTTCGTTTGATAATATCTTTTGAATAGTAGAGTCATACCAATTTGTTTTTTCTAAAACTTTTTCTTTGTTAAATATATTAGCAATAGTTTGATGAGATTTACCCTCTAAATATAAATCGAATACTCTAACAATAACATCTTTTGTTAAAGGGTCAGGCACTAACTTTTTATTATCTCTTGTAAAACCTAATGGAGCACGATTTGGAATGTGTCCTGACTTAATAGCACCTACCATACCAAACTTTGTTCTTTCGCTACATTTTTCAATTTCATTTTGAGAAACACTAGTCATTATTCTCATAACCATTCTACCATTTGAAGTAGTTGTATTAGATTCATCAGCCATACAATCAATATCACATTCATAATCATTAACAAACTTCATAAGTTTTTCAATATCATAAACTGAACGAGTTAATCTATCTAACTTAAAAGCAACAATAACATTTATTTTCTTATCTTTAACATCTTGCATCATTTCTTGATATGCTGGTCTTTTATCATTTTTAGCACTTATACCTGCATCTTCATATATTTTATAAACTTCATAACCTTTAAATTTACAAAACTCTTTTAATTTTTCTTCTTGTTCGGGTAAACTAAAACCCTCACGTTTTTGGTCGAGTGTAGAAACCCTTTTATAAATACCTGCGATTTTCTTTTCTTCATTCATACTTTTATCAACCTCACTTTCTATCAAAAAAGAGGGGTCAAAAATACTAGGTGGGACTAATACCTTTGACTCCTCTTAAATAAATAAGTATAAATTTTAAATATGTTATATGTGCTTTTAATCATAGAAGTACCTCTCTTTCCCCTTTAAAAAGCGATACTGCTTGCTTTTATTAGTTCTATACTATATACATATATTCTTAATTTGTCAAGGTTTTAGTGGGTTTTAATATATTCTTCAAAATCTTTAAACTTAATTTTCTCTTTATAACCATTTATAAAAATATCATCACATTCATCAAATATTAAATAATCAATACCTTTAATTTTTACTATATGAGGTTTAACCATAGCAATATTTGTGTTTTTAATACTTTTAATATTTCCATTTGTGATAGTGTAGTCAACATAAGCAAACCTACAAATCATTTCTACCTTTCTTTTTAATTCTTCACTTATTACAAGTTCTTTAGTTTCTATTGTCATAACTCATCACTTTTCCTTTCTTAAATAACAAAAAAACTAACATTTCTGTTAGTAATTTATTACTCTCGAATTTATAAAAGTTCGAGTTTCCTATCAATCTGGTGCTTGTGGAGGGAATCGAACCCTCACAACATAAGTTACACGATTTTGAGTCGTGCGCGTCTACCAGTTCCGCCACACAAGCAACACAATTTAATTATAACATAGTTTTAATAATTTTGTTACATTAAATTGTAAAAGTTTTATATTAATTTATGAAATACATTATTTAAACTGACATTTAGTTAAATCAACTTCATCAATCATTTTTTGCAATAAATCGATTTTTTCCATAAAATACCTAATTTATAAATTTACAAACTTCATCAAAACTTTTTCTTGGTCTTTTTGGTGGTTGTTCATTCTTTACACCTAACGCTATAGCAGAAATCAATTCATAATTACAATCAACTAAGTTATTTATATATTCTTCTATTTTTTTTACATATCCTATCCATAAACTTCCAATATCATTACTTTCAGCTTCTAATAACATATTTTCAATGCTTGAACCAATTGACATATGAGAATAATAGTCATCTAAAGTATTATAAACCAAAATCAAAACTGGTGCTTCTTTAATTACATCTGATGTTTTGTTCTTTCCCATAACATTTTCTAATTCTAAAGATATTTTATTTTTAATTTCTTCATTTACAACAATATAATACCAAGGTTGTTTATTTTTAGCTGAAGGCGATAAAAGACCACTTTCAATAATCTTAACAATCAAATCTTTACTTATTTTTTCATTTTTAAAGTTTCTTATACTTCGTCTATTTTCTATTTCTTTCATTTTATTCACCACCATAATTATACTATAAATTTAATCTTTTGTGTAATAATTGTAGGTTGTTATTATAATAATTGTTAAAGGAAGAGCTAATAATATGCCCATAAATCCAAATAAAACACTTCCTAATAATAAAGTTATTATAATAATTAAAGGGTGTAATTTATTGGTTTTTCCATATACTAAAGGATTAATTACATAACCATCTAAAATAGATAATACAAATACTGCTATAATTGTTTTTACAAACATTACTTTACCTAATGTAAGTGAAGTAAGTAAAGCTAATATGTGAACTATTAAACCACCAAATTGTGGAATTAAATTAGCTATACTTGCAAACATTCCTAGTAATAAAAACTGTGGATGTTTAATTATTAAATAAATGATATTATATTCAAAAAATGTTATAAACATAATAATTAATAAGCCTTTAAAATAATTGTTAATATTGAATTCTATTTTATAAAATAATTCTTTATTTTTTATTTTTTTTAATAGCCATGATTTAATTTGTTCCATATCTTTTAAAAAATAAACAATTGCTCCTAATGTTAAAATTATATTACTAATCAAATTATAAGAAAAGGTTATTCCAGATGATATATAAAGCCATATATTATCACTTATATTAGAAAGTAAAACATTTAATTGATTAGAATTAAATAAACCATTTAAATTTTTTACAATACTTAATAATTGAAATATCAATGTAGGAATCATCTTTACTATAACAATTCCTACAAACAAAATCAAACTAAATATAATTAAAAAAATAGCTAATCCTTTAGGTACTTTCAATTTTACTAATTTATTCAAAATCGGAAGCAACGCCAAAGCAATGATTAAGCCTAAAAAAATAGGAGCAAAAAAAGCTAAGTTTTTAAATAAACCTAGCCATAAATTTTTAGTTTGTTCCACTAAAAAGAAAATAACCATTATAATTAATATATTAATTAGTCTAAAGTCAATTTTCGTTTTAATTTTTTGTCCCGCTTTCTAACCAAATTGTAACAGGACCATCGTTAGTAATAGAAACTTTCATGTCAGCCCCAAATTCACCTGTTTCAACATGAATTTGTTCTTTTAACTTTTTGTTAAATAGTTCATACATTTCAATCGCTTCATCTGACTTCATCGCTTTTATATAACTTGGTCTATTACCCTTACTAGCATCAGCATACAAAGTAAATTGTGATATACTTAATATACTTCCACCAGCATCTAATATACTCTTATTCATTATATTGTTTTCATCGTCAAATATTCTTAAGTTTAAAACTTTCTTGACTAAATATTCAATGTCAGATAAATCATCACCATCAGTAAATCCAACAAATAAAACTAAACCTTTATCAATACTTCCTATTACTTTACCATTAACTTCTACTTTTGAATTTAAACTTCTTTGCACTAATACTCTCATTTTATCAACCTTTCAACACTAAGCATATTTGGTATACTTTCCAAATCGTTTATAAATTTATTTAATTGTTCTAAATTATCAACTGATATAGTTAGTTCACAAGTATAACATTCATTATTTTTAATATTATTTATACTTTCAACTACAACATTACGATTAGTTGTTTTAGCAATAATATCAAATAACATATTTTTGCTATCTAATGATTTTAAAAGTAAGGTTGTTGGATATTTCTTACTTGTATTACTATTCCACCTAACAGAAATAAATCTTTCTTGTAATTCACTAACATTAGGACAATTTATTCTATGAATTGTTATTCCATATCCTTTAGTAATATAACCTATTATTTCATCATCTTTAATTGGTTTACAACAAGACGCAATATTTACTTTTATATCATCAATTCCTTCAACGATAATGTCATTTTTAGCTATTTCTCTACTTACTTCTTTATTTTGTGTTTTTTTAATAAGCAATTCTTCTTTTGTTGTATTTTCTCCAGTTATTAAATTAACTATTTGACTCGGCGTATATTTATTATTACCAACATTAATATACAAATCGTTTAAATCACTGCATTTAAATTCTTGTAATATTTTATTAAGATTTTCATTAAAAACACTATTTGATAATTTTCTTTTTCTTAATTCTTTTGATATTAAATCTTCGCCTCTATTGACATAATCTTCTTTTTCATTTTTATTGAAAAAACTTCTTATTTTGTTTTTAGCATGAGTTGTTTTCGCTATATTTAACCATTCTCGACTAGGTCCAGGTGAATTTTTATTAGTATTTATTTTTACAATATCATCATCTTTTAACTTATAATCTAGAGGAACTATGTTATTGTTTACAATAGCGCCAACCATAGTATCGCCTACTCTTGTATGAACTCTATATGCAAAATCTATAGGAGTCGAACCATTTGGAAGTTCTAATACATCTCCTTGAGGAGTAAAAACATAAATAGTATCTTTTAAAACATCTTCTTTGACAGAATCAACGAATTCTTGGTCATTAGTTCCTTCATGTTTTAGTTCCATAATAAGTCTAAAAAATTGTAATTTTTGTTCCATCTCACTTTGTAAATTTGCTTTTTTCTTTTCTTTATATGACCAGTGAGAAGCAATTCCGTTTTCAGCTATTTTATCCATTTCATAAGTTCTTATTTGAATTTCAAATATTTCACCATTATTACCAAAAACACTTGTATGTAATGATTGATACATATTAGTTTTAGGCATAGCAATATAATCTTTAAATCTTTTAGGGATTGGTTTAAATTTAGAATGAATTATTCCTAATACTTGATAACATTCTTCTTCAGTTTTTACAAAAACCCTTAACGCTAGAAAATCATATATATCATTAAAACTTCTCCCAGTATCTAATTTTTTGTAAATACTATAAATACTTTTTGAACGACCTTTAATTTCATGTTTAATGTTGTGACTATTTAATAATTTAGAAACCGTATTTTTCATCTCGTTAACGGCTTCATCTCTTTCACTTTTTTTCTTGTTTAATTTTTCGACAATTTGAAAATAAACATCCGGTTTAGAATATCTTAAACATAAATCTTCTAATTCACTTTTAATTGAGTTCATTCCAAGTCGGTGGGCAATTGGAATAAATATATCTAGTGTTTCTTTTGCATTTTCTTTTTGCTTTTTTTCAGGTAATGCCCATAGCGTTCGCATATTATGAAGTCTATCAGCTAATTTTAAGATAATAACTCTAACATCTTCAGTTAAACCAACTAATATCTTTCTTTGATTTGCAATTGTTGCTTCACTATCACAGCTGAAATTAAGTTTATTAATTTTGGTTAAACTTTCAACTAAATAAGCAACTTCTCCCCCAAATAATTCTTCTATTTCTTCTTTAGTAACATCACAATCTTCAATTGTATCATGAAGTAGTGCGCTGCAAATAGTTTTATAATCAGCATTGATTCCTGCTAATATATAAGCAACATTTAAAGGGTGAATGATATAATCCTCACCACTTTTTCTTTTTTGACCGAAATGTTTTTCATAAGCATACATATATGCCTTTTTAATTAATTCTAATTCCTTTTTGTTTTTTATATATTTTTTTAACCTTGTTAATAATTCCTCAAAGGTTAAAATATCTTCTTTATACACATAAATCACTCTCCAAAGTATATTGTTCGCTTGCTTAAATTTAGTTTATGTTTTAAATAGTCGTCGATTACTTCATTAGGAACTTCTAATACATCACTTACCATATCATAAAGTGATAGATTAGTATCATTTTTCCATTTAACTTCTTTTAAATAATTCCATATATCTTCTAATTTAATATAATTATATCCGTTTCTTTTCATTTCACTTTGCTTACATCTTAATGCTGGCTTAATTCTTTCATATAATTCTTCTAAACTATTAAATTCCATTCAAAAACACCTTGTCTTTCACATACTATTATATAAGAAAACAAAATATTTTTAAAGGTGATTTATGAAAAAAAATAAATTTGTTACATCTACTATTATATTAATAATCGGTGGGTTAGTAACTAAAATACTTAGTATGTTTATAAGAATTATTATGACTAGATATGTTGGTAGTTATGGAATCGGTATTTATATGTTATTGGTACCAACTTTTTCTCTTTTAATATCACTTTGCACTTTAGGTATGCCAACTGCCATATCAAAACTTGTTTCTGAAGATAAGAAAAATAACAAAAAAATAGTATTAAATGCTTCGACATTAATTTTATTAATCGATATTATAATAATTGCTTTAGTATATATAAGTTCTGATTTTATAGCAAATAACTTACTTCATGAACCTAAAACTTATTATGGAATTCTTGCAATGGGAATAGTATTACCTTTTATTAGTATTTCAAGTATTTTAAGAGGATATTTTTTTGGAAAACAAAGAATGCTTCCTCATGTTATAACAAATATTGTTGAAGATATTGTAAGACTTATTTCAATTGTTTTATTTGTTCCATTTTGTTTAAGTAAAGGAATTGAATTTGCTGTTGCTTTTTTAATTTTATCTAATGTATTTAGTGAATTATCTAGTATTATTATATTTTTAATTTTATTACCTAAAAAAATAAATAAAAACGATATAAAACCAAATAAAAGTTATATAAAAGATATACTAGATATATCTCTTCCCTCAACAGGTTCAAGACTAATTGGAAATATTGGCTCTTTTTTTGAACCTATTATTTTAACTTTCGTTTTACTTAAAGTTGGCTATTCTAATGAATTTATAGTTAATGAATATGGTATTTTAAATGGATTTGTTATGCCGTTAATATTACTTCCTTCATTTTTTACGATGGCTATTTCACAAGCATTATTACCAGTTGTTAGTAAAGGTTATTCTAATAATAATAAAAGATATGTTTCTAAAAAGATAAGACAGGCTATATTTTTTAGTTTATTAATTGGTATTCCTTGCACTTTGATTTTTATCTTTATTCCAGATATTCCTTTAAAACTAATATATGATACTAATTTAGGTATTCCTTATATTAAAGTTTTATCAATAGTATGCCTACTTCACTACATTCAAGCACCTTTAACTAGTTCTCTTCAAGCAATGGGATTAGCACGTTGCGCTATGAGGGGAACATTAATTGGAATGATTTTACGAACTATAACTTTGTTTTTGCTTAGTTTTCTTAAAATTGGACTATGGGGATTAGTTATATCTACATCAATTAACATTATTTATGTTACAGTTCATCATATTATTGCAGTCAAAAAAACACTAAAAAATTCAAGAAATTAATCTTGAATTTTTAAAAATAATTCAATTTTTACTAAAATCCTGCTTCTACAACTATCGAATATGACTTACCACTAACTTTAAGACTATTCATCGTATTCATAATCAGAATTTTTTAGTTAAATTAATTACTCCCCAACAATATTTTACAAAGAACTAACACCTAATTATATTAGTCAGTTTAAATTGTTTCATCTTTTTAAGAATCAAGTGTATACACAACATTCATATTTCTACCATTCATAACAAAGTTAGAAAACTTATATTCCATATAAGTCGCTCCGTTTTGAGCTGAAGCACCAATAGGCGCAGATCCAGAAGCATCTGTTATATTATTGAATGTTTGCCATCCTAACACTATGGTTGTTAGCGGTTGTTGGAATAAATATCCTGTAGCTCCTAAGAATTGTCCATAAGGTGGGGAATTCTTAATAAATCTTGCTACTGTAAAACTATATTTAATATCTGTATTTACGCTATCTATATTTTCAAAATATCCCGCTCTAAATATAGTACCATCGTATAATTCAAAATGAACTCTTATAGAATCACTTGAATAATATCCTGCTTTTAACGAATGCAGTCTAATATAATTAGAACCAACCTCATATCTATAATACTCGTTATCTGTTGGTATTTCATATGAAGTTTTAATATGACTTGTACCACCCGGATTTGAATAATAATTTGTTACTTTAGCTACATTAACTCTTGAAAGTTCTGAAGCTATAACAATATTTTTTACTTGATTTGCATATATAGCAACCGTTATTGGCGTAGTTGTGGTTTTAGTAACACCATCTTCAGTATAAGTTATAATTAAATCATCGTATTCATCAAGGTCTCTTCTAGTTGGATATAAATAATTGATCCCCCAGTTCTTTTTAACCTTACCTATATGAGAACGGCCATATCGTGTTACACTTGACTCAATAGTATAATTGGTAACCACTTTTGAGGTTCCATCTTTATAATATGCTGTAACTACCATACCTGTTTTATCAAAAGCAGAACCAACGGAATATAATGTTTTATTTGGTGGGGTAGTAACAGCAATACTTGCTAATTGGTTTTTAACATTTATTTTTGCTTCAGCAATTAATCCATTTCCTCCAGTTGCTGTACATCTAAGTGGATTATTAACAGCTTTTATATCTTTTGTTTTATTAACATTACAAGTTACGTATCCTCCACTAATTGAATAATTAATTATAAACAAATCCGATACATTTACTTCACTTATGCTTCCTATTGTTACAGTTGAATATTTAGGAGTTATGGTAGGTGCGTTTTTATCTACTTTAAATGTGTATGTTTTTGCTGTACTATTTCCTGCTTTATCTTTTGTTGTCACTACCACATTTGTTCCTTTTGTATTTGTTGTTATGCTACTTATACTACTTGTTGTACTACCATGTCCACTTAATGCATCACTTCCATTTTTCACACTAAACACTACATTACTTGTGTACCAACCATTTGTGCCTAAAGTCCCACTTGCTACTACTAACTCCCCTACTATTGGATTGGTTTTATCGATTCTAATTGGAGTAGATGTTGTACTACAGTTTCCAGCATAATCACACACTTTGTTATAACCCGTTCTATTTCCTTCACCACTCCACGTATCTTTAAATGTTGTTGTACTTGTATTAGAATAGTTATGCCAATTAGTATTATCATCTGACCACGCTAATGATGATGGTACTATTCCTGATATATTATCAGAAAAATTACTTGTTATTTCTATATTTTTATTTGTCCAATTACCATTAGTCGGATTAACCATTTCTATTGTAGGTGCTGTTTTGTCCATTTTAATTATATATTCTTTAGTTGTAGTATTACCAGCATTATCTTTGGTTGTTAATATTACTTTCGTTCCTTTAGTATCTTTGGTTATACTTGTAATACTTGATGTAGTAGAAGCGTGTCCTGACATACTATCACTACCATCCTTAACACTAAATACTACATCACTTTTATACCAATCATTATTTCCTTTAGTTCCACTTATTGTTAGTGTTCCTAGTATTGGTTTGGTTTTATCTATTTTTACAGCATAACTAACACTACTTATGTTTCCAGCTTTATCTTTTGCAGTTAAAGTATATGTTGTTCCTTTAGTATCTTTTGTTATTGATGTTTCACTTGGACTTAATATATTATTATCTATTCCACTTAAAGCATCAGTTGATTCTGTTACATTAACAGTTACGTCTGATACAAACCAATTATTTAAACCTTGTTTTCCACTAAATACAATACTCCCAATAACTGGTTTCGTTTTATCTAATTTATATTTTTCACAAATCGATTCTGTTTCTCCTGATTTATTCGTTCCGTAAGCACAAACGTATTTTATTCCTTCTTCATTAAATGCTATAGTCTTATTTACATCAGTTACCATTATATTTGGTTCACATTTTTTGTTATCTATACAATAATAATAGTTTTCTAAATATTCTCCACTTAGAGAAACATAAAAATCTTTGTTTCTCCATCCGTGTTCATTCTCACTGCTACTTGCTTTTAATGACAATAATTTTGGTACTATAAACTCTTCGCAATTTTCAACATAATTATATTCGTATTGTTTAATATTTTTTCTCCATGTTATGAAAATGCATCCTGTAAGTGGTTCGTTATTAATTGGATTAATCAATTCATTTTCTTCTATAAATCCGCTTCCAACTATATCATTTATTGGTAGAGCATAGGCGTTATCTTTCAATTTGCCTTCATTTTCAATTAGCCAGTTAGAAGCAGCAACCTCTATTACATCTAATTGTTTTTCATATGCTTTTGTTTTATTATTTGCTAATAATTTGCCAATTGTAGGATATACTATTAAAGCTATTATCGCCAAAACTACCAACGCAGCAAGCAATTCAATTAACGTGAATCCCATCTTAACATTAAAACCACAAAAAAGGCATTTGCGGTTTTTTGAAATCATTTTATTATCTTTTGTATTAGAACTACCAAACATACCAAAACACACTCCCAACACATATTTACATAATTGTATAATATTTAACACAAATTTTCAATACCCAATCTCTTTTATTTCATAATAAAATATGTTTTTAGATATTACTAAACTTGTACAAGAAGTTTAACTTATTTTGCATGACAATTTTTATTACATTTCAATTTCATATTGATATGTTAATTCAGACATAATAAAAACCTCGTTTCTATTTTCAAGAAACGAGATTCATATTATTGTCCTGCATTTTCAGTTTTAGAAACACATGCATCATATGTGCTTTGGCCACTAGCAGATAATTCAGCACATTCTCCTCCTGACCAAACACCTCCGGCACTATTACAACAAGCTTGTTTACTTGTACTTGTCATCGCATTTCTTACAAGTGGAATAGCTATAGCTGCGATAACTCCAATTAGAATGATTGTAATAACTGTCATATTTGCTTCTCCAGCAGCTTCTTTCATCTAATCACCACCTTCTCGTATATCTTTATTATAACACAATTTTAACAATTTTTACATTTTTTTATTTTTTTTTGTAAAATCATTGTTAATAATTCATCATCATCATCATTGATAACAACATTAATAGTAGTATACCACCACCAGTTACAAATAACATAATCATGGTTTTCTTTTCCATTCTTTCAAGTCTTTCAGCGTATTTTTGTTCACGAGATTTGTTTTGTAAGTTAGATACAGTTCTTGAAAACATCATTAATTGTTCTTGTTTGTTTTCTTGACTTCCCAACCCTAGTCTGTATAACAATCTCATCATACGCATTGAATCCCTAACTGGATATTCTTTAGCAAAATCCATATATGGGTCAACCGTCGAATCTCCAGCTTCTATTCTGTCAACCAATTTTCTTAAGCCTGGTTTAAAAACATCAGGTGCTGTTTCAATTGAACGAGATAGTGCAACTGGAACAGTATAGTGTTGAACTAAAATTTCCAAACTTTTTAAATAGTAAGGTAACATTAAATTAATATTATATAAATTCTTTTTGTAATAAGATTTTAAACTTGTATATGAAGATTTAAATACAACATATCCTACTATTACAGAAACTAAAATATAGATAAATTTTAAATCTTTAATAAAGTAGAATAACATTAATACAATTACCAATAAACCGTTTCTAACTCTTATTCCAAATAATTTGTTAATATCAACTTTATCAATTCCACCATATTTTACACTAACTAAAAATTCATAATCACTTTCTTTAAGAAATCCAAATATAGGTTGAGTTTCTTTAATAAAGCCTTGAGTATCAATATAGTTATTATAAAACATTATAAACAATAAAATTATACCGATTGCTAAAAATAACATTACTCAGCCCCCACATTCTCATTATAGAATTTTTCTCCATTAAGGATAAAATATGTATTAATAATTATAATTCCGTGTAGTAATAATTGAACATACCAAATTTTAAGCATTTCAAGATATGTTTCAGTTCCAAGTAAGAACTGAACTAACATAATCATTAAATATAATACAACACCAAATTGTAAGAATTTTTTATGGAATGTTGCTCTATCGATTCTATCTCTATAAACGCCTTCAACTAACATATCAATATCAAGTGACATATTTTCTAACGAACCAGATGCATCTCTTGCACCTTCATTAGTAATTTGGGTAAATAGTTGGTGCATATTTCTAACTATGTAATAATCATATCTACTATTCATATAATCAACTGATTCAGTAATTGTACCATTTTTATATGCCAAATCAATCATCATCTTAACATCGCTTCTAACTGGGTCTTCTAATACACCAGATTCATAAACACCTTCTAAGGCTTTAACAAAACTTTGAGTTGTTGCAAATTCCATTATAGTGTTGGTAGTATAAACTTGAATTTGTTCAAATATAAATTCACTATATAATCTTTTACATCTTAAATAAGCTAAGTAAGGAATAATTGCTACCGCAACTGCTATATATACAATACACCAAACTAAGTTATAAAAGTATAAATATGATACAACTGCCGCACCTACGGAAAAGGCTATTATTTGAACTGCATATTGTCTAGGTGTATATTCTTGTCCTAGTTCTTTAACTTTTTCCCTTACCATTTTAAAAGAATAAGGAGCAAATTTTTCATATATAAGTCCTACATTTCTACTTATATACTTATATACATTTTCACCACTATTTTTTCTATATACAATGATAAAAATTAGTATAAAGGCTATTGCTATAAAAATAAACTCATTCATTTTTTACTCCTCCTTAATCTTCTTTAATATCATAAGCTGGATTAACAAACCCTTCTGGTAGAGTAACACCTTGTCCTTCAATATAATCGATTAAATATTTTGTTGGATTATGTCTTATTACTTTACCAGTTGGCGCTTTTTGATAAATAACATTGTATCTTGAGTTATTGTCTTCATCGACATAAAACTCTGTAACTTCTCCTATTTCACGAACAAACCTTTTTGTTACTTTATCCTGATAACCTCTTACTAATACTCCTAATTGAACATATCTATGAATTGTTTTTAAGAATTGCTCAACATCTTGGCTAGTTTCAAGCAAACTATACATACGAGTAGGTATAGCGGATGCTTTGTCAGCATGGATTGTAGATAAAATATAGTGTCCTGATGAAATTGAGTTACGAACTGCCGTTACTGCTTCAGCGCTACGAACTTCGGATAATAATATCCATTTAGGGTTTTGACGCATACAAGTAACTAATACTTCTGAGTATGAAGCAACATTATTTGTTTTCATTGCAACAATATCTCTATGAGGAAATATTCTATCTAAATGGAGTTCCAAAGTATCTTCAATTGTAATTATTTTTTCATTTTCTTTTGTTTTAGATGCCAAATATTTAACAAACTCCGTTTTACCACTACCAGTCTCACCACAAACAATTATATTACAATGTCCTAAAACACATTGAACTAAAAAATCATGAACATCTAAAGTAATATACTTTTCAGCAATTATTTTTTCTTTTTCAAGTCTTATTTTAGCTGGTGTTTTACGGATAACACATGCAATACCATTTGTAGCAATTGATTCGTGAACGAAATTCATACGAAGTTCTGGACTTTCTGAATCCAAGAATGGGTGAGCCATATTAAATGTTTTCCCCATAACGTTTGAGCATTGGAAAGCAAGTTTTTCCATCATGGCATTATTTACTTCAGAATTTTCAACCCTAAAGATACCACGAGATAATGTTTTTAACCATATTTGACCATTGTTACTGTATGAAATATCAGTGACATCATCACTATTTAAATATGGTAATAGTGGTCCAAAATCAATTTGCGAAAATAATGTTTCGTGCATTATTGTGCTCCATTATTTTGTTGACTATTTTGATTTTCTTGTTGTTCTTGTTGATTTTTTTCAATTTCGTCTTGAACTTGATCTTGGAATTCATCTTCACTTATATAACCAATACTTAATGAATCGATTAATTCAACTAATTCTTCTCTATCAACTTTAGTATTACCTGTTAATTGAACATTACCACCATAAGGAACTGGGAATAGTTCAACTCCTTTTGATTTTAAGTATTCAGCTCTTTTTAATAATACGTAAGTTTCATTATTAACACCAAATAATAGTGTTGATGGAGTTCTATTGGCTGTTGTATCTTCAAATACATTGTTACCTGCATTATCTTTAACAGCTAATACTTTAACATCCTCTAATAATCTACCTACAATAATTTGTCCATTTTCATCAGTTGCTTTCATATAAACATCGATAATGTTACCTGGAAAAATTGAATTTCCATAAGTTGATTGGCTAGTAACAGATAATGCATATGGTGTTTGTCCAACTGGAACTTCAACAAATGCTGAATCTGGTAAATCTTCTTTTTCAACTAATACATCTGAATAAAACATGCTTCCTTTTGGAATTACTGTATTAACAGCTGTATACTTGTCTACAATACTACCTGTACCCTTCAATACGTTATCTGATACCATTGACTTTGGTACACTTATAAATGTAACCATTTCATCTGTAATTAAAGTTCTTGGTTGAATTGTTTGTGTAGCAACTGGAATTCTAACTGGATTTGTTTGTTCTTTAATAGTTCTATTATAACCAAAATATAATAAACCTAATATTAATATTACTCCTAATACTGTAACGACATTTTTGTTTTTAAAAAATCTTTTAATTGAAACTAAAACATTATTCATAAAATCATCCCTTTCTTATTCTAATATGGTATTTCAAATATTGCATTTAATTTGTTTTCAATAGTGAATTCCATTTTTTCTCCAGTTAAACCAGTATCCTTTCCACTTTTAACTACCAAGGTAACTTTAGGTGGTTCTTCATTGACATCATAAATATCAATTTGATAATTATCAGATAAAGTTGCACTCTCAGCAAATCTTCTTAAGAAATTTTCAACAAATTTCTCTCTATCGATTCTAACTTCTCCTTTTTCTCTATATAAACCTAAATCTAATGCATCATGCATAGCAGCTTCGGTTGCTTCTTTTAACAAATGGTAGTTATGTTCATCAACATTAGTTACCGATTGAAAAAAGTATATAAAGAATATTGCTACAAGTCCAAGTCCTACGACCATAGCGCCCCAAAACGATTCTTTCATTGGTACCTCCTACTTATATATATTACTTTTCTTATTCTTAACAATTATTACTGTAACAATAATACCAACTATTAATATTATAAAAATATAATAATAACTTGTTAAAAACTCTATTACATTAGTCAAAAGAGAAATATGTTTTTTAGTTTCCTCTTTTATTTCATCTTCTTTTGGTTTTTCTAATGTTTTTTTATATTCGTTTACTTTTTCAATAAAAGCTGTTCTACTTAAACCATGATTACTCCACTTTTGACACAAATTATAATTTTGGACATCTTCGCAAACTTTTTCTTTGTAATAAGGATTATATATTGGTAGTGTTACTACATAAGTATATAACACTTTATCACAAAATTCAACATCTGAATAAAATTCAAATTTAACTTTTTGTCCACTTTTGTAACCCGTCAAATTTATTTCATTTTTTGTATAATTGTAAATCTTATCATCTGTTCTATCCATGAAATACAAATCCTTATTTAAATTAATTAAGTTAAAAGTAAAAGTTTTATTACTCTCATTGAAATCATAACTTATATTTACATTAGTAGCTAAGCTTTTTAATCTTGCTTGTTCTTGATAAGTACAATAGAAAGCATTAACTTTTGTATAAGGAAGACAAAGTAATACAAGTAATAATAATATTTTTTTCATATTTAACTCCCTTCAATTATAGCATATTTTTTTATTATTTTAAAGTATATTCGTAAGTTTGATTTCTAATTTTAATAATTAAAGATATCTTTGAAGCATTTTGTAATTCTTTTAATACTTCTATATAGTATGTATCCATCTCTTTAGCTTTATTACTAGTAACTTCCTTAAATTTAACATTTTGAGTTTTAACTTCATTATTTAATTCATATTTTAAATAACCGAACTTATCAATTAAATCATAAATATCATATACGCCTTCGATATTTACTTCATCACTCAAATTATAAGTTCCTTTTAATTTTAATAAAACTTTATCATAATTGCTTACTATACTAGGTTTTACATATTCATATGATTTAGTACATTCCTTTTTATAACAATAGTTATATTCTAATTTAAACGAAGGTTTAATTTCATAAGAATCAATTTTAATTTTATAATTTTTAAAAGGTAAGTCTTCAAAACTAATTTCTTCACCTAATTCATAAGTTTTTTTATCTTTTTCTTTATCTAAATCAATATATCTTATTTTAACTTCATCTTTAAAGAATTTTTCTTTTGAATTTACTTTATTAACATAATTAAACAATATTTCTTCATCAGTTAGTAAAGTAGGAATTTTATATATTAAAGTTTTATAAGTATATTCTTCACCTATATTTTCATTTTTATAAATATTACCAAAATCAAATAAATACTCTTCATAATTTAAAGTTGGCGTGTATGAATAAGAACCTATAACGATTTTTGATGTTGCAAATGGAAGAGTATTTTGATATTTACTTAAATTAAGTACTTTAATTTGTAAAACTAGAAAAGAAAAATCTTTTTCTATTTCTTGTCCTTTATAATCATATCTAGTTAAATAACTATTTTCAATTGATAAACTTAGACCATTTCCTCTAAATAATTCGCCTTGATTTAAAACCCTAGGTCTTGTACTTATATAATAATAAGTTAAACCTCCTGTTACTAATAATATAAATACTGTAACTACTATAAATGCTAATTTATTTTCTTTGAAAATATATTTTAACTTCCTAATTTGATATTTTAATTTTCTTTTTGTTTTATTTCTATCAACTGAAAAATCAACTTCAAATTCTTCTCTATCACTTTCATCTATTTCTAAATCTTGTAAATCTTGTCCGAAATCAAATTTCTTAACATCAAAGCCTGTTCCTCTAATTCCAATAATAATAGAACTTATTATTTGCATTACAAAACTAACCAAAGTTAAATCTCTTACTATTCTGATTGCTCTTATATCTAACAAGGATATTTGCATATCATATAGTGTAGATTGACATACTTGTGAAATAATTATTACATATATAAATATTAATATATTTATTATATAAAATGTAAATGGTTTTTCTTTTACAATCATTATAACCATTATTGTAATTGTTAATATAATTATTAAAATCGGTCCGAAAGTCATAAAACCAGTATATAATGAACCAACTAGGTCTTGTCCTATAACATTAACTGTTTTATAAATATAATCACTGAAAAAAGTATATAATTTATGTGTTTGTACTGTTGAATAAATACATAAAACTGCTAATATTAAGTGTATTAGCTTAAAATGTTTTATAAAAAAGGCATACGGCTTTCTTAATACCATCTAAACCACTCCTTATTCTCATTTAATTATACAATAAATGTTTATTTTTAGCAATATTAAAACTGATAAAATATTTTATCAGTTTGTATTTGTTATTGAGCAGATAAAACTGCACGAGATGAAATTGTTTTAATTGATTGACCACCAGAACTATAGAAATAGAATACACCAGCATATTTTGCATCACTATTGCCACCACTACGATAAAACCATTGACCATTAGTTGGTGGGAATTTTGTAAAATCTGAATACCATCCATCTCCTCCACCATAAGTACCAGAAGTCTTTAACGTTTCCATAGTGGCATCGCCCATTTTTCCAGTACTACTTGTATACTTATTATAGTACTTTTTATCCGGCATTGAACTAAAGCCCGAAGAACTTATAGTATCATTGTAATTACCCATTACATATTCCCAAGCGCCACCACTCATATCATATACTCCATAGATATTTCCCGTTGTTGACTGAGCAACATTTGTTTTATATGCATCACTTGTTCCTCCACCAGTATAATAACTTGAATTTGTATTAACTGCTATATCTGTTGTTCCTAGTCCATATTTACTTTGTTTTAAGTATGCTACTGCTCCCCATTCCATATTTTTCATCATATGTGAATCTGCATTATTTATTCCATATGTTGTTTTTACATTTTGAATGGCTGTAAAGAAACTTGATACTGTTTGATTTCTTAAACTTGTTACATTTGGTTTAACTGTGATTGTACTTGTACTTCCACTCACTTCAAATTTTCCTACCCAGAATCCAGTTAAATTAGTATTACCAAATTTAAATGCTGGATGTGTGTATGTACTTTTTCCATTTACTATACTTCCATATGTATTATCAGTACATGTTTCACTTCCATCTGCATTATCATTGCATCTTAATGTCCCTGTTTTATCTACTCCATTTTCAAAGGTTATGTTGATTAATTGTTCAGAAACATTTCCTTTGTTTCCATTAAATATAGTATATTTATATCTTGGAACCCATACATACCATAAAGATATTTCTTCTTCTGTTACTTCATCCCCTACATTTTTAGTAACTCCACTATTTAATACTATTGCATTTGCCCATTGTTTAGAATTATAATCATACCATTTTGAATATAAATCAGCTACTAACCATTTATTATTCTCGTATTTGATTGGTACCATATTATTAAATAATTTAGGCGTATTTGCACCACTATTGTCAGTGTAATAACTTTTAGGAGTACAGGTCTCAACTAATTCATAACTATAATCATTATTGTTAACTTTTACCTCTATTTGCTTACTTAAATCGATATCATTTCCAGATTCAGCATCTTTTAATGGAGTATTTAAATAATTTTTACTTACTAAATCTTTCAACCCTATACAATAAATATTTCCTTCTTTTAAAGTATAACCATTAACATTATCATATATATATGACTTTGCTTGTCCATATATAAAATCTTTAGTTGAAGTACTTATATCTTTTTTTGAATTTTTAATTAAATTTAATAAATTAGGAAAAACTAATAAACTTAAAACAAGTAATATTACAATTGTTCCTATTAATTCTACTAATGTAAATCCGCGTTTATTCATCTTCACCAACTACCTTTTATATCATTATAAATTATTTTTAACCTTAAATCAATATTTTATAACTTCTAAATTATAAGTTTCTCCTAAATATTTTTCATCTGCATCTAAAATTGTTATTGTATCTTTATTTCCATCAGATACATATCTAGTGTCTTTTAATCTTTTAAAGTTCATTTCAATATCAAATTCTTTTCCATTATTATCATATGCTCTAATTCTTTTTAAAAACATTTTATTAAATGAAGAAGAATAAGGAGATTTTTCACTTTCCCAACCAACTCTTAATGCACTTTCTGTTTCATATTCATATCCATTATAGTTACCACTCATTATATGTTTAAAATTTTCATGACTAGTACTATATGGTGAGCCGAAAGGCATAGCAACAATTTTAACATATTTTCCTGGAATAATTTCATCAAGCATTTTATAAACACTTCCCACTTCTTTAATGCTTGCCTCACCACTTATTTTAGTAAAATCTGGATGACTATACGCGTGGTTTCCAACATCATAACCATTATTAACTAGCCAATTAAGAATTTTTTCATTGTACTCTTTTTGATTAAATAATCCACCATTTACAAAAAATGTTGCAGTTACATTAAAATCCGGATATTTTTTCTTAAATTCTTCTAAAATTCCAACCGCACTATTAGGATCAATTATTATATTACCATCGCTATCTAACCCTGTCACTTTGATATTATTCTCTAATCCATCATCAAATGTTAAAACGATAGGACTTTTACCTAGTTCTACATCAACTATGCCATTTATATAATCGTTTAGTCTAATCATTCTATATCCTTCTTTATAATAGAATTCTAAATCATTTCTAAATGCTTCTGTTGTTCTTTGATAACCTGCATAATCGATATTCCCACCAGTATATTCTGTTTCACTATTTTTTTTATCATGAATTCCATGATACATCATAATTGGGACAAATCCTAATTCATCAACTTTGTATTTGGCATAATCTGGTCCTATAGACACTACTATATCGACAACTTGTCCTTCAGTAAGTTTTGTATTTGGCAATACACTTTGTGATATTACATAATTTTTTAAAATGGTATCATCATTAGAAAAAGTTTTATTAATCGTTATTTTATTTTCATTTGCGTATTTTAAAACTTCTTCTAATGTCATACCTTTAAAATCAATTAATTTTTTAGGTTCCTCTTTTTTAAATATGAAAAATATAGCGAAAGAGACTACCAAAACCCCAATAATAAATACTACTATATTAAAAACTTTGTATTTTTTTTTCATAAAAAACCACCTATATATAGTATACACCCAATTCTTTTTTTTTAAAAGTCATAAAATAATATTAGGTGAGTATAATGTTTAAAAGATGGTCAAGAGGAACATGCTTAATGTGTTTAGTAATTTGTTGTGTTATATTTTTTTGGCAACTTATTATTACTTTGCTTATAGTTACAAGATTAAATATCTTTTTACTATTTATCTTATGGTTATTAATTGCTTGGCTCCTTTTTCGTATAATATGGTGAGATGAGGCTTTCGGTCTTATACGACAAATCTAAAAATTTACCTATCTTTTTGGTTTGCTCATATAAAGTCCCATCAAATTCTATTTTATCTGGCAAAGCAATTAAAATGAAAAATAAAATTTTTTCATCTTCTTGCAATTTGTAAGAAGACTCATAATATTTCAAAATTTCCTCAAAATTGAAATCTAATCCATGGCGTTTATATAGAATATATAAGTCAAAAATTGGTATTCCTAATTTAGCTTTATCCCAACTAAGTAAATAATTTTTAGTATTACTTCTGAAATGGCTTAAATCTAAATTATTGTGTAGAACAACAACTCTTTGTTTCGTTTTATTCTCAACTAATTTATACCATTTTTCTAACTCTTGTTTACTAAAATTTAATGAACCAAATATTTTTGAAATGTTTCTCGCTAATAAATATTCACTTGGACTCATATAAACTTTAGTTTCAATAAGTGTTATAATGTCATTATAATAACTATATAAATACTCAATATTGTTTGATAAGGTTTCATATATTGTTTTGTAATCTGCAAAATCTACTTCCTTATAATGAGTTGTCTTATTGTGTAAAAGACTAACCAACTTTATTAAATCTAACATTTTTTGTTCATCTGGAATGTAATCATCATAAATATATTCACTTATTTCATAGGAATCATTAGAATCATTTAATATTTTAGGATAATAGTCAAAACTTCTATTTCTTAAATATTCAAAGATTTCTTGATTCCTTTGATTTTTTTTTATAACATATTTATTAACCTCATCGCTTACTATTATAACTTTCCCATTTTTTTCATAGCGATGAGGTTTTATATTATATTTTTTTAAAATTTCATTAATTTTTTGCATAAACAGCTGGAATAATTAATTTATCACCGATTTTTATTTCGCTTAAGTTATTATATTGTTCAAGAGTCTCTCTTGTAATATTGTATTTTAATAATATACTATCTATATTATCCCCTTCTTTTACAATACAAACTTTATAAGTAACATAAGTTTCTTTTGATTCATCAAAATTAGTAAATATACTTCCTACTTCTTCTTGGCTAATTCTTTCTTCTGCTTCTTTAATTGGAAATGGTTTTACATCTTCAATTATATTTTCGGTAACAGTTTCAATTGGAACATCAACTGTATTTTCTACCTTTTCTTCCTTTATCACTTTTTCTTCTAAATTATCTAATGCAATAGCAACAGATACATTTAATGTACTATTATCTAATACTTCATAGAAGAAATCGTCAATATCAATTTTTAAATTACTTATATCATAACGATTACTAATTTCAATATCAACAGGTATCTTAAAATCAAAATTTTCGACGTTTATGCTTGTATCATTTATTTTATATGTACCAGTAATTATAAGTTCACCTAAAACATGTTCGTTTTCTAAATTTAAATTGTGTTCTAATGAGATACTAGTTACCTCAGCCAAATTATTATTAAAATTCAATTCCTTTTTTAATGGTATTATTTTTTTCATAATTTTCCTCCCATTAAAATATATGAAAATAATTTAATATTATTCATTTATTAAAATATCCAAATTAACAATGTCATATCCTTTATGGTTTATATAATCAATTACAGCATCTAATTCATTTGATAAACTATTATTAACTTTTAGGCTTATAATAGCTCCATTACTTAAACTATTTTTAATATTTAATAAATAATTATCATTTAAAATAATAGGTTCAATTGTATAACTATCTTGTTTAAAACATTTTTCTAACATAACTTTTCTATAACAATAAGTATTATTTTGTTTAACTATTTTCTTTAAAATAGAATTTTGCCAACTTAAATTATTAATATTAGTGTCACTACTTCCAATTATATGACCTTGCTTATTTAAATCCATTATTATTTGGTTATTTTTTTCAAACCATTCGTTATTAACAAAAAAATTACCTTGAACACCTTTTTTATTTAATATACTTAAAATATCTTGTATGTTATCACTTGCATCAAATACTAAACTAACCATTCTTTTACTTGAACCTTTAATTATACATTTATCTTTATTGTCTTTAATTGAAATATTTGGTTTAATCGTTTTATATACCAATAAATTGTCATTAAAACTACCTAATTGTTTCATTTTTTTATAACTTTCATCTATATCAATTTCTCTGCCACTAACACCAGGTATAATTGTATCATTTTCAATATAAGCATCAATTGGTTTTATATAACTTTGTTCTTTTAGAGATTCTATTTGTTTTAATAAATCATCTTGAACCATAATTACCGTAGATATTTTATTGGTATAGAAAAAACTAAAACAAGCTAATGCTATAAAACCAATTATTTCAAAAAACTTCTTCATAAAATCACCTAATAAATTATATGAGCATATTTGTTTTTTTTAACATTTTTTTAAAGCCTACATAAGATAAAATGAAAGGAGTTTTTATATGAGACCAAATGGTTATTACCAACCTGTTAATTATGAACAGTTTAAACCTAACAATTATAAAGTTAATCCAAACGATGAAAGAGTTGGAGGCTTTGTTTTTCCATTTTTATTAGGAGGAGTTACAGGAGCAGCAATCGCACCTGCTTTCTATGGTGGATATAATAGACCATACTATCAACCATATCCATATTATCCATATCCACCTTACTATGGGCCATACTATAGATAAAAATTTAAATAAATTATAATTTATTTGTAAAAATTAAAAATACGAAAAATCTTGATATAAACATCATTTTAGAATTATCAAATAAAAAAACTAGTTTAGAAAAAATCAAGGAAAGAGAACTAGGTTAGTTCATCTAAATCCTTGATTTTTTAAATCCATTTTGATTAGTTGAGATATTTTTTTAAAAATTGTCCTGTATAACTATTATCAACTTTACATATTTCTTCTGGAGTACCTGTAGCTATTATAGTCCCACCAAAATCTCCGCCTTCTGGGCCTAAATCTATTATATAATCTGCAACTTTAATAACATCTAAGTTATGTTCAATAATAAGAACTGTATCTCCATTGTCAACTATTCGATTTAAAATTGATAATAATTTTTTAATGTCATGAATGTGTAATCCTGTTGTTGGTTCATCTAAAATGAATAAACTTTTACCAGTTGGTTTTTTTTGTAACTCTTTAGCTAATTTTATTCTTCCTGCCTCACCACCTGATAGAGTTGGAGCACTTTGACCTAATTTTATATAATCTAATCCAACATCCATTAATACTTGTAGTTTGTTTTTAATTTTAGGTATATTTTGAAAAAATTCATATGCTTCTTCTACCCTCATTTCTAAGACATCATATATATTTTTATCTTTATACTTTATACTTAAAGTTTCATTGTTATATCTTGTTCCATGGCATACTTCACATGGAACATAAACATCTGGTAAGAAATGCATTTCAATTTTTTTAACACCGTCTCCAAAGCAGGCTTCACATCTTCCACCTTTTACGTTAAATGAAAATCTTCCTTTATCATAACCTTTTATTTTTGCTTCTTTAGTATCAGTAAAAACATCTCTAATATCATCAAATACACCTGTATAAGTTGCTGGATTACTTCTTGGCGTTCTACCAATTGGGCTTTGTGAAATATGAACGACTTTATCGATATTTTCTAAACCTTTTATTTTTTTAAATTTTCCTGGTTTTTCTTTCGTTTTATAAATATTATTTGCTAGTGCTTTATATATTATTTCGTTTACTAATGTACTTTTTCCACTACCACTAACACCAGTAATACATACAAACTTACCTAAAGGTATTTTAACATTTATATTTTTTAAATTATTTTCTTTTGCTCCTATTACCTCTAAATATTTTTTATTTCCTTTTCTTCTAGTTTTAGGTACTTCTATTTTATAAATTCCTTTTAGATATTTACCAGTTAAACTATCTTCATTATTCATAACTTCCAAAGGTGTTCCACAAGCAACAACACAACCGCCATGAGTTCCTGCAAGTGGTCCTATATCAACTAGATAATCACTTGCTAACATTGTATCAGTATCGTGTTCAACAACTATTAAAGTATTGCCTAAATCTCTCATTTCCAACATTGAATTAATTAGTTTTTCATTATCTCTTTGATGCAAGCCTATACTTGGTTCATCTAAAACATATAAAACACCTGTTAATCTTGAACCTATTTGAGTTGCTAATCTAATTCTACTTGCTTCTCCTCCTGATAGTGTTCCTGCTACTCTATCTAAGGTTAAATATTCTAAGCCTACATTTAATAAGAAATTTAATCTATTTAATATTTCTTTAAGTAATAGTTCAGCAATTTTTTCCTGTTCTTTAGAAAGAGTCAAATTTTCTAAAAAATCTCTTAATTTTTTAATACTCATTTTAGTTAATTCATAAATATTTTTTTCGTTTATTAAAACAGCTAAAACTGAGTCGTTTAATCTTGAACCATGACAGGTTGGACATGGAAGTTCAGTCATAAAATTTTCAATCCAATCTCTTATCCAACCACTTTTAGTTTCTATATATCTTCTCTCTAAATTAGTAATAACTCCTTCAAAATAATCTTTGGAAGTTCTAGTATTACCATTTTTAGACGTGTAGTTAAATTCTAATATATCTTTTGAACCGTATAATATTAAATCTAATTCTTCTTTTTTTAAATCCTTAATTGGTTTATCAAGTGGTATATTATAATATTTAGACAAAGTATTTATTTGCGTTGAATAAATATTACCATCCTCTAAATTTAGAGATACAATTCCCCCCTCATTTATACTTAAATCTTTATTAGGAATGATTAAGTCTTCATCTATTTTTAGTTTTACACCAAGTCCTTTGCAATCATCACAAGCGCCATATGGAGCATTGAAACTAAACATTCTAGGTTCTAACTCTGGTATCGAAAAATCACAAAAAGGACAAGCATAGTGTTCGCTCATTAATATTTCTTTAGAACCTATTACATCAATAATTACCTTACCTTTTCCTAGTTTTGATGCCGTTTCAATTGATTCGTATAACCTACTTCTAATTCCTTCTTTTATAATTAATCTGTCAACAACAACTTTAATTGTATGTTTTTTATTTTTTTCTAATATAATTTCTTCTTCCAATTCATATTCAATATCATCAACTATTACTCTAGCATAACCATCACTTCTCAATTTTTCAAATAAATCAGCATGAGTACCTTTTTCTCCATTAACAATCAATCCTAAAACTTTTATTTTAGTATTTTCTTCTAATTCCATAATTTGATTAGTCATTTCTTCAATACTTTGACTAGTAATTGGGATATTGTGAACAGGGCAATAAGGAATACCGATTCTTGCATATAAAAGCCTTAAATAATCGTATATTTCAGTTACTGTACCAACTGTACTTCTTGGATTTTTATTGGTTGTTTTTTGGTCAATACTAATAGCAGGTGATAGGCCTTCAATACTATCAACATCTGGTTTTTCAGTGCCCCCTAAAAATTGTCTAGCATAAGCACTTAGACTCTCAACATATCTTCTTTGACCTTCAGCATAAATAGTATCAAAAGCAAGACTACTTTTTCCACTACCACTTACACCAGTCATTACAATTAATTTATTTTTAGGTAATTCTAAATCAATATTTTTTAAATTATTTTCTCTTGCACCTTTTATTACTATTTTATCCATAAATTTCTCCTAACTAAATACTATTATACCACTTTTTTTACATACTATAGCAAGTATAACATACAAACATATTTTTGTCACTAAAAATCTAAAGAAAGTTTAAAATATTAATTTTTAATTACATCAACTTGACTTCATAATTCAATTTTTTATTATAAATAACTACTTTTAAAAATTAAAAAAAGAATGAAAGAATCATTCTTCAGCATAATTTGTAAAATATCTTTGAACTAATACAACAGGTGTTCCTTTATCACCAGAACCACTAGTCAAATCACATAATGAACCCAAAAGGTCTGTTATTTGTCTTGGAGTTGTACCTAAAGTAATATTTTTGCCTTTTAAATCATTATCTTTGGCTTTTATTTCATTTCTAATAGCTAACTCTAGTTCCTCTCCTCTTAAATCAGCAAATTTATTATCAGAAACATATTTTAATTTAATTTCGTTTGGAGTTCCTTTCAAACCACTAGTGTAAAAAGGACTTACAACTGGGTCAGCTAATTCCCATATTTTTCCTACTGGGTCTTTAAACGCTCCATCGCCATAAACCATAACTTCAACATTTTTACCTGTTTTTTCAAATATTTGTTTTTGAATATCTAATATTAATTTTTCTCCACCTTTTGGAAATAATTTTAGTCTTTCATCAGTTGATTTATTTGAACCTAATAGTCCATATTGTGGGTTATAACCACTTCCACCAATTGATTCAGTTAAAATGTCATCTAATCCTAAGCAATTTAATAATTGTTTAGTTCTAAATCTTGTATGAATATCACAAGCTAATACTTCATTGGTATAATTTAAAATCGTTTTAGGATTATTACTAAATATAATCTCTGCTTCACAATCTTCACTTTCGATTAATTCTTTATAATAATCTACATAATCAATTCCTGTAAATTCATGCACTATTCCTTTAAAATAACTTTTATATTCATCATAATTTAATGTTTTAGTATATGGATCTATTCCTTTTTCAAATAGTAACTTTTCATCAAATAAATGATTTCCAACTTCATCAGCTGGATAACTTAAAAGTAAAGTTATTTTTTTATTTGCACGCGCTAATGCTTTTAAAATCATAGAAAAGCGATTTCGACTTAGAATCGGAAATACTACTCCCAAATGTCCAGTTTTAAATTTATTTTTAATATCTTCACAAATATTATCTACAGTTGCATAATTACCTTCTGAAATTCCAACAACCGCTTCAGTTACTGCAATTACATCCTTATCTAATAATTCAAATTTTTCAGTCTCACATGCTTTTAAAACTGAATCTACTACTATATTTGCTAAATTATCATTTTCTTTAATAATCGGCGTTCTAATACCTCTTACTATAGTTCCTACATTTCGCATTTATAATCCTCCTTTAAATCAATGTTTGCTCTAGCATTTAAGTTTAAATCGGCTTCAATATTTTTTTTATAAGCATAATATGCGGCTGCTCCAATCATTGCGGCATTATCAGTACAATAAAGTGTTCTAGGAATTGTAAGTTCTATATTGTTTTCTTCACACATTTTAGTTATACTTTCTCTTAATCCCATGTTAGCAGCAACCCCACCAGCAATAATTAAATTTTTAACATTATATTCTTTTAATGCTTTTAATGCTTTTTTAGTTAAAATAGTTACTATTCTATTTTGAAATGAACAAGCAAGGTTTTCTTTATTAATTTCAAATCCTTTTTGTTTTTCATTGTGATTTAGATTAATAACAGCTGATTTTATTCCACTGAAACTAAAATTATAACTTTCATCATTTAATGGCAGTGGTAGTTCATATGAATCTATTCCCTCATGAGCCAATTTATCAACTTTTGCTCCACCTGGATAAGCAAGTCCTAGTACTCTTGCCACTTTATCATAACATTCACCAACAGCATCATCTAAAGTACCACCAATTTTTTCAAATGAATAGTGTTCTTTCATATAAATTAATTCTGTATGTCCACCACTTACTACTAGTGCAATTAAAGGAAATTTCATTGGTTTTTCTAAATTATTAGCATATATATGTCCTTTAATATGATGAACTGGTATTAATGGTTTATTATAAATGTATGCTAATGTTTTAGCAGCAATTACTCCTACTAATAATGAGCCAATTAAGCCAGGACCATATGTTACAGCTATAGCATCAATATTATCCATAGTTAAGTTGTTTTTACTTAATGCTTCTTCAAGTACAATAGTTATACTTTCAACATGTTTTCTTGAAGCAATCTCAGGAACAACTCCACCATATAATTTATGGATATCAATTTGAGAAAGTATAACTGTTCCTAAATCTTTACAACCATCTTCTATAACTGCTACACTAGTTTCATCACAACTAGATTCTATCGCAAGTATTTTCATAAAACTTCATCTCCATTAGTATACCATCTAGACTACCATAGTAATTATGTCTTTTTGCTACTTCTTTAAAATTAAATTTTTTATATAATTTTATAGCACTTACATTATTGACATTTACTTCTAAAGTAATATTTTCTTTATCTAGATTGTTTTCTATTAAATTTTTCATTAATTTAGAAGCTATTTTTTTATTACGAAATTCTTCTTTTACAAAAATGTAATTGATTTCTATTTTTTCATAAATAATACTATAATCTAGAAAACCTATAATATTATCATTTTCTAAATAAATCAAACATTTTGAAAATGGATTTTCAGTAATTTTATAATCATTTAAATTAATTTCTTCATTAATTCTCTCTTTTATCATTTAGTTTTTCCTCAGCTTCAGTTAACTTTAAATAATTAGGTTTTATTTCATGAGGATTAACCGGAGAATCATTTTCATGTTTTTTAATAACTTTTATAATATCAGGTTTACCATTAGTTACAATTTCATAATTAGTAACTTTTTTTAATAATTCTTCTTTTAAAATGTGTTCATCTTTAATAATATTATTTAAGTTATTATCGTATACTCCACCATAAACATAACCTCTTCTAGCATCAATTATAGGAACAATTATATTATTATTGCTAATTGTACTTAATAATTCTAGTTCACTTATAGGAATAAGTGGTATATTAAGTGCCCAAGACATAACTTTAGCTAGCGTTAAACCTACCCTGATTCCTGTAAATGAACCTGGCCCATTAACGATAAATATTTTATCTATATCATTTGGTTTTAAATTTGTTTTCTTAAATCCTTCATCTAAAACAGGCATTATTTTACTTGATGATTGAGTAATGTTTTCTTCAAAAAAACAATAAATCATTTCCATGTTTTTAACTATAGAAATGATTAAGTTTTCTGATGATGTATCAATAAACAAATATGTCATATAACCGCCTCACATAGTTCTTCATATTTCTTTCCATGTGGGTATAAATGTAGTATTCTTCTATTTTCATCTAAAACTTTAAACTTAATATCTAATCTTTCTTCTGGAAGTATGTCTTTAATAGTATCTGCCCATTCGATTACAACAACACCACCTTTAGTAAAATATTCTTCTATACCAACACCTTCAGTATTTCCATCTAATCTATATACATCCATGTGGTAGAGTGGTAACTCACCATCATACTCTTTAATAATTGCAAATGTTGGAGAAGTTATTGTATCTTTAATACCTAATGCATCAGCAAGTCCTTTGGTAAATACAGTTTTTCCACTTCCTAATTCACCATTTAGGCAAATTATCATATTTGGAAACTTTTCGGATTCAAAATTTTGGGCTAATTCAATTGTTTCCATCTCATCTTTTGTTGTAATTTTGTATTCCATTCTATCACCATTATTATTATAGCAAAGAAAAAAGCAATATTACAATGTTTTTTTACTTTTTTATAATTATTTTTTTGAAACATTTATATTGAAATAAGTTATTATATATATATTAATAAAAAAAGGAATTAATCAATAATTCCTAAGAAGTATTTTTTCTTTCCTTTTCTAATTAAAACAATTTTTGAATCAATTGCTATTTCTTTAGTTACTTCTAAATTTTCATCAGTAACTTTTTCATTATTAAGAGAAATAGCGTTGCTAGATAACATTTCTCTTGCTTCTCTTTTTGATGAACAAATATTATTATCAACTAATAAATCAACTATTTTAGTATTTTCTTTTATTTTAACAGTTGGAATTGTTTTTAAATTGCTAATAATATCATCTGCACTTAACCCATGAACTTCTCCTCCAAATAATAATGTACTTATTTTTTCGGCTTTTTCGTATTCAGAAGCCCCGTGTAAATCTGTAATAATAGCTTTAGCTAATGCTTTGTGAGCAACTCTTAATTCTGGTTTTTCATTGTTTATTTTTTCCAATTCTTCGATTTCTTCTTTTGACAAGAATGTTAACATTTTTAAGTATTTAATAATCATTGAATCTTCAAGATTAACTAGATATTGGTACATCTCATAACTTGATGTTTTATTTTTATCTAACCATAAAGCATTTCCTTCGGTTTTTCCGAACTTTTTACCAGTTGAATCCGTTACTAATGGCATAACCATTCCATATGCTTCTTTTCCAGTCTTTTTTCTAATTAATTCAATTCCTGAAGTAATGTTACCCCATTGGTCAGAACCTGCTACTTGTAATTCGCAATTTCGAGTTTCAAACAACTCTAAAAAGTCTAACGCTTGCAAAATCATGTATGAAAATTCAGCGTAAGTAATTCCTGTTTCCATTCTTGATTTAACTTTGTCTTTAGCAATCATGTAGTTAACATTAAAGTATTTTCCATAATCTCTTAAAAAGTCAATTACATTTATATCTTTAGTCCAATCGTAATTATTAACAACTTCAAATCCAAATATTTTTTCAGCTTGACTTTTCAATCCTTGAACATTTTTTTCAACTTCTTCTTTTGTAATCATTGGTCTTTCTGTATCTGGTTTAGGATCTCCAATCATACCAGTTGCTCCACCTACTAAAAGAAGTGGTGTGTGTCCAGCTTGTTTTAATCTTCTACTAATTAAAAATGACGAATAATGACCAATGTGCATTGAATCTGCAGTTGGATCTGTTCCAATATAAAAAGTCATTCCTCCATTATTTAATTTTTCAATTAGGTCAGGACTAGATATCTCTTGAATAAGTCCTCTCCATACTAATTCATCATATATTTTCATAATTTTCCTCCTCTAATTTTTATTTTATCAATATTTTCATATTCTATTTCCATGTAACACTTCCTAACAAAAAATATTCACAAATCTAAGGACGAAAAACCGCGGTACCACCTTAATTTATGAATATCATCATACACTTTATCTCTTAACGCGAGTAACGATTTAACTCAGGAAAGGGTAATTCACTAATTTAATCTTGGTTAGTTTTCATCAACCACTAACTTTCTTATTACCAATTAAATTGCTACTAAAATTCCGTCAACATTAACATAATAAAACTATAACATAACATTTTTTGTTTGTCAAATAATATTTGTTATTTTTTTACAAATTGTTTATCTTTGACTTCAGCAGGAACTTGAAATTCGCTTGTTCTTTTAATGTTTTGTAGTATTTGTAATAAAATTCTTAAAATTTGTATTTTACCTTTGCTATCTAGTTCATATATATTAAGACCACTTAAACAATCAGTTAAAATAAAATTTAATTGTTCACTTGTTAATCTACTTGTTTTATAATGACTTATTACATATTTTATTATGCCATCAAATGTATCTACAGTTGGCATTTGTAATCTTAATAATGTATTAAAATCTTCATTTTCATATACAAAATGAAAATTATCAACAAGATTTATTCCTGATTTACTGATTTGATAAATTTCTGGAATTAGGTGATTTAAAAAAGTAATTTTACCTAATTCTTTAATGGAAGGATTTAAATTTAATTTATTCATCATTTCAGTGCCTGTTTGAACAACTTTATAAGAATCAAAAGCATAACGTTCAATTAATTCAATTCTTCTTTTTGCTTCTTCTGATGGTACTTGCTTCTTAGTTTTTAATTTTAAAATATCTGTATAAAAATCAAAATATCTTACTGCTCTATCATAATATATTTTTGCCATAAATAATCACCTTTCAAATTTTATTCTTTATTTTTTTAAATATGATAATAAAAGGATGTTATTTTAAAACATCCCTATTATTCTATTTACTTCTTCCATTAACTCATTTTTTATTTCTTCTAGTCTAGATTCTTTGTTTGCTTCAAATCTTAATGTTAGATTAGGTCCTGTGTTAGAACATCTAATAAGACCCCAACCATCATCAAATGTAACTCTTACTCCATCTAGAGCATTATATTTATATTGTTTTAAATCTAAATATTTTTTTAATTCTTCGATTATTTGAAATTTGTTTTCATCAGTTACCTGAATTTTTAATTCATCTGTTTTATAATATGTATTAAATCCTTTTGTTAATTCATACATTGTTTTGTCTTGATTTGATACTACTTCACACATTCTTAAACCTGCATATATACCATCATCAATACCTGGATATCTATCGTTAAAGAACAAGTGTCCAGAGTATTCACCACCAAAATCAACATTTGTTTCGGCTACTTTTCTATATTGATAAGAGTTTCCAGTTCTATTCATTATTTGTTTTAATCCTAATCTTTCAACTTCATCAATTAAACTTTTTGAACATTTAACATCATATAAAGCTGCTTTTGTTTTTAAATTAGGGTATAGATATCTATACATTATAGCCATATAAATATCAGTATCTATTATATTTCCTTTGTTATCAACTACTCTTACTCTATCGCCATCAGCGTCGATTGCAAATCCTAAATCATAGTTTAACTCTACTACTTTTTTTTGTAAATCAACTAAATTACTAGCAACTGCTGGGTCTGGGTGGTGGTGGGGAAAAGTTCCATCGCTTTCTTCAAATAATAACTCATATTCTAATGGTAGTTTATTTAATACATCTTTGATTATAATAGAACCTGTTCCATTACCTAAATCTACTACAACTTTTACCTTTTTATCAAATTTCAATGAATTTTTTACTAAATTAACATAATCATCTTTAATATCATATGTACTTAAAGTTCCTTTTCCATCTATAAATTCTCCTTTAAATGTAAAATCTCTAAAATCATATATTTCGCTTCCCACAGCGTTACCAATGTTAGTAAATGACATTTTAAATCCATTATCAGTTGCTGGATTGTGACTTGCTGTAATCATTATTCCTGACCAAATATCAAGTAATACCCTCCCATAATAGTACATTGGAGTTGTTACTAAACCTAGGTTCACAACATCAACACCTGTATCTAATATTCCATTGATTAAATTAGAAGCTAGGCTTGGAGATGATAATCTATTATCGTATCCAATCAAAGCTTTATTTTTATTCATTTTTTTTATATAACTTCCAAAACTTTTTCCTATTTTGTAAGCTACATCTTCATTAATATCAGTAGGATAATTTCCTCTTATATCGTACTCTCTAAATATTTTTGAGTTCATCTAATCACTCCTCATTTATTTCTTCAATTATTTTTTCTATTTTATTGCCATATTCAATTGATTCATCATAGACAAATTCTAGTTCTGGTATGTGTCTTATAATAACTCTCTTTGCTAATTCTTTTCTAATAAATCCTGATGCATCTTTAAGTGCTTTTAAAGTTGTTTCTTTTTTACTATCATCTAGAACAGTAAAATATATTTTAGCAAAGCTTAAGTCATTTGTTAAATGGCAATCAGTTACTGTTACAAATTTTATATCGCTATCTTTAACTTCTTGTGATAAGATATAACTTATTTCTTTGACAATATTACTTTCTAATCTTTTTATTTTTATACTCATTTTATCACTCTTTCATATTTTTTTACTACAATAACATTTTACATTAAAAAAAGGTATTTTTCAAGTACCTTTGTAAACATAAAATTATACAATTTATTCAGTATATAATTCTATTTCGTTATTTTTATAAGCATTTAATATATCTAACCACACATCATTTTCAACATTTCTATTCTTTTTAGGGTGAACTAAATATCTTATATATAGTTCTATATGATTATCTACTATTCTAGTATAAATTATAGGTTTTAATTTATTGTAGTAAATTCTATACTCTAGGCTCGCATCATCAACTTGGTCGCTCATTTTTTTAGGAATTCTTTTAACGATTTCATTTTTATTTATAATTTCATACAATTTTTCCTTTGTTTTTTCTATATCACAATCTATTGGTACTTTTACTAGAATTTCATTCCATATGTATTTAAATGCTTTATTATAGTTTTTGATTGGTTTAGAGAACACAAAAGAATTAGGTAAATGAACAATAATACCTGTGCTTTGTTCACCATATACTCTCTCTCCTACTTCAAGCATTTCAAAACTTAAATTGCTTATATTAATGACATCACCTTTTTTATGTCAACTTCAATTCTATCTTCTAACCTAAATGGTTTTTTTATTTTTATATATATTCCTGCAAACCAATTGGTAATAACTTCTCTTAAGGCAAGTGTTAAAGCTGCAGATACAAAAGAAATAATAGTAATTATATTTTTAATATAAGGGTTTATTATTAAAAATACAATAATTACAAAAATTAAACTTGAGAAAACATTTATTTTTTTATGATATAAATACTTTTTTCTTGAATCTTTAATTAAACTAGCACCAATTTTTGTTATTATAAATCTTATTATTCTTATAAACAAATACGAAATAATGATTTCGGTTATTACTATTATATAAACATTATCAATATGAGTTAGTTTTGATAAATTTTTACACAATTCAAATATTTTATTCATAATTCACCTCCTTTATCGGGTAATACACTATTATTTTATTGAATGTCAACTAATTTTTAGGAAGAAAAAAACTTAATTATTAAGTCTTTTCATAAAAATATACACTAATTTTTTAAATTTCCAATTGATACAACATATATTCCATCTTCTCTTTTGTATGAATAATTTGCACCTGTTAATACCATTAAAAATGATGGTTCTCCATATTGAGCAGTATTTACTTTTTCCTTAAATTTAGTTAGATTTGAAACGGCACTTGGAATTTCTCCAGCACCTAGTTTGATTTCGATAGCTCCCCACTTTCCACTTGAAGTTTCTAAAATACAATCTATCTCAAAATCATTTTTATCTCTATAGTAAGATAATCTTGAATCTATTGCATCTGCGTATATTTTTAAATCTCTTATACACATGTTTTCAAATATAAATCCTGTAAAATTTAAATCTTTTATTAGATCTTCTTTATTTAAATTCAACGTTGCAACTACAAGTGATGGATCAACCAATTCTAATTTAGGTGAAATTCTTAAAGGTGTTTTTGACCTTAAGTTTAAATTAGTAGCAGGAACATATTCTAATATATATAACTTTTCCAAAGTATTTAAATAATCATCTAGTGTTGGTCTTGATATTTCATTAATAAAATGAGATTTAACATCTTCTAAAATTGTTGCTTTACTTACACTTGTCGATACATTTCTTGAAATACTTTTTAAAACTGCACTCATTTTTTGTTGATTTCTTTCGATTCCATCAACTACTTTCACTTCTTCACTTAATAGACTTTTAATATAATCTTTAGAAATTTCATATTTATTGTTTCCTTTAATATTTAATGATTCTGGCCAACCGCCTCTCATCATAACATCAATTAAATCTTCGAACTCTAAAGTAGATACACCCTCTATATCATTGCCGTTTATTATATCGCTTAAAGAAACACAACCATTAGATTCTCCAGATTCATATAATGACATTGGCCTCATTAATAGTTTTGTTATTCTGCCTGTCCCTGTGTGCATAACGCTATCCTCTTTTGGTCTTGCCGAGCCTGTTAAAATATATTGTCCTTTTAATCTTGTATGGTCGACATTCATTCTAATAGAATCCCAAATAACTGGATACATTTGCCATTCGTCAAATAGTCTTGGTTTTTCCCCTTCTAAAAATAATGATGGTTTGGTTTGATTAATTTTATCGTATTGTATTTTTTTATCTGGATCTTGAAATTCAATGTAACTTTTTGCAAATTGCCTTGCTGTTGTTGTTTTTCCACACCATTTACATCCCTCAATCAAAACTGCTCCTATATATTCAAGTTTATTTTTTAGTAAACTATCTACAATTCTAGGTATGTATTTTTCCATTGTATCTCCTCCCATAATTTATTATACTACATATTTTGTATTTTGTTAATATAATTTTACATTTTGGCTGTGTTTTGGTTTTAATTTTGGCTATATTTTGATTTACATTTTAGCTTTAAAGTAACTGTAATTTATTATAAAATATCAATAAAATCAAAAATAAGAGTACAACTACTCTTATTTAACTTCAATCATTTCATATGCTTCAAAGACATCGCCTTCTTTAAGGTCATTGTAATTTTCAATTGTAATACCACATTCTAAACCTTTTTTAACTTCTTTAACAGTGTCTTTTTCTCTTTGAATTGAATTTATTTTTCCATCATATATTGTAACGCCATCTCTAATTACTCTTACATTAGAATCTCTTTTAATAACTCCATCTGTTACATATGAACCTGCAATTGTTCCAACTTTAGAAAACTTAAATAATTTTCTAATTTCAGCAGTTCCTGTTATTTTTTCTTCATAAACTGGGTCTAACATACCCTTCATAGCAGCTTCCATTTCTTCTACTGCTTTGTAAATTATATCGTAAAGTCTTATTTCAACGCCTTGTTCTTTAGCATAATCTCTAATAGAATTACTTGGTCTTACATTAAAACCAATTATAATAGCATCACTTGCTTTACCTAAAACGATATCACTTTCTTTAATTGCGCCTACACTACTTCTAATAACTTTAACTTTTACGCCTTCAACTTCGATTTTTTCTAAAGAGTTTTTAACTGCTTCACAACTTCCGTTTACATCTGCTTTAATAATTACTTTTATTTCTTTAGCGCCATCTTGAATTTTGGCAAACAAATCATCTAAAGTTACTGCTGCTTTATTGCTGTTTTCTTTATTTTTAGCTTGGATTTTTCTTTCTTCACCAATACTTCTTGCTTGTTTTTCTGTTTCAAAAGCCATAAATCTATCTCCTGCTTCTGGAACTTCATTAATTCCTGTAATTTCTACTGGTTGTGATAGTGTAGCTTCGGTTATATCTTCTCCTTTATCATTTTTAAGTGTTCTTACTTTTCCATAAGCTGTTCCTACTACTATTGGGTCTCCTAACCTTAATGTTCCATTTTGAATTAAAACGGTTACAATTGGACCTAAGTGTTTATCTAGTCTTGATTCTACTACAGTTCCAACAGCATATCTATTTGGATTTGCTTTATAATCTTCCATTTCTGCAATTAATAAAATATTATCTAATAAGTCTTCTATGCCCGTTCCTTCTTTGGCAGAAATATAACTTACTAGTGTATCTCCGCCCCAACTTTCTGGAGTTAATCCGTGTTCGGCTAACTGAGTTAGAACTCTTTCCTTATTTGCATCTGGTTTATCGATTTTATTAATAGCTACAATAATTGGTACATTAGCAGCTTTTGCATGGTCTATTACTTCGATTGTTTGTGGCATAACACCATCATCAGCAGCAACGATTATAATTATGATATCAGTTATGCTTGCTCCTCTAGCACGCATTTCAGTAAATGCTGCATGTCCTGGAGTATCAATAAATGTTATATATTTGTCTTTTACTTTAACTTGATATGCACTAATAGCTTGTGTTATTCCACCAGCTTCTCCTCCTGCTACATTTGTTTTTCTAATTGTATCAAGTAAAGTCGTTTTACCATGGTCAACATGTCCCATGATTGTTACAACTGCTGGTCTTGTAACTAAATCTTTTTCATCATCAACAATTTCAAATTCTTCAAAATTTGTAACATCTAAAGTACTATCTTTTTTAAGTTCTTTATCATAATCAATTACTAATATTTCAGCATTTTCAAATGATATTGGCATATTAATAGTTGCCATAACACCTAAATTAAATAGTTTTTTTACTAATTCACCACTTGTTACATTTAATTCTTTTGCAAGTTCTCCAACTGTCATATTTTCTTTGTATAAAACAACTTTTTCACTAACACTTGCATTACTCATTAGTTTTTCTTTGTTTTTATACATTTCTTTTTTCTTGATTGCAAAATCTTTTTTACTATTTTGCTGTGTTTGTTTTTCACTTTTCTTTTTTAATTTTTGTTTAGAAACACCTTCATCTATTTTAATGTTTTTAGTTTCAATTATTTCATCAACAATTTCATCCATATCACTAAAATCAGCGTTATCTAAAATTGTAATGTCTTCATCAGATAATAGGTCATCTTCATTATTAACTTTAATATCTAATTCTTCACATTTTTTAAGTACTTCACTTACGGTCTTGTTTATATCTTGGGCATATTCTAATACACTCATCATATTAAACACCTCCTATTTTAATAATTGTAATAACTCTTCATATATATCGTCTTTTATATCTGTCTCTAACATCTTATTCAAGATTTTTGTTTTTTTTGCTTTATTTATAACATCCTTATCTTTTTTTAGATAAGCTCCTCTACCATTAGCTTTTAAGGTTAAATCTAATATAACATTTCCTTCAGGAGTTCTTAAAACTCTAACTAGTTCACTTTTTGGAAATTTTTCTTTAGTTACAACACAAGTTCTCATTGGTACTTTTTTATTTTTCATAAATTCTCCTAATCAACAAAGTTAATACCAATTTTACTTGCTTCACTCGTTGTTTTAATGTCTATTTTAAATTTAGTCAAACGTGACGCTAGTTTAACATTTAATCCTTTTCTTCCAATAGCAAGAGATAAATTATCATCGTCTACAACTACTAAAGCTTCATTTTTAGCTTCATCAGTAATTATTACATGAAGATTTTTAGCGGGAGCTAAGGCATTTTCAATAAATTTCGCTTTATCATCTACATATAAAACAATATCTATTTTTTCTGGACCTAGTTCTTTTAAAATATTTCCAATTCTAGTTCCTTTTTCTCCTATGCATGCTCCAATTGCATCAACATTTTTATTTTCAGAGTAAACTGCTATTTTACTTCTAACACCTGCTTCTCTAGCAACACTATATACAAATATGATTCCTTCGTTTATTTCTGGAATTTCTAATTCAAATAATCTTTTTACAAAACCATAATGACTTCTACTTAATAAAATAAGTGGTCCTTTACTATTATTTTCAACTTTAGTAATATACACTTTAATATTCGAACCCATTTTAATAGTTTCTCCTGGAATGATTTCTGTTTTTGGTAATATTCCTTGTGTTTTTCCTAAATCAATATAATAGTTTCTGACATCTTCCATGGCAACTAATCCTGTTACCATTTCATCTTGTTTATCACCAAATTCTTCACTTATCATATTTCTTTCTGCTTCTCTTATTTTTTGAATAACTACTTGTTTAGCCGTAGCAGCAGCAACTCTTCCAAAATCTCTTGGAGTAACCTCTTCCTCAATAGTTTCACCTAGTTTAATTTCTGGAACAATTTTTCTAGCATCTTCTAAAGTAATATGAATTCTTTCATCAAAAATATATGGTTTTTCTTCTTCAATTGTTTGACCTTCGTTTTCATCATCTTCTACTTCAATCATTATTGGATGGTCACTTTCATTTTCTTTATCTAAAACAACTGTTTTAAATGAATAAACATGAATTTCTCCTTTTTCTTTATTGATTTCAACTCTAACATTAGAAAGCGAATGATAATTCTTTTTATAAGCACTTGTTAAGGCTAACTCTAGTGCTTCATAAATATAATCTTCAGAAATACCTTTTTCTTTGTTTAAAACTTCTAGGGCTTTTTTAAATTCTTTAATATCCATTTTATTCACTTCCTTTCTCTTTTGAACAAACATCCAAAATATAACTTTCTTCAATTAAGTCTGCTTCATCCAAAATTGGATTGATTAATTCGTTAACTAAAACACAATCATTAATGTTGATATAACCTTCCTTATCAATGACAATTCTTAAAAAATTAGTGTTTCCTTCTTGTTCATAAATGACATTTGATAATATATATCCGTTATTTCTAAGTACACCATTTAATAAATCAAATATTTTTTCTTCCATAACTCCTCCAAATATAAAGAGTGGGATTGCCCACTCTCGTTGTCTTTATAATTATATCACATTTTTTTAAAAGTTAAACATTATTTTATTAATTTTTTTATATTTTTTTGTTATAATATTATAGTGAGGTGTTTATGAGAAAAGAAGAAATTAAAAGTTTATCAAAAGGTATTTTGGTTTTAGTACTTTATTTTTTATATTATACATGTAGTAGTTACTTATTAAATTTAATCGGATATAGTAATTTCAACTTAACTGGTAAAGTTATATGTAATATATCAATTGAAGTTATTTTAATTGCTATTGTATTAATTATTTATAAAAATCAAATTATAAATGATTTTAAAGATTATAAAAATAATTTTAAACCTTATATAAAAAAATATACTGAATATTGGGCTTTTGCAGTAGCTTTAATGATTATAGCCAATATAATTATAATAAATATTTACCCTAATTCACAGGCTACAAATCAACAAGCAATTAATGAATTATTTAAAGTTGCTCCTATTTATATAATAATTTCATCAGTTGTTTTAGCTCCTATTATTGAAGAGTTAGTGTTTAGATTAAGTTTTAGATGTATATTTAAAAATGATATTATTTTTATAATATTATCTGGTATTAGTTTTGGAGCAATGCATATTATTGGCTCTTATACTTGCCTTGCTGATTGGTTGTATATTATTCCTTATTCTATTCCAGGATTAGTCTTTGCTTATACATTAAAGAAATCTAACAATATATTTGTTCCAATGTCTTTACACTTTATGCACAATGGACTTATGATGGCAGTTCAAGTAATATTATTATTTTTAAGGTGATTTATGAAAAAGTGGTTAGTTGTTTTAATAATATTTATAGTAGTTTTTTCTTCTACATTAATATATGCAAGATTAATAGGAACTAAAGGTTTAAAAGTTAAAGAGTATAAAATCGTTAATTCTAAAATTACTGATGAATATTATGGATTAAAAATTGCTCATTTATCAGATATTCATTTTGGTTCAAGTGTTAGTAAAAAAGATTTAGAAAATATAGTTAAAAAAGTTAATTTAACAAAACCAGACATAATTGTAATTACTGGTGACTTATTAACTGACGAATGGGAATACGATATTAATGATTTAGAAATTTTAAAGGATTTAAAAGCTAATTTGGGTAAGTATATAATTAGTGGTAATCATGATAATCTTGAAATTTATAATGAAATTATTGACAAAATTGGATTTACTAATTTAAATGATACTTATAAGTTAATTTATAACAATTCTAATGTACCAATTATCATTTCAGGAATTAGTAGTAATTTAGTTAATGATAATATAAAGGATAAAGTTAAAAGTTTTAATGATTATATAGAAACTTGTAACCAAATGCCTATATATTCTATTTTGTTAATGCATGAACCTGATTATGTTGATAATATTGATTTAAATAATTATGATTTAATATTAGCTGGACACTCGCATGGTGGGCAGGTAAGATTACCATTAATAGGAAGTATAATTACTCCTGTTGGTTCTAAAAAATATCATAACGAATATTACAATATTTCAGGAAAACCATTATATGTTTCTAGTGGTATTGGAACATCTTTGATGCGTTTAAGATTATTTGAACATCCATCGTTTAATTTTTATCGTTTATCAAATAAATAATCAAGTTTTATAGCTTGATTTTTTGTTTTTTATGTTATAATCAATATAGGAGATGATAATGATGGTACCTTTTAAAGCAGATAATATTTTAATTCCTAAAAATGTCGATATGACAAAATGGAGTGTGGTTGCTTGTGACCAATATACAAGCGAACCAAAATACTGGGAAGAAGTTAGTGAAATTGTTGGAGATAATCCTTCTACTTTAAATCTTACTTTACCAGAAATTTATCTTGAAGATAATGATGTTAATGAAAGAATTAAAAACATTAACAAAAACATGGAAAAAGTCTTAAATGATGACTTATTTGTTGAATACCCTGATTCAATGATTTACCTTGAAAGAACACAAAGTGATGGCAAAGTACGAGAAGGATTAATGGGAATTGTTGACTTGGAGGCCTACTCTTATGAGGTTGGTTCTCAAACACCAATTAGAGCTACTGAAAAAACAGTAATTGAGCGTATACCGCCTCGCGTTAAAGTAAGGGAAAATGCTCTACTTGAACTTCCTCATATTATGATTTTAATCGATGATGAAAAGAAAGATATTATTGAAAATCTTAAAAACGAGGTAAATGAAGAGGATGTAGTATACGATTTTGATTTAATGCAAAATGGTGGCCACATAAAAGGATATAAATTAAGTAATAATGTTATAAATGAAGTTAATACTAAATTAGAAGCATTAGCAAATAAAGATTACTTTGAAAAGAAATATAATGTTAAAAATAAAGGCGTTTTATTATTTGCTATGGGCGATGGTAATCACTCGCTTGCAACAGCTAAAGCTTGCTACGAAAAATTAAAAGAAACTTTAAGTGAAGAAGAATATTTAAATCATCCTAGTAGATATGCATTAGTTGAATTAGTTAATCTACATAGTAGTGCTTTAGAGTTTGAAGCAATTAATAGAGTTGTATTTAATGTAGATTCAAATGATTTAATTAATAAACTAAAAGAATTTTATGAAATTTCTACTGATGGAAATGGAGAAGAGTTTGAAATTGTAACTAAAGATTTAGATGAAGTATGGTATATTAAAAATCCAAAATCAAATATTGCTGTTGGTTCAATTCAAATTTTCCTAGATGAATACTTAAAAAACAATAATGGCAAAATTGATTACATCCATGGAGATGATGTAACTAAAGAATTAGCACGTGAAGGTAATGTTGGATTCATATTCAAACCTATGAAAAAAGAAGAATTATTCAAAACCGTTATTTTAGATGGTGCGTTACCTAGAAAAACATTCTCTATGGGTCATAGTTATGATAAAAGATATTATCTAGAAGCTAGAAAGATAAAATAAGTTTTTACTTATTTTTCTTTTGCTTATTATTTATAAAAATAGTATAATTAATATGGGTGAGAAAATGAAAATTAAAAAAATTATTTTTATATTGATATTAATTATTTCTGCTGTTGGTTTAACTATATCAGTTGTTAATGTTATTAAATTATCAAAACATTCAAGTGAAACGGTTACTAAAATTGAAGAAATTAATAACATAGTTAAAATTGAAGAAAAACCGGATGATGAAAATGTTGAAATCATTGAACAAGAAGAAAAACCAAAAAAAAATATTTATTGGGATTATATAAAATTAAATATGCTTAATGTTGATTTTAGTGAATTAAAAAAAATTAATAGTAGAGTTAAAGGATGGCTTCAAGTTAAAGGAACTAATGTAAATTATCCATTTGTTCAAGCAGATAATAATGATTTTTATATAAATCATTCTTTTGATAAAACATATAATGAGGCTGGTTGGATTTTTGCTGATTATCGCAATAAGTTAGATGGCACTGATAAACATATAATCATATATGGTCACGCTTTATTAAATAAAGCCATGTTTGGTTCTTTAAAATTGATTACTGAAAATGGTTGGTTAAAACAAGAAGAGAATTTTATAATTAAAATGTCTTCAGAAAAAGAAAATACCCTTTGGCAAGTATTTAGTGTATACCATATTCCAACAACTTCAGATTATCTTCAAACAAATTTTATCGATAATGATGACTTTATGAATTTTATAGAACTAATTAAAGAAAGAAGTGTATACGATTTTGAAACTAGTGTTAGTGAGAATGATAAAATATTAACTTTATCAACTTGCTATAATAAAAAAGAGCGAACTGTTATTCATGCCAAATTAATAAAAAAAGAAACGAGGTAATTCTCGTTTTATTTATAAATAACTATTTCTATATTTTTGCTATTATAATTTGCATTATTCATTGAATAGTTTTCATATAATTGATATTTTAAATTATTTTTGTTTAAAATGTCTTTTATTTTATCAATTTCATAAATAATAAATATATGTTTATCTTTATATACTTTATTATTTATTATATAAGTAATATTAGTAGTTTCTATTGATTTTTCGGTGTTAAAGGTCCATTCCATTATTCTTTTACACTGTTCATAATTACTTTCCTTTTTTCCACTTGTTCTTCCGTTATGTATATCAACTATAAGTATTCCATTTTCATTCAAATTATTATACCAATGTAATATTCCTTGTTCAAATTCATCATAATTTCTTAAATGATTAAATACAGCAAACATTGATATAATCGCGTCATATTTTTTATATGTTTTATAATTTAAGAGATTACCTTGCATTAATTTTCCAATCACTCTAGATTTGGCTATTTCAAGCATTTGATAACTTAAATCTAATCCATCAACTTTGTATTGATTTTCAAGTAAATTCATATGAATTCCAGTACCGCAACCAACATCTAATATGGTTTTTCTATTGCCAATCAGATTTTTTAAAAAATCCACTTCTTTTTCATAGAATTTGTTTTTATAAAATAAATCATAATATTTTGCCATATTTTGATATTCAAACATATATACTCCTTATAATTAAATATTTAATTTGTTTTTTAAATTTTCTAATGCTTTTGCTCTAGCGCTTATTTTGTTTTTTTCTTCACTAGATAGTTCTGCTAAAGTTAATCCATTATCTAATTCAAATATTTCGTCAAATCCGAAACCATTATTTCCTCTTTTTTCTTTAGCAATTGAACCATTTAATACTCCTTCGCTAACTATAGTTTCAATTCCATCATAATAAACTATTACACAAATTACTTTTGCACTGCGAACTTCATATTTGTTTACTTCATTTATTAAATAATCATTTCTTTGTTCATCAGTTATATTTTCACCTAAAAATCGATGTGTCATAACACCTGGATACCCATCAAGAGCATCTATACATAAACCAGAATCATCGGCAATTACTGGTTCATGACATATATTATATATTTCAATTGCTTTTTTTGTAGCATTTCCTTGAAAAGAATCAGCATCTTCTACTACATCAACATCAATATTTTTATCTTTCAATGAAAATACCTCTTTATTTAAAATTTTTCTTATTTCTTCTAATTTTCCTTTATTATTTGTAGCTATTACCATAATTATACTCCTTCTATACTTATTTTTAATTTTAACCCGAGATTATTTAATACTTCAATAATTGAATTAATCGATACATTTCCATCAGCTTGCTCTATTAACTTAATAGTTTGCAAAGGAATATTAATTAACTCAGATAATTGTTTTTGAGTTAAATTTTTCTTAATTCTAATTTCAACAATCGCTTTAGAAATATTTGTCATAAATTCCATTTGTTCAAAATATTCCTTAAATTCTTTATTGTTAAATTGTTTATTTTTAAAATCCTTATAATTCATAAAAACTCCTTCTATAGTCCATTTTAACACATTTTTAATAAATTATATTGCAATTAAATTCATGTGAATTATGCCAATATTTATTAACTGAAATATTAATTTTATCAATCTGATTTTGATATTTTATCAAAAATTCATCATTTGAAATTCTATCTATTATAATATCATAATAATTACTTTCAACATAATTTTTTTCATTTATATCGAAAATATAAAAATTAATATTTAGTTCTTCACATCTAATTTTTTTAAATATTACATCATTAATTTTAGCATTTTCTTTTTGAAGATATGGATAAACCCTAGGGTACATTTCTATATCATATAATTGATAACTATTCTTTATATTATCTAAAAATGTGTAAGCTAAAACTGCACTTTCATCTTTCATTAAATTAAAATATGTCCTATAATCATTTTTATATATTTCATATAATTTAGATAATATTTTTTCTTTTTCTTCAATTTTAAAAATTTTAGATAAAAAATTATATTTATTTAATGTTTCATTTGAAATTCTCTGTTCTATTAACTCACTAGTTTTAATGTTTAGTAGTTCCATATCACTACATATTTTTCCAATTCTAAATATTCCATCAATTTTATAAAAATTATATTTGTTATCATACTCTTTTAATAAAATACTCCATTTTTTATTAAATTCTTCTTCATTTTTCACTTCGCCAAATGAATCTAATAAATTATAAAATAAATATCTTTCTCCATCTATAATTTTAAAAACATTATTAGGATTAATTAAAGCTAATTTATACTCTAATGAGTGTTCATCATAATCTTTAGCTTCTAAAGCTTTAAAACTGTAAAAAATTTCATCTATGTTCATGTGGTATTCGTTTAACAAATTTTCTAGCAAATTAGGTTCATTAAAATATGAATTAATCAATTTTTCTTTAGGAATAATATTTTCAAGCATTTCTATTTCTAAAGCACCTAATTCATAACCCGATAAACTTCCATTTTCAATTTTATATCCAACCATTTTATTTCTTTTTAGAGTTAGGTATTCAGTAAATGCTTCATTGAAAGAACGAACTTTAAATTCGTAGTCATCACCTTTGGCAGTTGTATAAAACCCCATAAACTGCTTTTCATTGAATTTTCTATATGAAATAGCATGAATAAATTCGTGAAAAAATACATATTCAAAATAATCTTGATTATCAAGTACTTCTTTTTCTATCTTAAATTCTTTAGATGAAATAGAGCATATTGCATCATATCTACCTTCCACTTTATCATATACAACAACACCTTTTGGAATATTTAAAATAACTAATTGAATTACTTCGTCAGTTGTTAAATACTTTTCTTTAAATAATTGTTGAAATTCCATTATCGTTTTAGATAAAATATCAACTGAAAATTTATTATATTTTTCATTTAATCGTTTTCTTATTTGTTCAACTTCCATAATTACAACCATCCTTTTAATTTTAGAAAAAATCAAATAGTATTATTTTTCAAGTGTAATACTGAAACACATTCAACATGATATGTGTTTGCAAACATATCTACTGGTGTGATTTCGGTAACATTATAAACACTAGATAATTTACTTAAATCACGAGCTAATGTTATAACATCACAAGATACATAAACTATTTTTTTTACTTTCAAGTTTAATAACTTTTCAATACAATTTTTATCTAATCCACTACGAGGTGGGTCTACTATTACAATATCTGGTTGGAAGTCGATTTCTTTTATAATTTTTTCAACATCTCCTGCTATAAATCTAATATTTTCAATGTTGTTATTCTTCTTGTTGATATTAGCATTTTCGATTGCTTGTTCATTTATCTCTATTCCAAGTACTTTTTTACAATAAGGACTTATATATATACCAATTGTTCCAATACCACAAAATAAATCCAACACGTTACTATTTTTATCTACATCTGCATACTCTAAAACTTTATCATAAAGTTTTATCATTCCTTCACTGTTTACTTGAAAAAATGATGATTTTGACATAACTAAATTGAAATTTTTCATTTTATTAGCAAATAAATCATTTTCAACTATTCTTGCTTCTTCATTATTAGCTCTAATAACGATTTGTTTACCATTGTAATTTTTTATATTTTTAATTATTTTATTAATTTTTTCATCTACTAATAAACACTTTTTTATTTCAACTATCTTATTACTTTGCTTTTCATATAATCCTATTTTGTTTTCGACTTGCAAAGTTATTTTATTACGATAATTGAATTGTTTAGTTGGAATAATAGGATTAATAATTGTATTAATTTTAAATTTATACATAGTTTCTTTTACTTTGTTTTCCTTGAATTTTAATTGTTCATCATAAGGCATGTGCATAATATTACACCCACCACATTTATTATAATAAGGACATGGTGGTTGGGTTCTTAAAGGACTTTGCTTGATATAAGAACTGACATTGGCTTCCATATATTTTTTCTTATTTTTAATAATATTTATTTCTACTATCTCACCAACTAAAGCATTATTAACAAAAATAACTTTGTCATTTTCTTTTATAATTCCCCTACCATAATAATCTAAAGCTTTTATTTCATATTGTTTCATAATTCATCACATAATAATTATAACAAAAAAAGGAAATTACTTCAAATGCAGTAACATTATTAATAAAAATATATATAAATAATTATATCTTTTGTAAAATTTTGATTTCTTTCTCTATATTTTCTTCATTAATTTCAATTGCTTTAATACTTTTCTCAAACAATTCATCTAAATTCCACTCCAATATTTCACAACCTTTTTTAATAATATCTCTTAAACACCTCTAGCAAAAGTCTTATCTTTAAATTTTTTCTTAAGAGTGGATACTTTCATTCCTTGTGCGTTATGGGAAAGTCGCATGTTAATAAGTGATGATATTATACCAGTTAATTCATCACTTGCATCTATTTCTTTTAATAATTCAACACATTTATAACAATGTTCTAAAGTAGCTATTTAATAATCAACATCGCATAAAAGACCAACTATACCAAAAAAATCTACATCATAATTATTTTCAGAAACAATATAACGCATAATGCTTTCAACCATTAATCCTTGTTTTATATGATACTCTTCTTTATTATACTTTTTTAACAAATCTAATGCTTTTTCACTATTCATAACATCATTTCGTTTTAATTATAACACGCACAATATTAATCGTCAAATATAAAATTTAAATACAAAAACAGAGAACAAAAATTCTCTGTTTATATTTCTTACTTTTTGAAAAGTTTAAAAATTCCAAATATTTTTGTAATATATTTAATAACCATTTTTATAAATTTTACAATAATAGTACATTCAACTATTGATTCACTATCATCAGTACAACCATCTTTTTCATCATTATTATCTGCTTTTTCATCATTTTTATTATTTTCATTATCATCTGATTTATTCTCGTTGTTATCATTATTTGGTTCATCAGTATCTGGTTTATTATTTTCTTCTTTGTCTGGTTCAGTAATTGGTTCAGAAATTGTTTCTTTTTCAAATCCATTCAAACCATTTTTTTTCATTATTCCAGGATAATCTAGATAAGCATAATCAAGGTCTATATTACCACTTAATCCATTTACTGTACCTTGTGAAGAGTATTGCCACATACCATATTTATAACTAACACTAACTGTTTTTGACCACTGAGCAATCCATTTATCATATAATTTCAAATCTTCTAAAATTAAATTATTTTTAAACCAATATGTAGAAGCATATATTGATACATAATAACCTTTACTTTCAATAATCTCACAAAAAGTTTTAATGAGAGGGGTTAATTTATACTTTCCAATAGAAGCCTGGCTAACAGGACTATTAGTAGATTTATTGATATTATGATTATCTTCTGTATCAATTACAACAGGATATTCAAATTTTTTATTTTTAATTAAACTTAGAACAAAATTTGCTTCTTCTTTTGCTTCAGTTTCATTAGTCGCACAAGAGTAATAATAAACGCCTATAGGTAGTCCAATTTCTTTACAAATTTTATAATTATTTTCAAAATATCTATCAACATATTTTTTCTTTGATTTTCCATATGTCGTATAACCACATCTTAAAATTGCAAACTGAATTCCTGAATTTTTAACTTTTAACCAATTATTTTTTGTTAAATTTCCTTGCCATTCTGATACATCAATTCCTTTAATTGCCATTTTTCTCACCTCCTACTATAAAATATGAAGGTTTTATAAAAGGAACAAATGAAAGAATGGAAAAAAATAAATATTTGTGTTAAAGTATTGGTAATTGGAAAACTATGGTAATATATATAATAGGCAGTGTGATTTATGATAAACTTTATAATATGCGAAGATAACGATTTTTTTAGTAAAAGATATTGCGATACTATTGACAAAGTAATGATGAAAAATAATTTAGAATACAAAAAACATATTTTTTTTGATGCTGATGATGACTTTTGTCATATAATAAATGAAAACATTCCCAATAAAATATATATATTAGATATGGTATTACCAAAGACAGATGGAATTGAAATAGCAGAAAAAATAAGAAAAACTGATTTAGAAAGTTTAATTATTTTTATTACTTTATATTATGATGATTATGAAAATGATGTAATTACTGGTAACTCGATGTTTTTGAAATTTATTAATAAGTCTAGTGATTATCAAAAGCTTCTAGAGGAAACATTAGAAAATGCCATTAAAACAAAAAATAATAAAATATTAACAATTAATACAAAGGATACAATATATCGATTTAATCCAACAAATATAACTTACATTAATTATGATAAAAATAGCCGAAAAACATATATTAATTTCATATATAACAATAAAATTCCTTGTAATTTAACATTGAAAAAGTTACAAAAATTACTTGGAAAAAACTACATACTAACTAAAAGTTGTTGCATTGTCAATGTGGAACAAATATACAATATTGATAAAGTCAATAAAGTGATAACTTTCAATAATGGCATTCAAATAAACATGTTATCTAAAAATGGATTAAAACAAATATTGGAATATATAAAGGAGCAATAATATGTTTGGAAAAAATTTAAAATATTTAAGAACTAAAAATGCAATGTCACAACACGATTTAAGCAAAAAAATCAACTACAACCAAACTACAATTGCAAGATGGGAAAATAACGAACGGAAGCCCACAATGAAAGCAATTGTTACAATAGCTAATCTATTTAACGTAGAAATAGGTGATTTGTTAACTATTGATTTAAAAAATAAAAATATCCCTACTAATGAATGGAATATTGATAACATAAAAATAAGAATATGTGGAAAAATATCAAAAGATAATATTGATTTTGTTAACAATTTGTTAATAGATAAACTAAATAAACAAAATATACAAAAATAAAGTCTATTTATTCAAGAATAGGCTTTTTTAGTTATTAATATGAGATAATTTATTTGTAGAAAGGATTAGAGATGTATGTTGTACGAGGTAAAATATGTGGATTTTCCAGAAGAAATAAGATGGATTAGATATGTAAAAAAAAATAAAATAATCATTTTGATTAACAAAAATATACCAAAATGATTTTTTTTATATAAAATTACAAAAAAAATCCGCAACTTCCTATCTTAGCTTACACTATTGTCGGCGTTAATGAGCTTAACTTCTGTGTTCGGGATGGGAACAGGTGTACCCTCATTGCTATCGTTACGAATTTAAATAGAGAAATAATTCTCTGAAAACATGATAATTGTGGACCCAATATTAGACATAAATAAATATGATTAAATCCTCGTTCTATTAGTATTAGTCAGCTCAACATGTCGCCATGCTTACACCTCTAACCTATCAACCTCATCGTCTTTGAGGGAACTTACTATATAAAATATGGGAAAACTCATCTTGAAGTTGGCTTCCCGCTTAGATGCTTTCAGCGGTTATCCATTCCATACATAGCTACTCTGCACTGCCACTGGCGTGACAACAGATACACCAGAGGTATGTCCGTTCCGGTCCTCTCGTACTAGGAACAGCTCTCCTCAATTTTCCTACGCCCACGACGGATAGGGACCGAACTGTCTCACGACGTTCTGAACCCAGCTCGCGTGCCACTTTAATGGGCGAACAGCCCAACCCTTGGAAGCGAATCCACCTCCAGGATGTGACGAGCCGACATCGAGGTGCCAAACACCACCGTCTATGTGAACTATTGGGTGGTATCAGCCTGTTATCCCCAGGGTAACTTTTATCCGTTAAGCGACGACCATTCCATACTGAATCGCCTGATCACTAAGTCCTACTTTCGTATCTGCTTGACTAACTCCAACTTTCGTTACTGCTCGACCCGTCAGTCTCGCAGTTAGGCTCGCTTCTGCGTTTGCACTCTTTTGCTTGATTTCCCCAACCATTTTGAGGGAACCTTTGAGCGCCTCCGTTACTCTTTAGGAGGCGACCGCCCCAGTCAAACTGCCCACCAGACACTGTCCTCATACCAGATTCATGGTACCAAGTTAGAAATCCAATTCATCAAGGGTGGTATTCCAAGGTTGACTCCACTAGAACTAGCGTCCTAGTATCAACGTCTCCCACCTATCCTCTACAAAATGAACCAGATCCCAATATCAAGCTGCAGTAAAGCTCCACGGGGTCTTTCCGTCCTGTCGCGGGTAACCTGCATTTTCACAGGTATTAAAATTTCACCGAGTCTATGGTCGAGACAGTGCCCAGATCGTTACACCTTTCGTGCGGGTCAGAACTTACCTGACAAGGAATTTCGCTACCTTAGGACCGTTATAGTTACG
>HF989925.1 GCA_000432255.1 Acholeplasma sp. CAG:878 | reverse complement strand
ACAATAGCAGGAGAACATCCATACATGGGAACATGGGAAATTGACAATTCAAAAGATAGTGCTGAAAGAGGAATTAAAATTCAAGGCGTTAAATTCCAATCAATGAAAAACTATACATGTTCAAATGTAGATGAAAATGGAGCAATTGCAAATAAAGTAAGTTGTGAAAAAGATGGAGTCTGAAAGAGGAATTAAGATTGAAGGAGTAAAGTTTGCTTCAATGAAGAATTATACATGTTCAAATGTAGATGAAAATGGAGCAATTACAAATAAAGTAAGTTGTGAACAAGATGGAGTAGATGAAGTAGATGAAGTTCAACCGACGATAACAGCAAAACAAGGAACAGTAGAAGTAAACAAAGGAACAGTTCAAAAAATCAAAGACTATTTCACAGTAAAATTTGGAAAAACTGGCGGACAAGTTACATGTGAGGTAGCAAATGTAAGTGAGTTAGATGTAGGAGACCATACAGTAAAATGTACAGCAACAGGAACAAATGGAAAAACAGCCGAAGCAAGTATAAAAATAACAAAAGATTATGCATGTTCAAACGACTTAGAAACAGGAAAAGTAAGTTGTAAGAAAACGTATAAAGATAATAGTTCGGCAAATACGCCAATATTATTTAAAAATATGGTACCAATCAAATATGAAAATAATAAATGGATTATAGCAGATTTAGGACAAAAATGGTATGATTATGATGCTAAAGAATGGGCAAATGCAGTTGTATTAAATAGTGGAGTTACTAAAAATGTAGGCGATGAAGTAACAGAAGAAGAAATATCTTTATGGTATGTATGGATTCCAAGATACAAATACACTATATTTAATGGAAATAATGAAAGTGTATCAGAACAACTAATCAATGTAACATTTGAATCAGGTGTATC
>HF989924.1:57593-73227 GCA_000432255.1 Acholeplasma sp. CAG:878 | reverse complement strand
TTCATATTCTCCTCCTTCTTTTTCTTTCATAGGATTTCAAAAAAACACGAAAACTTCTAGGCTGGCGTTCCTAGATTTTTCCGTATTTTCTTTGTAATAGATTAAATAAAAGGTTTGGTTTTCTAAATAACCCCTCCCCAAGAGTTAACATATTGTGTACATTATCTAACCTAACCATATTACTCATCTCCTATTTTTTGTTGATTTGTTGTTGATTTGCGAATTAAAATGTACGCTATAATTGCAAAATAAAATGTACAAACCAACTAAATCAATTACCATATATCGTATGGCTATTATAAATATACCACATCTAATTTATTTTTTCAAGTATCAAAGACAAAAAGAAACAGAATAATCTGTTTCCTTAATCCATAAGTTCTTGTTCTAAAACTTCTAATGGTTCATCTTTAACTAAAGGATTTTCTAGTTCATAACTAGCTTTTTTGTATTTTTTAGCACCTGTTCCAGCTGGAATTAACTTACCAATAATTACGTTTTCCTTTAATCCGTTTAACTCATCAACTCTTCCATGAATTGCAGCATCTGTTAAAATACGAGTTGTTTCTTGGAATGAAGCTGCTGATAAGAATGAATCGGTTTCAAGAGAAGCTTTAGTAATACCTAACAACACTGGTTTACCAATAGCAGGATTTTTACCTTCAATAATAAGTTGTTTATTAATGTCAGCAAATTTATTTATATTAACCATTGTACCTGGTAAGAATAATGAATCTCCAGAATTAACAATTTTAATTTTAGAAATCATTCTCTTAGCCATGATTTCAACGTGTTTATCAGATATATTAACACCTTGAGAACTATAAACTTTTTGAATTTCTAATAGAATATATTGTTGTACAGTTATAGGGTCAGTAACAACTAATAATTCTTTTGGACTAATAGCACCATAAGTTAATTTTTGACCTGCTACTACAGTATCATTTAAATTAACAGCCAATTTAGTACCATAATTAGTAACATGAACACGAGTTTCAATGTCATTTGTAACTGAAATTTCAAATTTACCACCATCTTCTTCGATTTTAGTAACTTTACCATTGATTTCAGAAATTGTTGATTTACCTTTTGGATTACGAGCTTCAAATAACTCTTGGACACGAGGTAAACCTTGAGTGATATCATCACCTGCAACACCACCAGTATTGAATGTACGCATTGTTAATTGAGTACCTGGCTCACCAATTGATTGAGCAGCCATAATACCTACAGCTTCTCCTACTTCTACAATATTACCTGTAGCAAGGTTTCTACCATAACATCTACGACATACACCATGTTCGGTCTTACAAGTTAAAACTGTTCTAATAGGTACTTTAGTAATACCCGCTTTAATAATTTTATCAGCTAAAGATTCTGTAATATAAGTATTTCTCTCAGCAATAACTTCCTTTGTTTCTGGGTGTAAAATATTCTTATTAGTATATCTACCGATAATTCTATCAGATAAGCTTTCTACAACTGTACCATCTTTATCATCAATAAATGCTTCAACTACTACACCCTCCATAGTACCACAATCTTCTTCTTTAACAATCATGTCTTGTGCGACATCAACTAAACGTCTTGTTAAATATCCAGCATCGGCTGTTTTTAGGGCTGTATCAACCGCACCCTTTCTAGCACCATGAGTTGATAAGAAGAATTCACTAATTGTAACACCTTCACTAAACGAAGATTTAACTGGAATCTCTTCAGACATACCATTTGGTTTACTGAATAATCCACGCATACCAACTAATTGAGTATGAGAGTTAATATCACCACGAGCTTTACTCATCATCATAATAGAAATTGGATTATCACTATCTTCTTTAACCATTTGTTCTAATTCAACTTGAATTCTCTTCTTAGCATTTGTCCAAGTTTCAATAACTTTTTCGTATCTTTCTTGGTCAGTTATCAAACCACGTTTAAATTGTTTATTAATTTGGTCAACTAAATCTTGACTTTCTTTTAAAACTTCAGGTTTGATTTTACTTTCTTTAATATCAGAAATAGCAATTGAAATACCTGATAATGTAGAATATTTAAATCCTAAATCCTTTAATTTATCAAGCATAACTGATGTTTCAGTTGTTTGATATCTTTTATAAATCTGAGCAATCAATTTACTTAATATACCTTTATTAAAGGCATCAGTTAAAGGCATTTTGCTAATTTCTTCTTTAATATTAACACCTTTATCTAAGAAATATTTACTTGGAGTAATTTTTTCAATATTTTCACTACTACCTTCATTTATATATTGGAAAGTATCAGGGAAAATTTCATTAAATAACAATTTACCTGGAGTAGTAACTAAATATTTATCCATATAAATATCAGGGAATACTTTATATTTAAATGATTTAACTGGTATAGCTATACGAGTGTGAAGTGTTATTTCACGACGTTCATAAGCCATCAATGCTTCATTATAATCTTTAAATACACGACCTTCTCCTTTTAAACCAGCTTTTTCAATCGTTATATAATAATTACCTAATACCATATCTTGTGAAGGAGTAACGATTGGTTTTCCATCCTTAGGAGACAAAATGTTATTAGCACCTAACATAAGAATTCTTGCTTCAGCTTGAGCTTCATCACTTATAGGTAAGTGAACTGCCATTTGGTCTCCATCAAAGTCAGCATTGAAAGCCGCACAAACTAATGGGTGAAGTCTTATACTTCTACCTTCGATTAATTTTGGTTGGAATGCTTGAATACCTAATCTATGTAATGTTGGGGCACGATTTAGCATAACAGGGTGTTCACTGATTTTTTCTTCAACGATATCCCATACTCTTTCATCTTGGTTTTCAATCATTTTCTTAGCTGATTTAATATTAGAAGCAATTTCTTTTGAAACTAATCCATTAATTACATGTGGTTTGAATAATTCCAAAGCCATTTCTTTTGGAATACCACATTCATACATTTTTAAGCTTGGTCCGACAACGATAACTGAACGACCAGAATAATCAACACGTTTACCTAATAAGTTTTGACGGAAACGACCTTGTTTTCCTTTTAACATACTAGATAAAGATTTAAGAGGTCTATTACCAGCCCCAGTTATATTTCTTCCTCTTCTACCATTATCAAAAAGTGCATCAACTGCTTCTTGTAGCATACGTTTTTCATTTTGAATAATAATAGATGGAGCTCCCAAATCGATTAATTTTTTCAAACGATTATTACGATTAATAACTCTTCTATATAAATCATTTAAATCAGATGTAGCAAATCTACCACCATCTAATTGAATCATTGGTCTTAAATCTGGTGGGATTACAGGAATAACATCCATAATCATCCACTCAGGTTTATTTCCAGATTCTAGAAAAGCATTTAAAACATCTAATCTTTTAACTAAGCGAATTCTTTTTTGGCTTGTTGCATCTTTTATTTCATCAATTTCTTCTTTAATTTCAGAAACTTCTTTTTCCAAGTCAACTTGTTTTAATAATTCTTTAATTGCTTCAGCACCCATGCCTACTCTAAATGAATTACCATATTTTTCATAATAAGCACGGTATTCTTTATCAGAAATAGTTTGTTTCTTTTCTAATGGAGCACTACCTGGGTCTAATACAACATAACTTACAAAGTATAATACCTCTTCTAGGTCTCTTGGTGACATATCAAGAACTAAGCCTATTCTTGATGGAACACCTTTGAAAAACCAAATATGAGATACTGGAGAGGCAAGTTCGATATGCCCCATCCTCTCTCTTCTTACCTTGCTTCTTGTAACTTCAACGCCACATCTATCACAAACAATATTTTTGTAACGTAAACGTTTATATTTACCACAAGAACATTCAAAATCTTTTGTTGGACCAAATATTTTTTCACAATATAGTCCATCACGTTCTGGTTTTAAAGTACGATAATTAATTGTTTCTGCTTTCTTTACCTCACCATAAGACCATGAACGAATTTTTTCAGGTGAAGCAATACCAATTCTTAAACCTTCAAAATCATTGATATTCATTAAAAATCACCTTCCTTAAAATCATCTTCATCAAAATCTTCTTCTATTTCCATTGAATCAAAGTCTTCATCTTCAAACCCATCTTCTTCATCAAAATCTTCATTATCGTCAAACGATAAATTTTCATTAGTTTCTTCAGTGACAAAATCTGGAGCTGGAAGTAATCCTTCCTGATCTTCACTTTCTAAATCTTTCAATTCAGCAAATGTGCCATCTTCCAATTTAACTGTTATATCTAAACCTAATGCTTGGAATTCTTTAATTAAAACTTTAAAACTTTCAGGTAGTCCACTTGCTGGAAGTGGTTCGCCTTTAACAAGTGCTTCATACACCTTAACACGACCAACAACATCATCTGATTTAGTAGTCATCATTTCTTGTAATACATGAGCAGCACCATAAGCATAAAGTGCCCAAACTTCCATTTCTCCAAATCTTTGGCCACCAAATTGAGCTTTTCCTCCAAGTGGTTGTTGTGTAACTAAACTGTATGGTCCTGTTGATCTAGCATGTAATTTATCATCTACCATGTGGTGTAATTTAATCATGTACATAACACCAACTGAAATACGATTATCAAAAGGTTCACCAGTTCTACCATCGTATAAAATTGTTTTTCCATCTTCATCTAATCCTGCTTCTTTCAAAGCATCAACAATCTCTTCTCTAGTAGCACCATCAAACGCTGGAGTTGCAACATGAATATTTAAATTCTTAGCTGCCGCACCTAAATGCATTTCAAGAATTTGTCCAATGTTCATACGAGATGGGACTCCAAGTGGGTTAAGTAATATATCGATTGGACGACCATCTTTTGTATAAGGCATATCCTCTTTTGGTAAAATTAATGATATAACACCTTTGTTACCATGTCTACCAGCCATTTTATCTCCGACTGATATTTTTCTTTTTTGAGCAATATATACTCTGACCATTTTAGAAACACCTGCTGGAAGTTCATCAGTATCTTCCTTAGTAAAGATTTTAATATCATGAACAATTCCTTCTCCTCCGTGAGGAACACGAAGTGATGTATCTCTTACTTCTCTTGTTTTTTCTCCAAAAATAGCATGTAATAATTTTTCTTCACTTGTTAATTCAGCCATACCTTTTGGAGTTACTTTACCAACTAAGATATCATCATCTTTAACAACTGTACCAATTCTAATAATACCATTTTCATCTAAGTTTTTACGAGCATCTTCACCTACATTTGGAATATCTCTAGTAAATTCTTCTGGACCTAGTTTAGTATCACGACATTCAATTTGATAATCTTCAATATGAATTGATGTATAAACATCATCGCTAACTAATCTTTCATTTAGTATTACAGCATCCTCGTAGTTATAACCATTAAAGTTCATGAATGCTACTGTAACATTTCTACCTAATGCCATCTCACCTTTATCAGTAGATGGTCCATCACCAATTACTTGCCCTTTACTTACTTTATCACCACATCTTACAATTGGTGTTTGGTGGTAACAAGTACCAGCATTACTTCTTTCAAATCCGTTTAAGTAATATGTTTCTTTTCCACCTTTTGTTTTAATTACTATTTTTTTACCATCAACATAATCAACTACACCATCAGAATTTGATATAACAACTGCACCAGAATCACGAGCAGATATTGCTTCGATTCCAGTTCCTACTAATGGAGCTTCTACTTTTAATAATGGAATTGCTTGACGTTGCATGTTTGAACCCATCAACGCTCTTTTACCATCATCGTGTTCCAAGAATGGAATACCACTTGTTGTAATTGATATAACTTGTTGTGGTGACACGTCCATATAATCAACTTTATTTGATTCGATAAATATATTATCTCCTCTATAACGAACAGGAACTCGCTCCTCAATTATATGATTATTAGAATCCAATTTAATTGCTGCTTGAGAAATATGATAATCTAATTCTTCATCAGCAGTCATATAAGTTATTTCATCAGTTAATACACCATCAACTACCTTACGATATGGTGTCATAATAAAACCATAATCGTTTACTTTAGCATAAGAAGCTAAAGCTGTAATAAGTCCAATGTTTGGTCCTTCTGGAGATTCGATTGGACATAATCTACCATAATGTGATGGATTAACATCACGAACATCCATTCCTGCTCTATCACGAGACAAACCACCAGGTCCTAAACTAGATAAACGACGTTTGTTAGCTAACTCAGCAATTGGGTTAGTTTGGTCCATAAATTGTGATAACTGAGAAGAACCAAAAAATTCTTTAATTGCTGCTGTTAGAGGCCTTATATTAATTAAAGATTTAGGAGTCACTTCATCTACTTCTTGAGTACTCATTCTATCTCTAATTACACGCTCAATTCTTGAAATACCAATTCTGAATTGATTTTGTAATAGTTCACCAACCTGTCTTACACGTCTATTTGATAAATGGTCGATTTCATCAAATGAACCAATTCCATCAAATAAATTTAAATAGTAAGATACCGATGCGTAAATATCAGAAATAGTTAATCTCTTAACATCAATTGATTGGTCATTACCAATAATTTTAACTACTTTTGTTTTATCTTTTTTACTATATACTTTAACTATTTGTACTTTATTATAAGTATCCAACTCTTCATTAACAGGTACCTCAACAATTCCATAACCATTAGCAAATACTTCTTTTAATTGTTCTAATACTTCTTTAGTTACTAGTGTATCTTTAGGAATTATAGTGTTACCTACTTTAATATCTTCAGCTAAAGTACAATCTAATAATCTATCAATTACATTTAATTTTTTATTGTATTTATATCTACCAACTTTAGCTAAATCATATCTAAAAGCATCAAAAAATCTTGTAATTAATTGATTTTTAGCACTATCAAGTGTTGATGGTTCACCTGGTCTTAATTTAGAATGAATATCAATTAATGATTCATCAGTATTTTTATTAGCATCTTTTTCAATAGTTTTTAATAGTAATTCATTCTCACCATATAATGAAATAATATCTTCATCACTATTTAATCCGATTGCTCTTAAAAGAGTTGTAATAGGTACTTTTCTAGTTCTGTCGATTCTAACATAAATAACATCTCTAGCATCAACTTCATACTCTAACCAAGTACCACGAGTTGGTATAATTTGCGAAGCAATACTAACTTTTCCATTTTTTTTGTCTACTTCTTTTCCAAAATAAACACTTGGTGAACGAACTAATTGTGATACGATAACACGTTCTGCTCCATTTATAACAAATGTACCTGTATCTGTCATAATAGGCATATCACCTAAAAATATTTCTTGTTCTTTAACTTCCCCTGTTTCTCCATTAAATAATCTTGCTTGTACTTTTAATGGTGCTGCATAAGTTGCATATCTTTCTTTGCAACCTTTAATTGAATATCTTGGTTTATCAAAACTATAGTCACCAAATTCCAATGACAAATTTCCAGTAAAACTTTCTACTGGAAAAATATCCTCAAAAACTTCTTTGATTCCTTCGGTTATAAACCAATCATAAGATTTTTTTTGAATTTCTAATAGATTAGAAAGTTCAATTGCATTTTTTGTTTTAGCATAATTTCTTCTTTCACGATAATCGCCGTATTTTTTGATTGTGTATGCCACTTAATCACCCCTATAACCTATTTTAAGTCCTAAAAAAGGACATGCTACCAATTTATAATTTTATCAGAAATACCACAATATGTCAATTGGTTTTAAAGTTTTTTGCTGTTTTTTGCTTCAATTATATAAAAACCTTTATTTTTATTTATAACATTTGCTTCATACTTATTATTTAAATCTTTTAATATACTTTTAGCGCCTTGGTCTTTATTTACGACTAAATACATAATACCATTGTCTTTTAAATGTTTTTTTGCTTCAAATAGCAATTCATATAATTTATTTTTACCTACTCTAATCGGTGGATTAGTTACAATATAATCATATTTTTTAGTTATGTTTTTAAATCCATCACTTTCAAATACGTTAACCTTAACATTGTTAAGTTCACTGTTTTTTATGGCTAAATCCATACTTCTTTTGTTTATATCAACCATATCAACATTTCCAGATTTAGCTAAATATATTCCAATTGGACCATATCCACAACCTAAATCTAGAATATCACCTTCTAGATTCGGAATACTTTCTAAAAGAGTTCTTGTTCCAAAATCTAATCCTTTTTTAGAAAAAACTCCATTATCAGTGTAAAAGGAATATGAAATGTTATTTATTTTAACATTTATTTTTTTCACTTCACTTTTAACAGTATTATCATTGCTGAAATAATAACTCATAAAATATCACTTCTTAACTCTTTTAAAAGTTAAATGTTTTTCTACTTTTGTTTTTTCTGGTATTGCAACTCTAAAGTTACCTTTATTATTTCCAATTGTTCCAACAAGCACACAAGATAAAATAACAGCTAATGCTTTTTTTGTAAATTTAATTTTCATTTTATTCTCCCTTAACTAATGTTTTGGAATTTTCTTTATAAAAACCTTTAACAATTTGTTCTAATTCTTTTAAATCTTTTACACTATAATTTGTTTGAATTTTATTTAAACCAACTAAATAATCTTTTAAATTAACTTTAGTAACTATATTTGTGTTCAAATCAATTTTGTCATTATAAATACAAGAATCAGTAAATACATCATAATATCTTAATGTTTTTTCATCATTAAAATCTGTAAAATTTATTTCTTTTGCAAAATATATACTATCAGTATTCGTAGTTGAAACATGAACTACTAAAACTTTTATATCACATGCATCTTCATATGAAATATTACCAGTAAGTTCATTTTGTTCTTCAACAATCTCGTATTCAAATCCTGTATTGCTAGAAACAGCACAACCACACATCGAAGTCACAAGAGTTACTGATAATAAACTAGCTATTAACCGTTTATTTATTTTTAAATTTCTCATAAAAATCCCTCTACATTTAAAAACGCATTAAGCCCATACTAAATTTTAGTATAGGCTAAATATTATTATAAATTAATTATTTTAATTCTACAGTTGCGCCTGCTTCTTCGAATTGTGCTTTTAATTGATTTCCTTCGTCAGCAGAAACATTTTCTTTAACAGCTCCACCGTTATCAGCAATATCTTTAGCTTCTTTTAGTCCTAATCCTGTAATATCACGGATTAATTTGATAACAGCGATTTTGTTAGCACCAGCAGCTGTTAATGTAACAGTAACTGTACTTGGTCCTTCATTTGCAGCTTCAGCAACTGGTGCAGCGGCTACAGCTACAGCACTTGGATCAACACCAAATTCCTCCTTCATTAAATCTACTACTTCTTTGATTTCTAAAAGTGTCATTTCTTTTAATGAATCAATAATTTCTTTTGCACTTAATTTTGCCATATTATTCTCCTCCTTCTAAATTTTTACTATGTAAATCTAAACAAATTGCAAAATCTCTAACAATTCCAAGCATACCAGATGCCACCATTGTAAGTAATCCTTCTCTTGATGGGATAGTTGCTAATTGTTTTAATGTGTCGATATTTGCTACTTCGCCATCGACAATTCCAACTTTAAGTTCCAAAGCTTGATGTTTTTTTGAAAAATCACTAAGAGTTTTGATAGGGGCAACAGCATCCTTACCAAAAGCAATAGCTTTAGGTCCTTCTAGTGTTTCGTTAAGTTCAATTTCTAAATCTTTTAATGCTCTTGTTACTAATGTATTTTTGTAAACTTTGAAATCTGAATCAGTTTCTCTTAACAATCTTCTTAATTCATTTGTTTCAGATACGGTTAATCCTTGATATTCAAACCATACAACTGAACTTGAGTTTTTAATTTTATCAGAAATTTCATTAACAACATTTTGTTTTTGTTCAATTATTTTTTGATTTGCCATATTACACCTCCTTAATGTATACCGCAAATTAAAACTCCCACTTACCGCAGGAGTTAAAAAATCTTTTTAATTTCCTCGGTAGGTAATTAAGCTTACGCTCCTACTGTCTACGGCACAACACAATAATTATAACATATTATTTTTTATTTGTCAAAAGAATTTATATCAATTTTAATTCCAGGTCCCATTGTAGCTGAAATACTTACATTTTTTACATAAGTTCCTTTAACAACTGATGGTTTTGTTTTTTGAATTAATTTAACAAATTCTTTGATATTTTCAACTAATTTGTGATTATCAAAACTAACTTTACCAACTATTACATGAACATTTCCATAAGAATCAGTTCTATATTCAATACGTCCTTGTTTAACTTCATTAACTGCTTTAGCAACATCTAATGTTACTGTTCCAGTTTTAGGATTTGGCATTAATCCTTTTGGTCCTAATACTTTACCTAATTTACCTAATTGAGGCATCATATCAGGTGTTGCAATTAACACATCAAATTCAAACCAATTTTCTTTTTCGATTTTTTCAAGTAAATCAACATCACCTACATAATCTGCTCCGGATTCTTTTGCCTCTTTGGCTTTATCACCTTTAGCGATTACTAAGATTCTTTTTGTTTTACCTGTTCCATGTGGTAAGCAAATTGTACCACGCAATTGTTGGTCAGCTTTTTTAGTATCAAGATTTAAATTCATAGCAAGTTCAACTGATGAATCAAACTTAGCATATGAAGTTTTTTTAACTAAAGAAACTGCTTCTTCTAAAGTATATAGTTTGTTTTTTTCAACTAATTTAGCTACTTCAGCATATTTTTTTCCTTTTTTCATATTTCCTCCTTATGTGGTATTAGTGGAATTCTAAAGTGCGGATTTCCTTCCACATAGGTTAACCTATGTTAGTCTTTAATTTCAATTCCCATATTAAGTGCAGTACCTTCGATAGATTTGATTGCTTCATCTACGCTATATGCATTTAAATCTGGTAACTTAATTTCTGCTATTTCCTTAACTTGTGCTTTTGTAAGTGAACCAACTATTTGTTTTGAACCTTTAGTTGAACCTTTTTGTACATTAGCAAATTTTTTGATTAAGAATGGTGCTGGTGGAGTCTTGATTACAAAATCAAAACTACGATCATCATAAATTGATATTTCTACTGGTAGAATATCACCCATCTTATCTTTTGTAGCATCATTATATTTTGTACAGAATTCTTGTAAATTGATTCCTGCTGGTCCTAGAACAGTACCTACTGGTGGTGCTGGTGTTGCTTTTCCAGCTGGAATTTGTAATTTAATTTTTTTAGTTACTTGTTTTGCCACGAAAACACCTCCTTTTTTTCGCGTTGTGGTAAAATGATTATCCGCTTATTATTATAAATCTCCCACTACATCTATATAAATAATATATAGCCTATTAATAATATCATAAATTTTATAATTTGTAAATACTTTAAGCCTTACTTATTTGTGTAAATTCTAATTCAACATTAGTTTCTTGTCCAAATAAATCTAGGGCAACTTCAACTATTTGTTTTTCTAAATCAATCGTTTTGATTTTACCATACATATTAGCAAATGGTCCATCAGTTACTTTAACCATATCATCAACTTTTAACTCGTTTTCAATGTCAAATCTACTCATTCCCATGCTACCTAGTATCTTATCAACTTCAGCTGGTGTTAATGGAAAAGGTTTTGCTCCCTTACCACTTGAACCGATAAATCCAGTTACTCCCGGAGTATTTCTTACAACAAACCATGCTTCATCAGTCATAATCATCTCAACTAAAATGTAACCAGGAAACATCTTTTTAACTTTTTCTTTTTTTACGCCATCTTTAAATTCGATTTCTGTTTGTTCTGGAACAACAACTCTAAAGATATAGTCTTCTAGCCCCATCGTACTAGCACGCATTTCCAATTTTTCTTTAACTTTATTTTCATGACCTGAATAGGTGTTTACTACATACCATTCTTTTTCCATTATGCCACCAACATCTTTAATCCAGCGATTATTAAATTAATTAGTGTAAAATAAAGTCCAAAGAAAACGATAAATGATAATGCGGCTACTGAATATTTAGCCATTTCTTTTTTTAAAGGCCAACGAACATTTTTCATTTCTTTTTTTACGCCATCAAAGAAGCTTTCTTTTTTTTCTACTTTTTTACTTGTGTTTTTAGGACTCTTTTTTGAAGTCTTTCCTTTTTCCATAATTCACCTCTACATTATATGCTCTTTTATCAAAATAAAAACACTTTTTAGTGCTACTAAAATAATAACACACATTTAAAAAAGTGTCAATCTATTTTCATAAATTTAATCAAAATAATCTAGAATATTTTTAATTTTAACTTTTATTCTTTGAATTGTATTATCTACCGCTTTAGGACTTTTGTTTAATCTTTTAGCAATTTCTTTATAATCATATCCTTTTAACTTCAAATGAAACACTTCTTGTTCTAATTTAGTTAAATCTTTATTTATCTGTTCCACTAGTAATTTATCATCTTCTAAATTAGTAACCACAGTTAGTGGTTCTAGGCTCCTGTCAGCTAAGAATTTATCCATTGAATTATCTTCTTCTAAATCATAAGAAATTGCTTCACTTAAAACCTTGTTTTTATCTCTCCTAAAACTTCTTATATAATTTGCTATTCTTCTTTCAATACACAACTTAGCAAATGTACCAAAATTAGCATTTTTACTATCATTGTAATTAGTAATCGCACTATTTAAGGCTAGCATTCCTTCTTGCACTAAATCATTTAAATCGAAAGTACCATCTTTCGGTTGATATTTTTTGGCAATACTTACAATCAATGGCCGATATTTATACAATAATATTTCATTAGCATCTTCATTTTGACCATAAATATAATCTAATAATTCAAAATCATTAAAATCTTTATAATTCAAAAAATCACCTTCTTTGTCTTAATATTTCAAATAAAAGTACACCTGCTGCTACTGAAGCATTTAGGCTATTAACTTGTCCATTCATTGGAATTGTTGCAATAAAATCGCAATTTTCTTTTACTAGTCTACTTATACCTACTCCTTCGTTTCCTATAACAATTGCTACTTTTCCATTATAATCAAGTTCTTTATAATCAGTTCCTATCATATCTGTTCCTATAATCCAATATCCTTTTTTCTTTAAAGTTTGAATTGCATTGTTTAGATTAGTGACTTGAGCAATTTTAACTCTTTCTATAGTTCCAACACTTGTTTTAACAACTGTTCCGTTAATTGATACACTTCGATTTTTAGGTATTATTATATTGTCAAATCCTGCTGCTTCACAAGTTCTTATAATAGCCCCTAAATTGTGTGGATCTTCTAAGTGGTCTAATATTACTATAACATCGTTATCTAAATCATTCAATTCAAAATATTTATAGTCTTCTACTTCTCCTACTATTCCTTGATGATTCCCACTAACCATTTTGTCTAATTCTCTTTTATTTAAGTATTTAATAGGGACATTTATATTTTTTACTAATTCACTATTTTTTAAACTATCTTGAACATATACTTTTTTTAAATTCTTATAATCTTTTATAACATTTCTTCCATATACATACATACTTATTCTCCTTCAATTATTTTACTAACAAATAATAGGTTAATCAAATAATCAATTCTATTAAAATCATTATTTAAATATAGATGACCAAAGATTGCTTCTAATCCTGTTGCAGTTTTATAAGTTATTATAGAAGTATTTTTGGGTTTATGATTGCTTTTATGGTTTTTGGCTCTTTTGAAAATAGAAATTTCTTCTTCATTTAATATATCATTTTCTAACAAGTAAGTTACAAACTTTGCTTGTCCTTTAGCACTAACATATTTAATTACTACTTTTTGTATTTCATTAACATTACCTAAACTGATAAAATGATTTCTTACTTTTAACTCGTATATTGAATCACCAATATACGCTAGTACTAAAACATTCATTTAAATCTATCAAATGTTATATTTTTAAAATAACCATTTCTTACATCATTCATAATAACGTTAACTACTTTATCATAATCAATTTCTCCACCTTTTATTAAGCAACCTCTTTTTTTACCTATTAGAGTATATATATCATCATCAATTTCATCAATATTATATCTTTCTTTTAATTGTTCTTTATAATATTTACTTAAAACATCTATTATATGATTGCAAACATCATACAAAGGCAATATGTCTTCTTTAATTGCTGATAAACTAGCAAGATTTAAAGCAACAGTATTTTCTTCTAATTTTGGCCATAAAATACCTGGTGTGTCTAACAATTCTAATTGTTCGTTTATTCTAATCCAGTTTAATTGTTTTGTAACACCTGGCTTATTTCCAACATTAACTGCCTTTCTACCAACAAGTCTATTAATTAAAGTACTTTTACCAACATTTGGAATTCCTAATATAGCAACCCTTATTTTACGCATTTTCATACCTTTTTCTTCTCTTTTTTTTATTATTGGTTCAGCTACTTTTAGTGTTAGGTCAATCAAGGGTTTTAATGAGTTGTTGCTTTCTAAATTAAGAGCAATTACATTATAACCATTTTGTTTATAATAGTTAATCCATTTATTAGTTTCTTTTGTATCACATAAATCATATTTAGTTAAAATCAAGATTTTAGGTTTATTTTTGATTATGTCATCAACATTTTTTATTTTTGAAGAATATGGCATCCTTGCGTCAATTACTTCATAATATACATCAATTAAATTATTTTGTTCAATTAACTGTCTTTTTGTTTTAGCCATATGTCCTGGGTACCAGTTGATACTCGTTGATGGTAAACTTTTTATATTTTCATCCACTTTTTTGTTTTTTCTCATTTCTCTTTTTTGATACATATCCATTATTTATCACTTCCATTCTTTTTTATAATTTCAATCTCATTATTAGAAACAACACCAATACATTTTATATTATTATCAATATTTTAGTTTTATAATATAAAATCATTGTTACTCCATAAATTCATTTAACAATTTTTTATTTTATGCCTTCAAGTTTCTTTTGTTCTTTTGTTTCTAATTGTTTCTTTTCTCTTGCTAGTTCTTTTAAACTCTTTTTAGGTTTTGGCATTTCTTCTGGCATCATTCCGCCAATGTCTGCAATTGCTTTTCTAACTTTCTTACCAACTTCGTAATGTACATCTTTTGCCTCTTTTTCACCTTGTACATTATCTTTTAAAAGTCTTTGTTTAGTTTGATTTATTCTAAATAAATTAGCAACCAACTCATCTTCATTCATATTATCTAAAATATCTTCTCTATATCTTAATTTTTTTCTTTTAAAAATATCATCAGCAGTTTCTCCATTATATAATCCTTTATATCCTGCATTATGAAACTCAGCCATATTTTTAACACCAACAGAAGACGCAACTTTTTGTAATGTATAATTACCTTGTTTTGTTAATTTTCTTTGATAAAATCTTTTTTCATCATCTGATAAAGAATCATATTCTTGTTCTGTTATTTCTTGTTTTCTCGTTTGAATAGCAAAATATGTTTGCCCTAAGGCAACAACTTCTTTGCTTGGGTCAGCATTTTGTACTATCAAATAGCATATGTATCTTGATAGTTTATAATCTTGTATATTAGCAGTGGCATTATTATTTCTTTTTGACAACTTGTTGATTTCAACAAGTTGTTCATCTATATTAAATCCAGAATTTTTACAAGCCTCTTTTGTTTTATTTAAAACCTTTGAGAAATTTCTCCAATCTTTATATTCTAAA
>HF989924.1:21037-57493 GCA_000432255.1 Acholeplasma sp. CAG:878 | reverse complement strand
TATTGTTAGTATATCTATCTCCAATTATCTTCATTACTGCCTCCTTCTTTATCGTTTTATATAAAAGCTTTTCATAAGTCGTTATTTCCAGTTAATTCCCGCCTTAGTTAACCTTTCTTCTTGATTGTTATTCTTCTTTTCGGCTCTGATTTTTCTTTTTTGATACATACCCATTTACTTAATTAATCCACCATTACATTTTAATTCATATATTTTCTTATTATTTTTATATATGGTTTCAATTCCACTAAAACAATTAATATCGCCCATTACATCAAACGTATATTTATATTCCCCATTTATCCATTTTTTTGGTCCTCTTACTGGAATTACGTCTTTATCTTTTCCAACATTCATTAGTGCAGGACGTAATGCCTTATCCATTGTTTCTTCTCCTAATGTTTCATCTAAAGTTACACCATAATAATTCATAGCCCAATAGGTCTTGTCATCAACATAAACAACCTCCTCACCAATAAAATTAGTACCACCAAAATATGTATCGTGGTATACCATTTTATCTTTTTTATATTCATAGTCTTTAGAATTACGTCTCGTGCTTGAAACTTTTTCTACCTTTTCATTAGCATATGTTTGTTTTTTAGCTTCCATTAAAAACTCTTCTATATTAATCATTTTCTTACCTTCTTTCTTTTTTTCTATTAATTCTTTATGATAAAAGAAATTTGTATATTTTATATTATTTTTTTCACAGTACTTTTCTATTTCATTAGAAAGTACACTCCAATAATCACTATTTTTGTTTTCGAATATATCAATGTATTTATAAAATAACCAATTATATTTTTCTTTAATATAATTTAAAATATTATATTTATAACTACCTCTTAAGTTTAGATTTTCAAACCAAAACTCATCAACATAATCTCTTGAAATTTCTATTATTTCTTTCCATTCTGTAATATATGGAAAAATAGGCGACATAAACAATACTGTATATATGCCATTTTCATGTAATTTTTTTAATGTATGCAATCTATCTTTTATAGAACTAGCTTTATCCATATCATCTTTAAACGATTCATCTAAAGTATTAATTGATATACAGACTTTTACATTTTTTATTTTTTTTAACAAATCAATATCTCTCAATATTAATTTTGATTTAGTAGAAATAGATAAATTGCAACCAGATTCTACTAATTGTTCTAAAATTGATTTTGTTACAGCATACTTTTCTTCATACTCATTATAACAATCAGTAACTGACGATAAAAAAATATTTTTACCACTTATCATTTTTAAATTGATTTTTTTATCACATTTTTTTATATCAATAAATTCTCCCCAGTTTTCTTGGTGTCTAGTAAATCTTTTCATGAACATTGCATAACAGTATTTACACCCATGAGGACATCCAACATACGGATTTATAACATAATCACTTGCTGGTAAATTTGATTTTGTTAAATAATCTTTTATCTTAATTTCATTTATTTTCATATGCTATTTTATTTTCCCTCCCCATTGGTTATATATAATTTTATTAACTAGCAATTAAAACTAAACTCAGTTAATTATACCATAAAAAAGATAGATTTAATAGTCTATCCTTGATTTCACATTGATATTTTAACATAAATCATATTAAAAATTTTTATTTATCTTTTCTAAACAACTCCATTATTATGTTAGGAATAACTTTTTCTTTAACCATATGTTTATATTCCTTTTCTAAATCTGTTCTTCCACTATATAAAGATTTATTTAAAACAGCATTATCAGAAACACAAAACAAAGCTGTCATGTTTATATTTAAAATATTATTACATTTAAATAAGGCAGATGTTTCCATTTCGATTGTTTTTGCTCCATACTTTATAATAGAGGCAAGATGAATAAATTGAGCAAATATTGTATCAACAGTATAATTTACAACATAATGATATTTTACATTTTCATATTTTTCTACAATTTTTAACAATTTATTTGTATAATCTTTCGATGGTTCTTCTTTCTTTCCAAATTCATCTTCCAAATCAACATTCAAATATCTAGATGCTCCCTCACCACAAATTGAATATTTTGGAATAACTAAATCCCCTATATTAATACTATAATCAAGTGAACCAACCGAACCTATAAATAATAAATTTCTACATTTTGTAACACCTAAACCAAGTGTTTCATCCAAAATAGCAGCTGCTCCAATAAGTTTCAATTCAATAAAAGAAAATTCAAAATCAGCTCCATAAATGTTATATATTTTTTCGTTTATTTTTTTGATTTTAACATCAAAACTAGCAAACATTTCATGTCCCCACCAAGGTGCGATTACAACATTTTCAAGTATATTTTCATAACCATTTCTCTTAATTATATCTTCTTTTGAATTTCCATATTTTAAATGAGAATTTAACAAATCTTCGTATTTCATATAAAACCACCTATAATCATTTCAAATTTTTTTATTATCATAAGTCATATAACTAGTTAACAATTGAATTAAACCTATTATAAAATAAGTTATTGATAAAATATTTAATGGAAGAATAATAAATTGAATAGTAATCCATAACATCAAAGTAAAACCAATTATAGTTCCTAAAATAATTCCTATTTTTTTATTTTTTATAAGTAGGTATGCAGCTATTAAATTAGTTATTCCATTAACTATTAATAAACAAATACCAAAAAATGTATAATTTTTAAATAATATTTCACTAAATGGTAAAACTTTAAAATAAGGTAACATAAACTCCATTTGTAATGTTTCTCCACTTGAAACTAGAATCATATTTAAGTTTCCATAAAGTACTCATAAAGAAACAAATAAACACCAAAACATTAAAAATTTCTTTATTATTTTATACTTCCTATACTTTTTAATTAATGATTTGTTTTTTCTTACTAATGTAATTCGTCAATAAAATAAATAATAAACTAAACAATACAATTACAAATCCATTTTTCAATAATGATTTTATTAAAGTAGGATTAAATGTTTCAATTGTTTTAATAATCTCATTGTTAGAAACATAGTAATAAGTTGGAAAAATATGCGCTATTTTTAAAGCATAATCTGGCATATATTCTACTGGTACAAAACAACCACATAAGAATGATGAACCTAAAGCTACTACATTTATAATTCCTGCTATAGCATTTTTATTTTGAGTAATATTTCCAATTAAATATCCTATACACAAACTTGCAATAGTAAATACAAACGAATTTAAAATATATGCTAAACCATTAGAAGTAAATATTGTGTTTTTAAATAATATAATACTTAATAACATATATAATAGCCATATTCCAAAAATAACAATAGATAGAGTTCCTAGCACAATTCTATCATATTTTTTATAATCAAAACTACTTATAATTGTTCTTTTCTTTACTTTTTCCTCTTTTATACTTGCTAAAATCATACTAATACAATAAACAGAACCTGCTAAAAGAGCATAATTTAAAAAATTAAAATATCTTGTCATACGTTCTAATTTTGATGTTTCTAGTTTCGTTTTTACCTCAACATTTGCATCTAATTTTAGAAGATTATTTACATGATTAATTAACTCTTCATCGCTGTAATAATCTTTATAAATAAGAACTGTTTTTATATATTTTTCAATTAACATTTTAGTATATGCAGAGGCCTCATCACCACTTGCTTTATATTCTAATGTAACATTATTAGAAAGTAAATTTTCTCCAAAATCCTTTGGAATATAAACAACCATATTTATACTTCTATAAAATAATGCATCATCTATATTTTTAGGAGCTAGATTTTTAATTATACAGTGTTTATCCATATAATCTATAAAATCATTAGTTATTAAACTATCATCTTCATTTACAATAGCAATACTTGGTTTTGACTCTAAAAAAGATGTTTCATTATTAGATGTTTGATTAATAAAAGTAATCATAACAAGCATAAATGTATATAAAATAAGCATTCCTTTAAGTTTATTTAATATTTTTAAAATTGTTTTAAATACTATCATATTGTTCCCTCCTTAAACTGAAGAAAGAAATTACTAAACAAATAATTACAAAAATTATTAAATATATTAAATCTCTGAAATATCTGTCTAAAGTGTTGTAATAATAAAGTGAATAAAATCCATCAGTTATTAAATTGTTAGGATTAATAAGATTTACTATAGGAACATTTGTATCGATTACATATTTTAATGTAACTCCTGTCATTCCTGATAACACTGATAAAAACATACTTATAGCAATAATAATACCAGTTTTAGCGCCTTCACTCAATTTAAATACCGACGCTACTAAAACACCAAGTGAGATTCCTGCTAATGAGCCTATCATTGAAAGTAATATGACAAGTAACATGTTATTTCCAAAATCAACTTTAAGTACAAATAATAAAAACAACAAAAGAATTGATAAACCAAGCAAACTCACAATATAACTTCCAATTAAAGAACTTAAAACTATTGTACTTTTTTTGTTAGGAGAAACAGAAATTCTTTTTCCTTTATTACTCATGTTAGCTAAACAATTATTTATAGAAGTTAACCCCAACATTCCTGTATACATACAAGCCATAGCGATTAAAGTATAGTATTCTATTGTCATATAACTTAAATTAGAACTAGATAAAGAATTTAGACTAACTTCTTGACTATTTATTTTAGTTAATATATTATTAACAATTTCAGTAGTATCAAAAGAATAGTTACCATTTGAAGTTTCTTTTTCAATTTCTTTTAAAGATAAATCTTCAACTATTTTTTTATTTTGTTTAATTTCTTGAATGACAAATTTTATAATTGTTTGATTAGAACCATTTTCTTTAATAACAACTTTAACATCATCGCTAATAACCACATATCCTTCGATTTCCGATTCATCTAATAATCTATTTGCTTCTTCTTCATCCACATATTTAAGATTAAATAACCGAGCATCGCCAGTTGATAATTTTTCTAGTGTTTCTTTATATATCTCTTGTTCTTTTGAATTATCATTTGAAACAACAGCAATAGAAAAAACTTTTAACATTTCATCTTTTTCAATATTTGAAAATGCCATATTAAATAATAAGCCTAAAATAATTGGAAAAGCAAAAGTCCAAAATATTAATACTTTATTTTTAAATAATATTTTAATAGTATACTTTAAATTATGAATAAACATTAGTCTCTTAATCCCTTTCCTGTAAGTTTTAAGAAAACATCATTTAAAGTTGGACCAGATGTATAAACTTTTTCCTCTATATTAGCTTGTTTTTTTAATTCTTCACTTGTTCCTTCAGCTATTATTTTTCCTTTATCCAAAATAATTATTCGATTACATAGTATTTCTACTTCTTCCATATAATGCGTTGTATATATAATTGTTGCTCCATTATCTCTTAATTTTTTTATTCCATCTAAAATATTATTTCTACTTTGTGGGTCAACAGCAACAGTTGGCTCATCTAAAAAAATCAATTCTGGTTTATGAGCAATACCACAAGCTATATTAAGTCTTCTAAGTAGACCTCCTGATAATTGGCGAGGTAGGTAATTTTTAAATTCTTTTAATCCAACTAGTTCAATTGCTTCATTAACATATTGTTTTCTAAGATTTTTATTTTTGATATATAAACCACAAAAATAATTAATATTATCATAAACACTTAATTCATCAAATACTGAAACATCTTGAAATATTACTCCTATTTTAGATTTTATATCATAAGAATCCGGCTTCATTTCACTACCAAATATTTTTATACTACCACTTTGTTTTTTTAATAAAGATAATATACAATTAATAGTTGTACTCTTTCCACTACCATTAGGACCTAGTAAACCTAATATTTCTCCTTTATATAAATTAAACGATAAATTGTCAACTGCTTTTTTATTTTTATATTCTTTAGTTAAATTTTTAACTTCAATAACTTTTTCCATAAAATCTACATTTCCTCTTTTCTTTTTAATTTGTTTTTTAAAACATTATCTAATACTTCTCTTTTTATATTTCCTTTTTGAATTTCAAATAATAACATTGAAATATATTGTTCTTCTAATAGTTTTTCAATTTCTTCTTTTGTAAAATTACAAGTATTATTAGCAACTAAATTAGCAATACCATTTACATATAACCACATTTTTAAATGAAAATTTTTAGCCTCTTTTTTTGATAATCCAGTTTGATTAGATATAGTTTCCCATATTTTATTTGACGAACCTTTTAAATCTATAAAACACAAGGCTTGCTCATTTGACTTGCTATTGAATAATATTTTAAATAATATCGGCTCTTCTTTGGCAAACCTAATATAATTTACTCCTATATCTTTATATGCAATTTTATCATAATTACTCTTAAACATAGCGTCATCAAATATTCTTGATATTTCTTTTAATGCATCTTTTCGCATTTCTTCCATATTCGAATAAATATAAAAGATTGGTTGAGTTGAACAATTTAATTTTTTTGCTACACCTCTTGCATTTAAGCTTTCTAGCCCCTCTTTTCTAATGATTTCTACACTAGCTTTTATTATATCTTCTCTATTTATTTTTTTAATTGCTGGCATTAAAAGCCTCCTTTATATAACTATTGTTATTTATAACATATGTTATTATTATATAATGTTTAAACTTTTTTGTAAATAAAAAAGAAAACATTTTAAAATATTTTTTTATAATCACCAATTTCAAGAGCATCAGAACGATAAGCTATTTGCAAAATCATACAAACTATAAATGTAATTGAAACCAATAATATAAATCCTATTAATAAACCACTACCAAAGTCGCCAAAACTACTTGTTTCATTGCCACAAAAAAATGTAGATGATAAATATAATAAGTTACCTAATATAATTAAAGATATTCCTGTTTTTAATTTTTCATAAGAAACTTCCTTATTTATATTTACATTATAACACAATAAAACAGATTTAAACTAATTTAAATCTGTTAAAATTACTATCTACTAAAACCACTACTATAATTGTTTAAGTTAAAACCATTTTGAATAGCAATTTCTATTAATTCATAGTCATTTGCTTGCTCTATTTTAGACAAATCAACAATAGCCATACTATTACCATTAAATAAAGCGGTCCCAAAATAATCAATTAAATCATTTCTTAACTTTTCAACGTTTATTTCCATATAATTACCTAATCAACTTTCTTAATTTTTATTCCTACAACACCATATTTATTTTGTTCTTCAATTGAATAATATTCTTCCATATCGTGATATGACACTAAAGCATCTTTATCATAACCTAAAGATATTTTATCAAAATGTTTATATAGTTCTTCAAAATTAGGATATAAATATAATGCCTCTATTAAAACTGTCATTTTCTTTTCAGTACTAATATTAGTAAACTCAATTAAATCATTAACTCTAAGTTTTCTTCTTTTTTCATCATATAATCTTAACTCAATTTTTTTACTACCATTTTCAATAAGCTCAAATGGTTCATTATTTAATTTCATATTGTGTTTCATAAAATTTCTCCTATTTTTAAATAAAAAGAAGCAAGATTATGCTTCTTTATAATTTCCGGTTGGAACATATTTGTTATTAATTAAATCAGTATCATTTGCTGACTTGCTCCATTTAACATCGCTACCTGCTTCTTTAACTAATGTTCTAGTTCTATAACGATATTTTGTAACAGATTTATAGATTGGGTCACCATTTACATATTCGTAAATTGGTTCTTGTTTTTTAACTTCTACTTTTTCAACTGTTTGGGTTGGAGCTTTCTTTTCAATTACTTTAACACATTTAGTTCCTTCTTTTGTATATCCTGGATAAGATGCACAACTATAACTATAACCGCCTTGTACATAACTACGTGTATAAACATCGTATACTCTTTCAGTTACTGTTTGACATATATTGTTACAATCTAAATGATCATATGAATTAACTAAAGTATAATTAGTAGTTGTAGTACTATATTTAAATGAGTTAGTTACTCTTACAGTACCTGAATATGTCCAATCAGTATAGTATCCACTAGTAGATGTCTTAACTGCATCTTTTACATCTTTAACTTTTTCTGTCTTAGTTCCTTCAACAATTTTGTCTTCATAAGTAATTACTTCCTTATAACCAGTAAGTTTTTTAACTTTGTTATAACCAGTAATTACATTTTCTGTTTTAATTTCTACTTGTGTATATCTATCACTCTTAACTTTAGAAGTTGACCAATCTGACCAATTTGACCAATTTGACCATTCATTTTGCCATGTTTTTCTATATTCATAAATATATTTTTTTGCAACTGGTGTTGGGTCTGGTGTTGGAGTTGGAGTAGGTTCTGGTTTTGTACTTGGTTTTGTAGTAGGTTTTGTTGTACTTGGTTTTGTTGGAGTTGTTTTGTTATTATCTTTAGTACAATCTTTGCAATACTCATAACATCCAATATAAGAAATGATATAATCAGAGTAATCAGAACAAGATAATTGAATTTTCATTTGATATTCATTATCCATTTTAGTTAATTTAACATAAGATTCTGTTAAACTACAAGCATTGTTGTTACTATCTTTCATTTCTAAAACAAGTTTCTTTTCTAACATTTCACCTAATGTTAATGTTACAGAATCACCAACATTTTTTGGCAATCTCTCAGTTGTAAAATATCCTGTTGCTGCTTCACGCATACTATTAACATTATTAGCGAATGCTTGACCATATAATACTTGTAATGAACTAGTTATATCATCCATAGTAACAAATTTGTCTTCCAAATCTTTCTTTGATGGGAATAACCATAACATCACAAATACAAATAATGCCACAAATAATACTTGAATTATAATATCTTTAATTCCAAATGTTTTTCTTTCTTCGTACATAATATACACCCCTTTGATTAATTATTGTTGCTTATTCTATCACTACTTTTAGTAATTGTCAACATAAATTTTAAATTTTTTTAAATTTTTTTAAGTTCAGTTTGACAATAGTACAACCAGCATTATAAATAAATAATTTATAGTCTAAAACATACTTACTTTTACTTAAAATCTCATGAGTTTTATTCTTTAAAATGTATGCTCCAAATCCATGTATTATAACAACAAATTCGTTTTTACATTTTAAATTATCCCTGATAAAATCATTAACCATAACCCCCGCTAAGTCACTTGTTTGTCCGTGTAAATCTAAAGTTGGTAGATTATCTATAAATATAATATCATCTAAATTCATAATTAATTTCCTCTATTTATATTTTATCACAGATAAACCAGTTAGCGCAACTCCTCTTACTTTATCTATATTAATTAAATCTACTAAATCATCAACATAAAATTCATTTGGCAAAGTCTTATAATTACTATAGGCAAATCTTACAATTTCACTTAATGCCCCATCATTAAATTCAAGTAATTGTTTTTTCATTTCTTTTTTTCCAAACCTATGATTTAATATATTTATATCCGTTCCTAAAATCAATGATAACGAAAAAATACATAAATTTTTACAGCAACAGTATAAATAAAATTCTTCATATTTATAATCACCTTTACAAAGTTGAGAAGCTGAATCACTATCAACTAAAACAAGAGAATCACCATTAATCATGAAATTACCAGAATGAGTATCATGAAAGTAGAGCCCTAACCTAAGTAATCTTCTAAAAATTCGGTTAATTTTTTTTAAATATTCTATTCTAAGTTCATAAGATATATTAGTTATATCTAAATTTTCATATCCTTCTAAAAATGGCATTGAATAGCCTAAAAATTCGTTTTTTTCATTAACTATAACTTTTTCAGGATTACATACCTCATCTGGTTTTGTTAAAATTAATTTTTGAACTACTAATTGTCTATCGATTAATCTCAAGTCTTTTCTTAAAATTTTGTATATATTTGAACCAACCAAATATAATTTACTTTCATTATTAACTTGTTTATTAAGTGGATTATTCAAAGTACTTTCGTTTACTACAATTTTTTCCAATTGCCTCACCTCTTAATTGAAAAACTTTTTACTCTATCATCTAATTTTTCTAAGTCAACTTTATCTAATACTCTATCGACAAAATATGGTTTATATGCAAATTTTGTTTCTAATGAATAAGCAAGTATATTTATAAGTTCCTTATTATCTAATACTTTCGTTAAAGATTTTAATAAATTGTAATTACTAATGTTTAATCCATCGATATCTAAATCTAACAAAATTGACAATGATAATATAGCTAATTGTTGACAGGTAAATATCAAAAATCTTTCTTCTTCACCATATGTTTGAAATTTATTCATAGAAATTGAATCCATATCAACAAACTTTATATCTTTTCCATCAGTCATAACATTGTGTAAGGACAAATCTGTATACTGAATATTTAACTTCCAAAATTCACGAAATATTTCATTCAATTTACGGCATAATTCTGCTCTTATTTCAATTGGATAGTGCTTAACTAACAATTCATCATAACCATTTAAATAAGGATAAACACATCCTAAAAAATATTTTTCACTAATTAATAGAGCTTTAGGATTACACCCACCATTAGGATTTAATCTCATTAATTCAGCAACATTATTTTCTCTATTTTTTAAAAATCTACTATACTCTCTATTTCCACTATCTAATATATCATAAGGTAGATTTAGAATTTTATACAATTCATCACCTAAAACATATATAGTACTTTCATAATTTCTAGCAACTTTTAATGGTTCATGTTCATGCAGAAATTTTTGTTCATTAATAGTAATTATTCGCATAATTCACCTCGTTGCTATATAATAACACAATTGTTCAAATAAAGCAAACTAAAATTAATCATGACTTTCTTTTAATTCTTCAAACATTTTTGTCATAGTTTCATTTCCGTGCGTTAGTTTTTTAATTGTTAAGTCATCTATTTTATTATTGGCTAATCTTAATTGATTTTCACTATTAATTAAGGCATCTTTAGTCTTATACAAATGGTCGATAGTTTTATCAATTTCTTCAATCGCTTTTGCAAATTTTTCTGAAGCAAGACGATAATTTCTTCCGAATCCTTCTTTGAATGTATTTATATTTTTTTCAAAATTAGATATATCTATATGTTGGTTTTCTACCAAAGCTAATTTTCTTTTGTAATCTAAACAGTTAAGCGATAAATTTCTAATTAAAGTAATAATTGGTATAAAAAATTGTGGTCTTATTACATACATTTTTTCATATTTATGTGACATATCTACAATACCATCGTTATATAAAGCATTGTCAATTTCAAGTAATGATACTAAAACGGCATATTCACATTTTTTTTCTTTTCTATCTTTATCTAGTTCTTTAAGAAAATCTTCATTTTTATGTTTTGTAGCAGTCATATCTGCTTCATTCTTCATTTCAAACATAATAGAAACTATTTCCTCACCATCTTTGTCATAATCTCTAAAAATAAAATCCCCTTTAGAACCAGTTTTTGAATCATTGTCTTTTTCAAAATATGTTTTTGAACCAAACATTGGTCTTATTCTATTAAATAAAATACTGCAGTGTTGTTCTAATGATTCACCAATCATTTTAGTTGATTGTTTTGCTTTAAAATCTTTATAATAAGCTATTTGTTCATCTCTTGTTTTTATTTTATCTTCGTAAGAACTTATTAAGGTTTTTTCTTTTAATAAATATTCATTTTGATTAGATTCAATTTTATTTTTTAATTCGTATATTTTTTCATTTTCTTCTTCTAAGGCTTTATTGATTGCTAATTTGCTTTCTAGTTCTTTAGTTTTTAATTCATTTCTTAGTTCTTGAATTTCAAGCTCTCGTTTGTTTATCTCATCGCTAAATTTTTTAGAAACAGCATTTTCAGTTAATTTAATTGCTGCCTCTTGCTCTTTTTTGGCTACTTCTTCTCTTATTTTCAATTCTTTGTCGAATTCTTCATTCCTTACTTGTTTTAATATGCTATCATAATCTTGTTCAGATATTTGAAATATAGTACCACATTTTGGACATTTTATTTCATTCATAATATTACCTCTTTCCTATATATTATTAAATTGTTTTTGAATTAACTTCTTCAACCGAAGTATAATGTTTATTTTTACAATAAAGAATAAATTCATCTAATATTCTAAATTCTTTTTTAGCGTTAAACTTATAATATAATTCTATAACTATTGATAAGGCATCAAATTTTCCATCATTAGTTTTTAGTAGTGTTATAGAATCTTTAGAAACACCACAATTAGTTTTAGTATGCATATTAAAATCTTCCATTGTAACATCATAATGTTTAATTTTACCTTTATACATCTGCATTGCAAATAAATACTTCCATGGCTTTTTATTAGTATTTTCACATTCTTTTTTATTGTCCAAAGCTTGTTTTTTAGCTTCGTCTAAATCGTTTGGTATAAAATCTATATATGGTATTAAATCAAGTTTATAATACTTTCTTAACTTCAACCATTCATACATATTTTCAAATGTTATATTCTTTTTTCTCTCATCTTTTAAATATTCTTCTGTCAAAAATTCCATTGTCCAAGAACTTTCATTTTCATTATCTTTATTCATTCTCCATATAAGCCATACATCAATTATATCTAAAACTCCATTTATCCCTTTACTAAAGAAAACTTTAGGTGTTTTTTCAGCATTTTTAGAATCATTTCCTATATCTGGTGGGAAACCATATTGTTCTATATAATCAATACTTCTTACATCAAAATGAAAATATGTTTCTTCTAAATCTATTTCATCTAAACTTAGGATTTTCATAATAATCACCTATATTAATTATACACTAAAAATAATTAATGCAAAATATTAAAAATTTTATTATCTTAATTTTTATTTGTGCAACACTTAATTTAATTATTAATATACTTTTATAATATATTACGTATCAAAAAAAACTGATTTTTTCAGTTTTCTTTGATTACTTCATGACATCTTTTACAAACATCTGAAACCATTTCATCTTCATCAAATAAATTCCAACATCTTTCACATTTAACTCCATTAAATGGTTTAACTGTAATATTATATTCTCCTTCATTTAAATTTAGTTTTGAAACGATTAATAATTGTTTTAAAGTATCTTTAAAATAATCAATAAAGTCTTTATCATCTAATGTAATAGAAACTTCTGCTTCTAGAGATTTACCAATTAATTTTTCACTTCTTGCATCTTCTAGTGCTCTATAAACATCATCTTTTATTTTAAAGAATTTTTCAAACATTTCATTAACTAATTGTGAGTCACTATATTCTACTACCTCTGGTAATAATTCTAATTGAATACTTTCTTTATCGTGAGGTAATAACATATATACTTCTTCACTTGTATAAGGTAAGATTGGATTTAACAATTTAACTAATGCATTTAAAACATCAAATAAAACTGTTTGAACACTTCTTCTTACTTTAGAATCTTTTTTCTCAATATATAAGATATCTTTAGTAAAATCTAGATAGAAATTAGATAGCGTGAATGAAACATAATTATTAACCAATTTATAAACTTCTTGGAAGTTATATGATTCATAAGCATTAATTACATTTTTAATAAATTTACTTAGTTCATTCATCATATATTTATCATATACTGGCATATCTTCATATTTAACTCGCTCTTTTAAATCAAAATCAAAAATATTACCTAACATGAATCTATATGTATTTCTAATTTTACGATAACTTTCTTTTACTTGTTTAATTAAATCATCACTAATACGAACATCTTCAGTGAAATCAACACTTGCAGCCCATAATCTTAATACATCAGCACCTTGTTCACGAACTACTTTAAGTGGGTCAACAGCATTACCTAATGATTTACTCATCTTTAATCCTTTACCATCTAAAACAAATCCATGTGATACTAATTCTTTATATGGAGCACATCCGTGTACAGCAACGCCACAAATTAAACTTGAATTAAACCATCCTCTATATTGGTCTGAACCTTCTAAATACATACTAGCAGGATATCCTAGCCCTCTTTCAACTAAAACACCAGTATGTGAAGAACCTGAATCAAACCATACATCCATAATATCTTCTTCTTTAGTAAATTTACCATTTGGACTTAAAGGATTTGTATAACCTTCTGGAAGCAAATCTTTAGCTTCTCTTTCAAACCATACATTAGAGCCATATTCTCTAAATAATTTAGCTACATGCATCATGACATCATAATCTAAAATTTCACTACCATCTTCATTGTAGAAAATTGGAAGTGGTACTCCCCATACTCTTTGACGAGAAATACACCAATCACCACGATCTTTAATCATATTGTAAATTCTAGTTTTACCCCATGGTGTGTGGAACTTAATGTTATTTTCAATTTCATTTAATAATTCTTTTCTAATCTTTTCAATACTACAGAACCATTGACTTGTTGCTCTAAAGATTACTGGTTTTTTTGTTCTCCAATCGTGTGGATATGAGTGGGTAATATATTTAAGAGCAAGTAGAGCTTTTAATTCATCCAATCTTTCAATTACAGCTTTATTTGCATCTTCAAAATAAAGACCTGCAAATTCACCTGATTCTTTATTTAAAACACCATCATCGTCTACACCAAACACCATCTCAAGATTATATTTTTTACCTAAGATAAAGTCATCATCACCATAAGAAGGTGCGGTATGAACTAAACCTGTTCCTGATTCTAGTGTTACATTATCACCAATTACAACTGGTGAGATTCTATCCATACATACATGTTTGTATTTTACACCATCTAAATTAATTCCCTTAAATGTACTTACTACTTCATAAGTATCCCAATTGAATAGTGTTGTTAACTCTTCTAATAAACTTTCTGCTACAATGTAATAAGAACCATTTACTAATACTTTAACATAGTTAAATTCTCCTCCAACAGCAATTGCAGTGTTTCCAGGAATTGTCCAAGGTGTTGTAGTCCAAATAACTAATTTATCACCTTCATTTACATAATCATTTCCACAAACAACATCAAAAGCAACATAAATTGAAGCGTCTTTTCTGTCTTTGTATTCGATTTCAGCTTCAGCTAGAGCAGATTCACTAGATGGTGACCAATAAACTGGTTTCATTCCTTTGAAAATCAATCCTTTTTTAGCCATTTCAGCAAAAACTTCGATTTGTCTTGCTTCAAATTCTTTAGTATATGTAATATAAGGGTTATCCCAATCAGCAATAACATTTAATGTCTTAAAGTCTGCCATTTGTTTATAAACTTGTTCTTTAGCATAATCTAGGCATAATTTTCTAAATTCATCTTTACCCATACTTTTTCTATCAACACCACTATTTGTAACAGCAGTTTCGATTGGAAGTCCATGAGTATCCCAACCCGGAATATAAATCACATTATATCCAGCCATCATTTTATAACGATTAACAAAATCTTTTAAAACTTTATTAAAAGCATGACCTGTGTGGATATTTCCATTAGCATATGGAGGACCATCGTGTAGAATAAAAGGTTTTTTATCTTTATTTTGTTCTAAACACATATGATATAAATCCATATTCTCCCATTTTTCTCTCATCAATTTTTCATTTTCTGGTAAATTGCCACGCATACTAAATGTAGTATTTGGCATAAGTAAAGTATCTTTATAATCCATAATTCATCTCTCCTTCATATTTATACATTTTTAATAATTGCTCTTTACTTAAATTATAAGTCCTTTCAAATTGACTATTTCCTATAAATATTCTTCTATAAGTACTCATTGATACATCTATTCCATTTGAAACTAAACATTGATATCTTGCAAATGTTAGTTCTGGACTTTGAATTAATTGCTTTGTATCACTAAGTATAATATTATTTAATCCTAATTTGTTTAATAAAACTATTCTTCTTACTATTGAATCGTTAGATAAACCGAAGATATTAGGAAAAGTTTCTACTATTTTTATTAGCTCTAAATCAGTATAATCAAAACTTTTAAGTGTTTTAATAACATTTTCTAATTTATTAATACCATAACTCAAAATTTTTGGAAATGTAACAATTATTTCAATTGCTTTTTCATGTGTAAAACCTAAATTAATAAGAAATGTTATTTTATCTTGAATTGTTTCTTTTGAATAACCTATAATACTAGGTGTTTTTTTAATAATTTTTTTTGCTTGACTATTAGTGAATCCTAAATCTTCTAATATAGTAATTTTAGATAATATAGTTTCATCAGATAAACTAAATATACCTGGTATTGTTTTAGTAATTATATATATTTCTTTTTTTGAATAACCCAAATTAGCCAATAATTCTAATTTTCTAGTTATCTTTTTTAGACTATCGACAATTAAATTAGGATTCTTCCTAATCATATTTAATAAAACATCCATTTCATAGCCAAAATCTAATAAATTTTTTAAATTGTCATTCATTTTATCAATAGAATAACATATAAAAAGAGGATTAAATAAAATCATTTTTTTTATTTGAACTTTAGTAAAACCTAATCCAATAAAATAATCTATCTTTTCTTTTATTTTTTCTTTTGATAAATTAAATAAAGGTGGGCTAAGTGTTGTAATACTTATGATTTCTTCACCACTATAACCCATATCTTTTAGAAAATAATAAACGTTTATTATTGAATTTTTTAATTTTTCATCAGTTCTTTTTATAAGGGAAACATCATTAATTATTCTATTAATTTGAACATCATTGTATCCTAAATTTCTTAATAAATCTACTACCATTCTACACACCCACTATCTATAATATCAGCAATTTCATTAATTTCTAAACCTTTTTTAATTTGTTCATTAATGAAATCATCTATTTCAAATATTTCTTTATTTAATAATAATGGTTGAGTATCAAATGTTATATTTAAATTAGTAATACCGATGCTTATGAGTTTATTTTTTAATTTGTTTAACTCATCATAACTTCTATTGAATAACCAAGGATTAAAAATAATAATATTTTTCATTTGTTCATAACTGCAATCTACTTCTTTTAAAAAGTTAATATTATTTTCTATTTCTAAATCATCTAGTTTCCCTATAAAAGGATTAGCATCTAAGACATTTTTGAAATCTTCACCTAATAGATTATATAATGTTTTCATTTTAACCTCCAAAAATAAAGAAAAAGATGGCACACAAAGGGCGATTTAATCGCGGTACCACCTTTTTTTATAACTCTTAACTATAACGCGTTATCGTTTATATCTTATCCATATAAAACATCCCAAGTGATTCGTATATTACTTGCTTACTAGTTTCCACCAAACACTAGCTCTCTTTAAAGCTCTATAACATACCGTCTTGTTCATCTGTTATACATCTATTCTTTCTATATCATCAACTAATTCAAGTTGACTTTCTAAAATGTCACGCAAACGTTTTTTTAGTATATTCATATTTCTCTTTACTGCCAAAGCATCATTATCGATTTTTTCAGCCTTTAATAATGCTTCATTTATAATTCTACTTGCGTTCTTTTTAGCATCATTTGTAATGGTTTCTCTTTCTTGGTGAGCATTAAGTTTAATCTGTTCGCTTGTTTTTTCAGCCATTATAATCGCACGGTTTAGGGTATCTTCCATTTTTTCATAATGTTCAATTCTACTTTTTAAAGTAATTGTATCTTCAACTTGTTCTTCTAATTCTTTTATTTTTAGGTCTTTTTCTTTAATTTCATTTACCATACCTTCAACTTGCTCGATTATATGGTCAATAAAATTATTTACCTCCTCAGGGTCATAACCTCTTAATACGCGATTAAACTTTTCCATAAACTCCCACCTCAATTATTTTACCACTCAATATTTATATCATCATTATCATGAATATCTTTACCATCAGTTTCATCAGTAATTTTACCTTGAACATTTACATTGTTAGGAGCACATAAGAATATGCCACCACCAACTTTTTGAATGTCTCCACCAATAGCATATATAGTTCCGCTCAAGAAATCAATTATTCTTTTTGCGTTATCTTTGGTAACTCTTTTCAAATTAACAACAACAGTATTGCGATTTTTTAATTGATCTGCAATTTGTTGTGCTTCTGAGAATGCTCTTGGCTCAAGTAAAACTAACTTAGACGCACCATCTTCTAAGGCATCTTCAGCTTTTAAATTATAATATTGTTCCGTTAGCCCATCATTAAATACATCAGATTCATCATTCATAAACCATTTTTTGATATTCATAAATTCCTCCTATTAACACTTACACAAACCTATTTTATCACAATTCTTTTTATTTGTGAACATTTTTATTAAATAAATAAACGAATTTTTACATTTCTTCTATTTTAATACTACTTTTATGTTCAATATGTTCCCATGTAATTTCTTTTTTTAACAAAATTACAAAATTAATTGGTAACCAAGTTAGTATAAATAAAGGAAATAATACAATACCACTTAAAAAATTTTTAACATTTTTTTTATTAACTTTAACTACAAAGAACGCTAATAAAACTTGAGCTAAGTATCCTACAATAGAACCAATAATAGCAAAAATTATAATATTTTCTATATTTTTATAATAGATAATTGGCATTAAAATAAAAGGTATTAAAGTAATTAACTGTAAAAATGGAGCAAAATGCACAAATATCATATCTAGACAAGATATATTTTTTGTTTTAGAAAAATTAACAAATAATTCTTTAAAATATAAGTTTAGACATTGTAAAGCACCTTTTGACCATCTTTTTCTTTGTTTATAAGATATTTTTAACTCACTAGGATGTTCATCAAAAAATATTGCTTTTTTAGCATAACCAATTTTAATATCATTTAAAATACAAAAAGTTGTAAACTCGACATCTTCAGTTAGTGTTTTAACATCGTAACCTATTTTTTCAATTACTTCTTTTTTTACAACAAATCCTGTTCCACTTAAAGCAGCAGTCTTTCCTATATTATTTCTTGCTTCATTATAAAACATATTTTCAATATAAAAATATATTCCATATGAATTACTTAACCAGTTTTGAGTATTTTTAATGTCTCTAAAACCTTGAGCTAGAGAATAGCCATTGTTTAAAGTTTTATTCATTTCACTTAGAAAATTAGACGATACAACATTATCAGAATCAAAAATTGCATAAGCATCAGTTTTTTGATTTTTTAAAACTTCAAGTGCCTCTTTTAGAGCATCACCTTTACATGTTATTTTATTCTTACATTCAATTATATTTACACCTAACTTTTTAACTACATCAAGTGTATTATCAGTAGAATTATTTAATACAACATAAATATCATAATTATCATAATCTTGTTTTTTTAAACTATCTATTAAGTTTGATATAACATTTTCTTCATTTCTTGCTGGTAATAGAATTGTAAAATGGTTTTTCTTTTTATTTTTAATTTGTTCATTTTTTTTCTTTTTAAAATAACCCAACCCTGTTATAAAAAAATAAAGACTATACAAATTAATAAACCCCAACACCAAATAATTAACAACTTTTAAAATCATAAATACCTCCAATATACAAACTAATTATAATTTTTTTTTATTAAATAATCAAGATTAATAATTAAATATGACAAAATTGTAAGAAAAAAAGCTTTAATAAATATTAAAACTTAATTCTTTTTTCAATATAATCAACTAATTCTGATACGTTAATAGTTGTTTGTTCCATAGTATCACGTTCTCTTATTGTGACTGTGTTATTATTTATTGTTTCATCATCGATAGTTACACAGAAAGGTGTTCCTATAACATCATTTCTTCTATATCTTTTACCAATGTTACCTGCTTCATCATAATTAGTCATAAAATTCTTTGATAATAATTGGTATATTTCCTTAGCTTTTTCACTGTGGTTTTTCTTAATAAGTGGTAGTACAGCTACTTTATAAGGTGCTAGATAAGGATGTAATTTTAATACTTCTCTGTCATCAACAACCTCATATGCTTCAAATAAAAGTGCTAATACTGTTCTATCAAGACCATATGTTGATTCGATTATATAAGGTATATATTTTGTATTTGTATCTGGGTCTAGATATTCTTGCTTAACTCCACTATATTCTTGATGTCTAGTTAAATCAAAATCTGTTCTATTGTGAGTTCCGTTTACCTCTCCCCAACCAAATGGAAATTTATATTCAATATCACAAGCAGCTTTTGCATAGTGAGCTAGTTTTTCATGATCATGAAATCTTAAATGTTCTTCTTTTATTCCTAAATCCATATAAAATTTCTTACCGTATTGTTTAAAGTATTCATACAAATTCATATCATCACCTTTTTTACAAAATGTTTGATATTCCATTTGTTCAAATTCAATTGTTCTAAAAGTAAAGTTACCCGGAGTAATTTCATTTCTAAACGCTTTTCCTATTTGTCCTATACTAAATGGTAATTTAGCGCGCATACTTCTTTGAACATTTAAAAAGTTAACATATTCTCCTTGGGCATTTTCAGGACGCAAATATACAACACTTTTACTATCTTGAGTAACTCCTCTATAAGTTTCAAACATTAATTTAAATTGTCTAATATTTGTAAAATTCGTTTTACCACATTTTGGACAAGGTACCTTATTTTCATTGATATATTTAATCATCTCTTCATTAGTCATAGCATCTCCTATACTACTATTACTAAAATCATTAATTAGGTTATCAGCACGATGTCTTGTTTTACACTCACGACAGTCGATTAATGGGTCTGCAAAAGAATCAACATGTCCACTTGCTTTCCATACCATTGGATGCATTAATATATCAGCATCTAATTCATAAGCGTTATCTCTTTCTTGAATAAATCTTTTACGCCAAGCATCTTTTACATTGTTTTTTAATCTACTTCCAAGTGGTCCATAATCCCAAGTATTAGCAAGACCTCCATAAATTTCACTTCCTTGAAATATAAATCCATATTGTTTACATAAATTAACCATTTTTTCCATATCCATAATTATTCCTCCTTCAAATCAAAAAGATTCCATTTAAGTTGTAAGGACGCTTATCGCGTGGTTCCACCTTACTTATTCTAAATAGAATCTCATTAGTATATTGCTCGTGGTTTCCAACCCAGTCATCACATTTATAAATATATTTTAATACTTTTTTTAAAATTAGTCTATAGTTTTTTATAATTTAAACTAAATTTTTTTGTCTACCTTTCTCTAAAGTAGAACTGCTTACAATTCTAAAATTGTCATTATTCATTCTTCCATCATTAATAGTTAGTACATCAAGCATATTACCTACTTTTCCTTTTCGATGATTAATTCTTCGATTAAAGAAAAGAGGTAGTGAACTAAAAGTATAAATCTTTTCAGTATAAGGGAAAGGTAACATACACCCATCACTTAAAGCAAGTATGGCATCTTGGTTGTACTTAAATAAATAATTATCATTTTTTTTTGATAAAACGCCAATTAAATAAGTTCTATTTTTTTTATAAGAATCCCATAATAAATAAACTTTTTCTAACATAACAATTTCCCCTCACTTTTCTTTTTATTTTGTCTATAAAATGAAGTCATCCAATTTGCTCTTTCTAATATAACTTGTTTGGCCATATTTAACCTATCAATTGGTAAATAGTCTTTATAAGCATCAAATATTTTATCAATATTTTCTTTAGTAATTTTTTCTTCAATTTTATTCATTAAAGGTTCAATTTCTTTTGAATAAAATAAAGTTAAATAACTAATCATTAGTTGATATCTTAAATCAACAATATTAAATTTTCGATATTCATTTCCTATAGATGATAGTGTTTTATGATATTCATCTAAACTTATTAAATTTTGTTCTAATAAAGTTTTTAGTTCTAGTCTTTTATTTTCAATTAAACCTAAAATCCTTTTTTCTTCTTCTCTATCCCATTTAGCTTTTTCACTATATTGTAAATGTCTATCTAAAGTTACTTTTCCTGTTAATTGTTTATGAATTACCAAATTAAGATGTTCATTATCAACTATATGACCATCTTGAGCTATACATTTAGCTAATCTGTGAGAAACCATCGAAATACCAAATGATGTGGCATTATCAAATAATGGTGCGAATCTAATAGTGTTATCTTTATGATTGACTATAATTCCATAATTAGATGGATTTCTATCCCTATTAGCAATTAAGCAATCATAAACAAACATATTTAAGGCATCATTAAGTAGTCCATATTTATAAATAGACCTAATGACTAAATCAGCTGTATAGTATTGATGTGTTACTGGGTTTATTAAACTTTTGTTTTTAAAACCTGGATCAATTTGACTTATCAAATAAACCCCATCGTAGAATTCTTCACATTTTGGTTTATTTATTTCGTTATTTAAAAAATCAGGGGTTATAACTCCATCCTCACCATTACTACGACATAAATAATAAGTGGCGTGATCTAATCCTAATAAATTAGCTACATCGGAAGCTAAACATTCTGATACATCATTGTAAATTGGAGTTTCATCTTGTTTATAACCGGCTTTTTTAAAAAGGTATCTTTTTCCATAAGATAAAAACCAATATTTTGGTTGTTTTCCTACCGGTTCTTCCATATAAACTTCATTATCTGGTATATTTAAACGCATAAAATCACCTTATTTTTTTACTATTCTAACACATTTTTATTTATTTGTGAAGTTTTATTTTTTTTACCAATAAATAAATCAAAATACAATAAATTAAATTAACTATTATTGAATTATAAATACTTGGAAGTAATAAATGTGAAGGAATGTTATAAAACATTTTATATGTTATAAAACTAAAAGTTCTAAACAATAATATACTTAAAGTAGTTCCAAGTAATTCTATATCTAATCTATGAGTTAAAAAATGAAAACAAAACATTATAATAAAACCAATTAATAGAAAATATAAACTATTTAAAAACAATGTATTTGTATATACTAAATCATATAAAAGCCCTAAAATTGAGCAATTGATTAAATAATTTTTTTCACTTTTTTTATAGTTTTCCATAACAACTAATGAAACAATTGAAAATAGTGGTAGAAATGGAGCTTTTAAAATATTTGAAAAAACACCATCTAATACAAAAGATATAAGCATAACTATCATAAGTCATTCCTCTTTAATACTCTAACATAAACCAAATCATTAAAATCAACATCTGACTTTACTTCAACAATTTTTGTTAAATCAAAACTATCAGTTGTTACTCCACTTACTTTTCCTATAAATATACCACTTGGAAAGTTGTTTCCTAATCCTGTAGTTGTAACATAACTATTAATTTCTATATCGTCATTTTCACTTATTCCTTCTATTTTGTAAGTTTGATTATCTTTATTATAGCCTACTAATAATCCATATACATATTTATCTTCTAGTTTAATTTTAACAGATAATTTTTCTGGTGGGTTTTCATATGTTAATAATCTTACTGTGCTAGTAAAATTAGTGGTTTTTACTATTTTACCTATTAGTCCACTATTTACAGTAACGCTCATACCTTCTAAAATACCATCATTACTTCCTTTATCTATAGTTAATTCTTGGCTAAAATAATCAATACTACGATTTATAACAGTTGCATTAATTGGTACATATCCATTTAAATTACTATTTATATCCATCAATTTTTTTAAATCTGATAACTGTTTTTCTAATTCTTGTTTTTCACTAATTAAACTATCAAAACTTTCCACTTGTTCTTTCAAACGTGAATACTCATTATACATTTCTTTTTCAAAAAACCACACCTTTTGGTGCGGTTCAAATTTCAATTTAGGAAAACTACACTTTAAAATGTAGTTTTTTTAATTCTCAAGTAATTTATTACTTCATCAACATCACAAAATTCGATAACTTTATCTTTAATTATTTGGTAATTCTCACTACCTTTACCGATAATTAAAACAATATCATTTTTTTCTGCCATATCAATAGCTTTTTTAATAGCTTCTTTTCTATCAATTATAATTTCATAGTTATCATAATCTTTAACTAAAGTAGTTAAATCACAAGCTATATCATAAGGATCTTCACTTCTTGGGTCTTGACTAGTTATGATTGCATAATCACAATTAGTAATTACATTAAAACCTTTATCTGGTCTTTTACTTCTATCACGTTCTCCTGGTTCAGAAAAAACGACAATTGTTTTATTATGTTCGATTGAATTAACGAACTTAAGTAATTCACTTATTCCATTTGGTGTGTGAGCATAATCAACAAAGACTTTAAAAGGTTGTCCTTCTTTTATTTCTTGTAATCTACCACTAACTTTTAATTCTTTAATTCTACTTAAAATAGTATTTATATCATATCCAAGACTAAATAGAGCAAGCAAAGCTGCTGATAAGTTATAAACATTAAACATAGCAAGTAGAGGACTTTCAATATTATAAAAAGTATTATTGTATTTAATTTTAAATAATGTTTTATCACTCAATAGTTTAACATCACTAATTTGTAAATCGTTATCTTCATTTATACCATAAGTTAGAACCTTACCATTACACTTACTTAAAACGTCATTATAATGAGCATCATCTTTATTTAAAACACATATTCCTTCTTTTTTAGTGTTTTCAAATAACTCACATTTACAAGCGATATAATTTTCTAAAGTTTTATGAGTATTTAAGTGTTCTTTTGTAATATTAGTTAAAATTGAACAGTCAAATTTAATTCCTCTTGTTCGTTCATACTTGATTGCTTCACTAGAAACTTCCATAGCTAAACTTTTTATATTATTTAAAACACAATAATTAAAAATTGAATATAATTTTTCTAAGGATGGGGTAGTATTACTAGTTTTTTCATAATACTCACCACACTTAATTCCGTTTGTTCCTATATAACCTGAATTGATTAAAGTAGATATAATGGTTGATACTGTTGTTTTGCCATCTGTTCCCGTAACGCCGATTAGTTTTAGTTTATCTAAAGGATAATCATAAAATTTAGGTACAATTTCACTGAATGTTTTATTAACATCATCTACTTTTATTACAGGAACACTCTTTTTAAGTTCTTTATTTGCTATAATCGCACTAGCGCCATTTTTAATTGCATCATCAATAAATAAATGTCTATCCATAGTTCCGGTGTTGATGCATACAAATAAATCGTTTTTTTTGACATTTAAGGAATTAGTTTTAATGTCATTAATTAAAATATCATATGGACAATCAATAATTTCATTTAGTTTTTTCATGTTTCACAACCTTTACTAATATTATAAATAAAAATGCAATAACTATTATAGGAATTACAACTATTTTAATAGTTTTATTTTTTTCTTCTTTTATTTTTTTGTTTTCCAAAATAACATTAGGTACATTTTCATATTTAAGAATTAATTCGTTTATTTTTTCTTCTTTATTAGAAATATCATTATAATTGTTTATAAAATCTTTAATTTCATTTTTTACTTCACTATATTCTTTATTACTATTATTATCTTCATAGTAATAAAGTAGTACATTCATTTTTTCATTTACTTCATAAAGACTAGGAGAAATGTCTGGCAATTTATAAAAATTATTTATTTTTTCTAAATTATAAGCAATATTATAAATCATATTTTCACTTCCATCTTTGCTTAAAATTTCCATACCATATGGCATATTATTATAAAACCCCATTGGTATTGACATTGCAGGAAAACCTACTAATGGAGCAATTGCATAAGAAAATGTTTTAATTTTAGTTGAATACACTTCACTTAATAACATTACTTCACTTTGTAGTGTTGGATAAATTATTGCATCTAATTCTAAACTATCAAATTTATTATTAACATATTTTATATTATTGTTTCTAACATCAACATAATTTTTATAACTAGATGTTAATCTATAATCGTTATTACAATAATAACCATTATATGAATCTATATATTGTGTATAACCGCCATTTTTAATTAAGTCATCTAATGATTTTATTTTACTGTTGGTATTTTTAATATATTCATTAAAATCGTAACAAAATGTTGTGGCGTCAAATTTATAAGTAGGGGAAAATGTATCAATAAACTTAACTTCTGCTCCTAGTTTTTTTAAATTTTCAATTTGTTTATCCATTAAAACCCTTATAAATTTATTTGAGTTATTATATACACTTCTAAATACACCGATTTTAATTCCATTTAAATCTTTAAATTCAGTATACTTTTTATCTGTTTCATCGATTATTTCTAATATAATTGCATTATCGGATACATATTTAGTAATAGGACCAACAACATCTCTTAGAGCTTCAAATTTTATAACCCCATCAGTATTTATTATACTTTTACTAGGCCTTAATCCAACTAAATTGTTAGCTGAAGAGGGAACTCTAATTGATACTCCTGTATCACTCCCTAATCCAGCAACAGCCAAATTACTAGCAACACCTACCGCTGTACCTCCTGAAGAGCCATAAGATGAATATTTGGTATTATAAGCATTATATACGTATCCAAAACTACTGTGTGAAAAATTAGCATTAAAAGCAAATTCATCCATGTTAGCTTTAGCTATTATAATAGCACCACTATCTCTTAGTTTTTTTATTACAGGAGCATCATCATAAGGAATTGAATCTAATAATCCTTTAGCACCCGCTGTTGTTGGAAGACCTTTGACATCAATATTATCTTTAACTAAAATAGGAATACCATGAACTAAACTTCTTCTTCCATTGTTTTTGTATTCTAAATCTAACTTTTTTGCTTCTTCTATAGCATTTTCATTAATTGTAATAACAGCATTATAAAGCGTGTTATATTGATTAATTCTATCTAAATACATTCTAGTTATTTGTTCATAGGTAAGATAACCTTTATCTACATATTCTTGAATTTCTTTTATACTTAAACTATCGATATTAACAACTGCTTCTGTTAATCCAAACACATTAATAGGAATTAATAATATTAAAAGTAATAATTTTTTCATACGCACCTCTATTTCATTTTAACACATATTACCAAATAAATAAACAAATTCATATAATTTCATATACTATTTAAGAGGTGGATTATGAATATTAAAGATGATTCAAGAAAAATTAATAAAGGTGATATATTTGTTGCCTTAAAGAAAGAACACGATGGGCATGATTATGTATTAGATGCCATTAAGGCTGGAGCTAGTGAGGTTGTTGTTGAACACGGTTTATATAGCGTTAAAACAACAGTTGTAAATAATACTCATGAATACTTGGTTAATTATTTAAAAGAAAACTATTATGATGAAATAAAAGATTTAAAATTAATTGGTATGACAGGAACAAATGGAAAAACGACAACTTGTTTTTTAATATATCAAGCATTAAATAATTTAAATATAAAAACCGCTTACATTGGTACAATTGGCTTTTATATAGACTCAAAAGTATGTGATTTACCTAATACAACACCTGATATATGTGATATATATGAAATGTTATTAGAATGTAAAAAACAAAATTGTAAATACGTTGTTATGGAAACTAGTAGTCATGCACTAGATATGGATAGATTGAAAGGATTATCTTTTGACGTTGGTATTTTTTCTAATTTAACTAAAGATCACATGGATTACCATAAAACGTTTGAAAACTATGCTTTAGCTAAACAAAAACTATTTAAAATGGTTAAATATTTATCGATTGTTAATAGTGATAGTGAATATAAAGATTATTTTATATCCTCTAACACAACTACTTATGGAATTAATAGTGGTGATTATAAAGTTAGTGATTATAAAATAACTATGGGTGGCAATGAATTTGTTGTTAATGATGTTTTATATAAAAGTAAATTAATTGGTAAACATAATATATATAATACTTTAATTGTAATTGTTTTACTAGAATATTTAGGTTTTAATAGTGATGTGATTAAAGAAGTTATATCCAATTTATCAGCTCCAAGAGGAAGAATGGAAATGATTAAAAAAGATAATAATTTAATCATTATTGATTATGCACACACACCAGATGCGGTATTTAATATAATAAATAGTTGTATAGAATTAAAACCTAATAACATAATAACAATAGTAGGTTGTGGGGGAAATAGAGATAAAGCCAAAAGACCTATAATGGCAAATATTGCTTGTAGTCTATCTAATCATGTTATTATGACAAGTGATAATCCTAGAGATGAAGATGCAATGCAAATAATTGACGATATGATACAAGGACTTGACAAAACAAATTACGAAATTGAAGTAAATCGTGAAAAAGCGATTATAAAGGGTATACAAAAACTCAAAAATAATGATATACTATTAGTATTGGGAAAAGGACATGAAACTTATCAAATTATTAATGGTAAGAAAAATGACTTTGATGATAAATTAATTGTATTAAATAATATTTAGGAGATGAGAACTTGTTAATTTTAGCAAAAGCTGTACTAGCATTCATGATAGGGTTTATATTATCAATTATATTTGGATATTTACTAATTCCATTATTAAAGAAACTGAAAATAAAGCAAACGGTAAGTGTATTTTTAAGAGGCGGTCATAAAGAAAAAGAAGGAACACCTACAATGGGGGGATTAATTTTTATAATTCCAACCATAATTTCAGTATTTATATTGTTATTACTTAATAAATTAGAACTAACATATAATCTACTCATTGTTTTATTTGTATTTTTAGCTTATGGATTATTAGGATTTATTGATGATTTTTTAATTATTAAAAGACATAACAATATTGGTTTAACAGAAATGCAAAAGCTAATTGGGCAATTAATAATTGCAGTTATATTTTTCTTCCTTTTTATGCAAGGTGGAAGAGAACCAGTGTTAGATATTTATACATTAGGTATTAAAATAAATATGGGATGGTTTTATGGGCTGTTTATACTATTTATGTTGGTTGCAAGCAGTAATGCTGTTAATTTAACTGATGGATTAGATGGTCTTGCTGGAGGACTTTCAGCTATAGCATTTCTTGCTTTTGGTCTAATCGCATGGGGATCACTTGGAATTGCTGGTAATGAGGATATTGGTGTGTTCTGTTTTATTCTAGTAGGTTCATTAGTAGCTTTCTTATTTTATAATACATATCCTGCTAAAGTATTTATGGGAGATACCGGTTCACTTGCTTTGGGTGGTGCGTTAGCAGCAGTATCAATTGTAAGTAGTCACGAATTAACTTTAGTTATTGTAGCAGGCGTATTTGTAATTGAAACTCTAACTTGTATTATTCAAAGAGTTTCGGTTAGATTTACGGGAAAAAGAATATTTTTAATGACACCACTCCATCACCATTTTGAAAAATTAGGATGGGATGAAAGAGATATTGTTAAATTATTTTGGGCAGTAGGAATAGTATTAAGTGCGGTTGCAATAATATTTGGTGTTTGGATATAGAAATATATCCTTTTTCTTTTTAAACTTGTTAAAATAAAGTAAATGGTTTATAATTAATTGTAAGGAGGTTAATATGGATTATATAAATCAAGGATTAAGTAATGAAGAAGTAGAAATCAGAATAAATAATAATCAAGTTAACTACGATACTTCGATTAAAACAAAATCAATACCTAAAATTATATTTTATAATATATTTACTTTGTTTAACATGTTAAATTTAATATTAGCCTTACTTATTTTTTTAGTGGGTTCATACAAGAATTTATTATTTTTAGGAGTAGTTATTTGTAATACATTAATAAGTACATTTCAAGAAATTAGAACTAAATTAATAATAGATAAATTATCAGTTGTAACAAGAAATAAAGTAAAAGTAATAAGGAATGGTATTAATAAATTAATTGATTTAAATGAAATAGTAATAGATGATTTGCTCGTTTTAAAAGCAGGAAATCAAGTCGTAGTAGATTCTATTATTTTAGATAATGAAGTATATGTAGATGAGTCATTTATAACTGGTGAAAGTGATGCTGTATTATTAAAAAAGGGTGACTTGTTAAAATCAGGTAGTTTTATAGTGGTAGGAAGTTGTAAAGCAAAAGTTGTTCATATTGGAGAAGATAACTATACATCAATAATATCAAAAGATGCTAAATATATAAAAAAAACAAATTCTATTTTAATGAATACATTAAACAAAATAATAAAAATTATATCAATTATAATTATACCGACTGGAATTTTGTTATTTTTAAACCAGTATGGAATTGATAATAACATAGAAAATGCAGTTGCCAGCACAGTAGCTGGGTTAATATCAATGATACCGGAAGGTTTGATTTTGTTAACAAGTACAGTTTTAGCAGTAAGTGTTATAAGATTATCAAAATATAATGTTTTGGTTCAAGAGTTATATTGTATAGAAATGCTTGCCCATGTTGATACATTATGTATTGACAAAACTGGAACTATAACAGAAGGAACTATGAAAGTAAAAGATGTTGTCTTATTAAAGAAAGTTAATATTGATGATATAATGGGGAATTTGGTTAGCAACTTAAATGATGATAATGCTACATTGTTAGCAATTAAAGATAAATACAAAAAGAAAGACAATTATAAATGTGTTGGTACAATTCCATTTTCTTCATATTATAAATATTCAGGAGCAAATTTTGAAAAAGAGGGAACATATATAATAGGAGCACATGATTTTATTTGTAAAAAAGAAATAAAAGAATTAAAACAATATTTAGATTATCGAGTTTTGTTGCTTATGCATTCCAATACATTTATGGATGATAAAGATATTAATAAATTAGAACCAATTGCAATTATAGTTTTAGAAGATAATATTAGATTGTCTGCTGCAAGAACGTTTGAATATTTCAAAAAACAAAATGTCAAAGTTAAAATTATATCTGGCGATAATGTAAAAACAGTAGTTAATATTGCTAAAAAAATTGGGTTGGATGATATTAATTCAGTTGATGCTAGTAATCTAAGTGATGAAGAGTTAAAAAAGGTTGTATTGAAAGCAAATATTTTTGGAAGAGTAAGTCCACTTCAAAAAAGAAAAATAATAGAATATTTAAAAGAGAATAATAAAACAGTTTCATTTGTTGGCGATGGTGTAAACGATGTATTAGCCTTAAAGGAAGCAGATTGCAGTGTGGCACTTGCAAGTGGTAGTGATGCTGCTAGAAATGTTAGTCAGTTGGTTTTATTAGATTCTAATTTTGATTCACTACCATATGTCTTAAGAGAGGGAAGAAGAACAATTAATAATGTTGAAAGGTCAGCATCATTATTTATAACAAAAACAGTTTATGCGTTTATACTTTCTATTTTATTTATATTTGTTAATTGGACATATCCTTTTATGCCAATTCAAGCATCATTATCTAGTATGTTTACTATAGGAATTCCATCGTTCATCTTAGCTTTGGAGCCCAATAATGAAAAAATTGATAACAACTTTTTAGCAAGAATCATAAGCAAAGCAATTCCATCTGGTTTAACTGTTGTATTTAATATTGTATTTATATCACTGCTTTCAAATTTATCAAAACAGGAAGTATCAACATTAGCAATATCTATGATTGCTCTAACTGGTTTTATTTTGATTTTTAAAATAAGTAAACCATTTAATAAATTAAGAAAAGCTTTATTTGTAACAATAATTTTAGGATTTAGTTTAGGGGTTATTATATTCAAAGATTTTTTTGGATTTGCTAGTTTAAGCATTAAATTGTTAACTTATATTGTTGTATTATTATTAATTTCAATTATAGTATTTAATTTAGTTGGATTATTGGTTAATAATTTTATAGAGAAACACCCTAAATTATTTAAGGAGGTATAAGATGAATTTATTGATTGTATTATTATTTGGATTAACAATTTTTATAGGAACTATTTTAGTTTTAATAACGAATAAAAAAGAGATTAAAGAGTTATCGTTAGGTATAGCTTTTAGTGTTATAGTTTTATTAATTACATTTGAATTAATACCGGAAGCGTTAGAACATATAAATTATTTGTTAGTAGTTTTATTTAGTTTAGTTGGAATTGTCATAATTAAGTTATTAGATTTGTTTGTCCCACAACACGAACATACAAATGATGCAAGTCATGTTTATCACATTGGAATAATAACTTCTATTGCTTTAGTTATTCATAATTTAATTGAAGGAATGGCATTATTTACAACACTAAATAGTTCGTTTAGTATTGGAATATTAACGGGAATTGGAATCGGATTACATAATATTCCGATGGGAATGGTAATAGGTTCTACACTATACGATAAAAACAAAAATATAAAAAAGACATTATTAATTAGTTTATTAATTAGTTTATCAACGTTTTTAGGGGGATTATTTATTGCCTTGTTTGATATTGTTAATTCTTATGTAACCGGTATTTTATTATCGCTTACTATTGGTGTTTTAATATATATGGCATTTTTTGAATTGTTAGAACATCTTAAACATCAAAATAAAAAAGTAACTATAATTGGTTTATTTATAGGTATTTTAATATTTTTAATTAGTTTATTAATTCATTAAGAACAGATTAAATTCTGTTTTTTTGTAACAAAATTATTAATATTTCATAAAATATATTAAAAGTTTCAAAAAATATCTTGTCATTTTATATAATATTTGTTATAATTTAAATATCACGGGCCTATAGCCAAGTTGGTAAGGCATGGGACTGCAACTCCCCGATCATCGGTTCGAGTCCGGTTAGGCCCTCCATTTATGATTTTAAAGTAACCGTGGGTTACTTTTTTTAGGAGGATTTTATGAAAGAATATGCAGATTTATTACTACCAGGAATTGATAAAACGATTGAATATTATGAAAATTTATATCCAAAAAGAGATTTGCCTTTGGGTGCGATTGTAACAAGATATGCTCCAAGTCCAACCGGATATGTTCATATGGGAGCTTTATTCGCTGCTTTTATAGCACGTAAAATGGCTAAACAAACCGATGGGGTATTCTTTTTGAGAATCGAGGATACAGATAAAAAAAGGGAAATTGAGGCTGGCGTTACTGGAATAATTAATGATTTAGCTAATTATGGAATAACAATTGATGAAGGAAGAACTGGTGAAGATAGTGAAATTGGTTCTTATGGACCTTATATTCAAAGTCATCGTAAGGAAATTTATCAAACATTTGCTAAACATTTAATTATGAATGACCTAGCTTATCCTTGCTTTTGTACAGAAGAAGAATTAGAAGCAATAAGGAAAGAACAAGAAGAATGTAAGGATAGAATAGGCTACTATGGAAGGTGGGCAAGGGACCGTTATTTATCACATGAAGAAGTAATCAAAAGAATTAATAATGGCGAGAAATATATAATCAGATTGAAATCACCGGGGGATTTTAATAAAAAAATTATAGTAAATGATTTGGTAAAAGGTAAAATGGAAATGCCTGAAAATGATATTGATATCGTAATAATTAAAAGTGATGGTCTTCCAACATACCATTTTGCGCATTTAGTTGATGATTATTTAATGAGAACTACACATGTTATTAGAGGTGATGAATGGTTAGCAAGTCTTCCGGTTCATTTACAGTTATTTCAAGTGTTTGGCTTTAAAGCACCAAAATATTGTCATATAGCGCCTTTATTAAAGGAAGATAATGGTACAAGACGAAAACTTAGCAAAAGAAAAGATCCGGAAGCCGCTATTTCTTTCTATCATCAAAAGGGAATTCCCACTTACGCTGTTATGTTATACTTATGTACAGTAGCCAATTCTAATTTTGAAATGTGGTTTGACCAAAATAAAGACAAAACAATTGATGATTTCAAATTGGAATTTAGTAAAATTAGTTCAAGTGGTTCGCTATTCGATGTTGATAAGTTATTAAATATTTCTAAAAACTATATTAGTAGATTAAAAGCCGTAGATGTATATGAAAAAGCGGTTGAATATTGTAAAGTGTATGATAACGAAATGTATGAGTTATTAAATAAATATAAAGAATATAGTATCAATGTCTTCAATATTGAAAGAGAACAAAAAAAACCAAGAAAAGATTTATCTATGTTTAGTGAAGTTAGAAATCAAGTATGGTATATGTTTGATGAATTGTTTACAAATGTTAGTTATGAGTGGGACAATGTAAATAATTTAGGTGAAATTAAAAGTATTCTAAATTTATATATTGATGAATATTATAATCAAGAAGATGATAAAGATACTTGGTTTAATAAGATGAAGGATTTATCTGAAAGATTAGGTTATGCAAGAGAGGTAAAACAATATAAAGAAAATCCTGAAATTTACAAAGGGCATGTTGGAGATGTTAGCATGGTTTTAAGGGTTTCCTTAACTTCACTCAAAATGACTCCAGATTTATATGAAATAATGAAACTATTAGGTAAAGATAGAATAAAAGAAAGATTTGAAAAAGTTGTATAAAACTATTTACATTTGAATAAATATTTTGTATAATTTAATAGGTTGATAAAAAAACCTATTACGCAGGTGTAGTACAATGGTTAGTACATGGCCTTGCCAAGGCTAGGATGCCAGTTCGATTCTGGTCACTTTTTAAATAATTAAAAGGGGCCTTAATTATTTTTTCTACAAATAAAACGCCATCTTTGAATGCTTTTTCAACAAATGTTAAATTTCTATTTGGATTTAAATTAACAACAATAGCAAATATTATTACAACAAATATTGAAATAGCAATTATATATTTTTTTTTAGAATTATTTTTTCTTTTTCTATACATAGTATCGTCCTCATAAATATTATAACCTAATATTTAAAAAAAACATAGTAAAACTATATTTTTTTGCTTATTTTTTCTACTGTTCTTTTAGGATTTTTACAAAGTTCATTATAAAGATTTGGATGTTTTTTTAATTCATTTAATATTTTTAAATCAACGGATGCTATACTAACATGATAATTTGCTTCTTCTTCGCATACAGCCATTACTTCTCTACCTAAAGCATATTTTACATCTAAGTCAAGAATTTCAATCATATCAAGGAAATTTTTTAAAGTTGGGATTCTAGTTCCTTTTTCATAACCGCTTATAGAAACTTTAGTAACACCCATCTTATCGCCTAATTCCTGTTGCGACATATTCTTAGTTAATCTTGCTTCTTTTATTCTTTCGCCTACTATCATATAATCCTCCGTCTATCGATTTGCCATAATTATATCAAAGAGTGATTTGGTTACAAAGAAAGTTACTTTCTTGTTAACTTTTACTTGTTTTTACATAAATATTGCTGTATAATTAATTTAGAAGGTGGTTATTTTGAATAAATTAAAAGAATTAAGAATTAAAAATGGTTATAGTTGTCAAGCTATGGCTGACAAGCTTAAAATAAGTAAATCATTTTATTGGCAACTTGAACAAAATCAAAGAAGATTATCATATGAAACAGCGTTTAAACTTGCATTAATTTTTAAACTTAAACCTGATGATATATTCTATAATGAATTCAAAAAAATGATTTAATATAGCATAATCTTGCTATATTTTATTTTAATAATTTTTAAAAAGCAGATTATTCATCACCTGCTTTTTCTTCTGGTTTTCTATTTGATAAAAATGTAACTTTTTCAGCTATTACTTCCACTACATTATGTCTTGTTTCATCAGGATATTCAACTTGTCTTGTTTGAATATGACCACGAACGCCTATTAAATCTCCTTTCTTACAATATTCAGCTGTTTTTTCAGCTACGCCACGCCATAAGACACATGAAATAAAATCGGTATCATATTCTCCATTAACATTTTTATAACTTCTTGGAACTGCTAATGTAATATTACTAATTTTAACTCCATTTTCAGTTTCTCTTACTTCTGGTTCTCTAACTATCCTTCCGACTAAAATTGATTGATTTAACATAATTTCCTCCTTTCTGTTAAGACTATAACACAGCTTAATAAATCGAAGCAAATGACAGTTTTTGTAATTTAAGTAACTAAAATTAATCAAATATAAAGTTTTTGCTTAAGATAAAATATAATTTTGTTGACAAAAAAAATTACCGATTTTAACAATTGGTAATTTTTTATTTTTTTAAAAATATTTTTTTAATAATGCATTTAACTCAACTGCATACTCCATTGGAAGTTCTTCTCTAAATTTATCTATAAAACCAATAATGAGTAATTCTTTGGCTCTTTCCTCGCTTAAACCCCTACTCATTAAATAAAACAATTTATCTTGAGATAATTTTGAAACAGTTGCTTCATGTTCTAAAAAAGAAGTTGAATTATTAACAATATTTTGTGGAATAGTATCACTCTTTGATTTTTCATCTAAAATGATTGTATCACATTTAATAATACTTTTTGAATTGTTAGCTTTTTTATCAATAAAAACTTTGCCACGATAATTTGCTTCTCCTCCGTTTGAGGCAATTGATTTACTAATAATATAACTTTTAGTATTTGGAGCTAGATGGAGCATTTTAGCCCCTGTATCTTGTTTTTGATTCTTACTTGCAATAGCAACTGAAATAGTTTTTCCAACTGCACCATCTCCAGACAATATACAGCTCGGATATTTCATATTGACTTTTGAACCAATATTTCCATCAATCCATTCCATTAGACCGCCTTCTAAAACTATTGCTCTTTTAGTAACTAAATTATATACATCCTCTGACCAATTTTGAATAGTTGTATAGCGACAACAAGCATTTTTTCCAACATAAATTTCAACTACTGCTGCGTGTAGGG
>HF989924.1:0-21005 GCA_000432255.1 Acholeplasma sp. CAG:878 | reverse complement strand
AGGGAATCACTTGTATAAGATTTAGCGGTACAGCCTTCCATATAGTGAAGATTTGCTCCTTCATCGACAATTATAATAGTTCTTTCAAATTGTCCCATGTTTTTTGTATTTAAGCGAAAATAACTTTGTAGTGGCCGTTCTAGTGTAGTATAAGGGGGAATATATATAAATGTTCCTCCACTCCACACTGCACCGTTTAATGCAGTATATTTGTTTTCATCATATTTAACCAAATTATTGAAATATTTTTTAAACAACTCTGGATATTTTTTTAAAGCTGTATCGGTATCACAAAATATTACATTCTTTTTTACTAATTCATCTAACATATTGTGATAGATTACTTCACTTTCAAATTGTGCTCCAACTCCTGCTAAATATTTTTTTTCAGCATCTGGAAGACCTATTTTATCAAATATATTTTTAACATCACTAGGAACTTTATTCCAATCATCAACTTGTTCACTTACTTTTTTGTAATAGTTTATTTCGTCAAAATCAATTCTAATTTCTGGGCCAAAAAGAGGATTATCTTGTTTCTTAAATTCTTCATATGATTTAACTCTAAAATCACGCATCCACTTTGGTTCATTTTTATTTTTTGATATTTCTATTACCTTACTTTTTGTTAATCCCTTTGTCATTTTATCACTCTCTTTCATTGATGGCTTTTTCAATTCCCCACCAACTAAGTAAAGCACATTTTTTACGATTTGGTTGCTTACTTATATCTTCATAAACCAATGCTTGTTCTAAAATGTCTTTGTTAAATTCTTTTTCATCAAGCATATCTTTAAAGTTATTTATGATTTCTTTTGCTTCATTAATTGTCTTTCCTTTTAATGTGTCTATCATAATTGATGTTGAACTTGTACAAATCGCACATGCTTCCCCATCAAATCTTATATCTTCGATTTTGTTATTATTAAACTTAATCATTAAATCTACTTCATCAATGCAGCTTTCATTGTTCATATTTATTTTTACATAATCTTCATTTTCAATTAAACCTTTATTAACTGGATTTTGATAATGTTCTAAAATTATACTTCTTTTTAAATTAGAATCCATTTTTAATCACCCTAATTATTATAATAAAATATTTTTTAAATTGCAATATTTTAAAAAGAAAAAGAGACTATCTTGTCTCTACGATTAATTTTATAGCTGTCCTTTCTTCACCATCGATTAAAATATCAGTGAATGCAGGAATACAAATTAAGTTTTTACCGCTTGGTGCGACAAATCCTCTTGCAATTGCTATTGCTTTAATGGCTTGATTTAAAGCTCCCGCACCAATAGCTTGAATTTCAACACTTCCTTTTTCTCTAAATACATTGGCTAGAGCTCCTGCTACACTATTTGGATTAGATTTTGAGCCAACTTTTAATGTTTCCATAACCTCATTCCTTTCTACACTAAAATTATATGAACTTTTTTTGATAAATGAACAAAAAAATAAATAACAAATTATATTATTTATTTTTATATGTAAATAACACTGATGGTCTATGACCTTCTCCTTTTTTCATTTCGTTTGTTTTTAAAACTTTATTAGCTATAATTCTTCTAAATGCTGGGTCTAATAATTTTTTATTTAAAATTAATTCATATACTTGTTGAAGTTCTCCTAATGTGAAATATTTTGGCATCATATTAAATACTATATCAGTGTACATAATCTTATTTTTTAGTCTTTCAATTCCTGATACAATAACAATTGGATGGTCAAATGCTATTTTGTCGTTTTTTATAATACCATATTTAAATCTAGAAGTTGTATGTTCTTTCAATGTTTTGGATATAGTAAAATTTATTATCTCAGTTCCATTATCTAAAGTAAAATCATATTTTTCATTATCTTCTTGATATGAAAGGTCAAACCAAGAACTATTGTCTGATAATTTATTATTTAATTGATTTTTATCAATTAAAGCCATATAAGTAGTTGATATAACCCTCATTCTAGGATCACGGTCTACACTCCCATAAGTATATAATTGTTCTAAATATATATCGCTTATATTAGTTTCACTTTTTAAAATTCTAAGTGGAGTTTCTTCGATGTCTTCATCTATTTTTACAAATCCTCCTGGTAAACACCATTTGTCTTTATATGGGTAGTTATTTCTTTTAACTAATAAAACACTAAACTTTTTTTCATTTAATTTACGATAATTATTTGTTTGATTTGATGAAATACTAAATACTAATACATCAGTAGTAACTGCTATTTTATCATATTTATTTGGATTGTAATTTTTTAAAAATTCTTCTTCATTTTTATACATTCTTCACCTATATTATTTCTATTAACTTTTCTTCTATTTTTTTTATTATCAAATCTTTATTTTGTTCTCTTGTATAGTTATTTATACATTTAAAATTAAAGTCATTATATATATTATTCTTTGAATCATATATACTTACAAATACTTCATTATCTAAGCCTTGTAAATTGTTTTTATCAACTCGATTGATTTTTCCAGTTATTCCAACTCCATATGTTGAATTTGCAAACAATGATATATTCTTAGACATTTCTCTTGCTGTTTGGATACTATAAACAGAATATTCGTCAATTACTTCTTTTGATACTCCCATTTTAATTTTAAAATCATTAGAATAAGTAACTGCTGAAAAACTAAATACTTCACTTGCTCCTTCTATGTTAGTTATTTTATTTGCTACCCCTCCACCTGTACAAGATTCCATTGTACTTATAGTTTCGTTTTTTTGTTTTAATATTTCTATTATTTCTTTCATATTTAGCTCCTTTTAATGGTTAAATGTTATTATCATTATATTAAAAACATCTTTGCTTGTCAATATAAACAATCTATCATTTTTAGAATTATTAAACTTGTTACTATTTTTTATACATAGAAGTTAATTTAACTTGAAAATGAAAAAAATGAATTTTTTAAAAAAAACAGTTGACTTTTTAATTATTTATAGTATAATTAAAAGTGCCTACTTAATGCGGGTGTAGTTCAATGGTAGAACTCTAGCCTTCCAAGCTAATAACGTGGGTCCGATTCCCATCACCCGCTCCAATTGAATACAACTTACGAACCTATTATGGTGTTGTAAGTTTTTTAATGTCTAAAATCTAACTCACTGTTAGCTTGGAAGACATATATAGATGTTCTCTTTCTAGGAAGGAGGACATTTTTTAATGCTTAATTTTAAAACAATAGAAAGATTAAAACCTAACTCAACTATTATTGATATTATTAAATGCTATGACTTTAAAACGAGAAATGGCAAGGTTAAAATTCTTGAAAACACAAATTTAAAGTTTATCGAACCTACTGAATACTTAATATTATCTCCTAAAAAACTCACTATTTATGAGTACAAAGTTAATGAAATATCTAATAAACAATTTTATGTAAAAGAACATAATGAAAAATATACGTTGCAAGAAATATGTAAAATTTTGAAGAAATTGTAATTTTACACTTAACTTTTTGCTTATAAAGTGCCAAACGAGTGAGAGGATAACTTCTCTCAAATATAAAAGAAAGGAGATGATTTTGTGAGATGTGGAGTTTATGTTAGAGTTTCAACTGACGACCAAAAAGATAATGGATATTCTATTGATTCACAACTTAGAATGATTAAAGAATACTGTGAAAAGAAAAACTATGACATCATTGATGTTTATAATGATGCCGGTCATTCAGGAAAAGATTTAATGAGACCAGAAATGCAAAGATTATTAAAAGACATTAAATCAAAGAAGATTGATAAATTAGTTGCTATTAAAGTAGATAGACTTACAAGAAGTAATTATGATGGATTTTGGCTACTTAATTATTTAGAAGAACACGATGTTAAATTAGAACTAATACTTGAACCATTTGATGTAAGTACTGCTAATGGTGAAATGATTTATGGAATGAATTTAGTGTTTGGTCAAAGAGAAAGAAAAGAAATTGGAGCAAGAACAAAAAGAGCTATGGAAGAAATGGCTATGGAACATATTCACCCTAGTAAAGCACCTTATGGATATATAAGAAACAAAGAAACAGGTCATTTAGAAATTGAACCTATTGAAGCTGAAGTTGTTAAAGAAATATTTGAACTATGTAAAGAAAGACATTCAACAAGAAATATTGCTACTATTATGAAAAATAATAATGCTTATTTAAGTCATGGTAAATGGAAAGCTGATAGAGTTTATAAAATACTAACTAATTCTATTTATATTGGAATATTTGAATATGGCAAATATAAAAGAAAACCTGAAGATATACTAAAAGTTGAAAATTACTGTGAACCAATTATTGATTTAAAGACTTGGAACATTACTAGAAAGAATTTAGAGAAAAATAAACATCCTAATTACGGAGAACATATACATTTATTTACTTCTTTAATTAAATGCCCTGAATGTGGTAATATTTTATCTTCTACTATTTCTTATAAATATAGTGGAACATCAAATAAAAAAGAATACTACCATTTAACTTGCAAAAATGTTAATTGTAAAGCAAAAGGACTTCATTATAGTTCTGACAAGATTGAAAAGAAATTAGGAAGAGTTTTAAATGAACTAACTAGATATATGTATGATATGAATAATGAAATAATTGTATCAAACTCAACTAAATCAAAAGACATAAGTGATATTGATAAAGCAATAGAAAAACTAAAAATTCAAGAAAAGAAGTTAGTAGATTTATACCTATCATCAAACTTAAATGTAGATGCTATCAACCATAAAAACGAAGTTATCAAAAAAGAAATTGAGAAATTAAATAAGAAAAAGCAATTACTAGATCCTAATGATGACTTCAAAGAATATACAGTGGAACTACTTAAAAAACTTGATTACAAAAAAGAAGAAGATTATTTGTTATTTAATAAACTTGGCTTTTCCTTTATGTGGGATAGCTTAAATCGTAAAGCAAAAAGAGATATATTAAATAAACTTGTATCACAAATAGAAATTACAAGAGATAAAAACTACAACATTGAAATCAAAAATATTAAGTTTACTGATGAATTTATATCTAGAAGTTGTAAAGAGTATTTAGAATATCTAAATGATATTTTAAAGAACAATAATATTGGTATCAAATATCAAGAGTTAATAACTACTGATGAACTTAATGATTATTCTAAAAACTACTATGTTTTATCACTTCAAAAGTTAGAAAAGAATGAATATTCAAATGATGAAAGAAAGATATTACTTACACTAGCATCAGAACATTTCTATTGTGATGGTATTATTCATTGCCCTTTGTATAGTAATGAAACTATTATAGACCAAGTAATGTTAATACCTAAAACTGAAGTATGTTAAAGAATGGACTTACCAATTATGAAATTGTTAAATAAAAATAATATTATTAAAAATCAGGTTAATACAATAGAACAATATAAAGTTTTAAACTACTTAAAAGATACTTTTAATACTGATGCTATTGCTATTTATTTAATTGATAGATATACAATTAAAGTTATAGATACAAATAATGATATTGGCTATTTTAAATACAATAGTAAAACTAAAAATGTAGATTTTATAGATAACTATAATAAAAGCAAAGAAACGGAGAGATGAAAAATGAGAAAAATTATTACAAAGGATGAAATTAAAAATCTTAACAAATATGGATTATTAAAACTTGATTATCTAAAAAAGAATAATAAAGTTTTATATCAAAGACTAATTATTGAGGACAAACTATATACTTTTCTTTTTTCAGTCGGTAAAGAAGCAGAAGAAAAATTAAAATTATTAATAAATGAACTTGCTGAAAAAGATAAAGATTTAAATGAGAATTTAAAGGAAGAAAACCAATTATTGTGGGTACAAAAGATGAATAATTATAAAAATATTGCAGAAGAAATTGTTTTAAAAGAACTTATATTTAATGAAAAAGTGTGAGGACAAATAGAATAAAATTGTCTTAGCCAGCACTGCAAATGTACTCCTAACATTTGCCTAACCTATGGGACAAGTCCCAAACCCTAAAAATTATAGAAAGGATGAAAAAATGAGAAAAAGAAATATAAAAATTAATGTATTTATAAACGAAGAAGAACAAATTAGATTTAAAAATAAAGTTAAAAAATTAGGATTATCTCAATCATCATATATTAGAAAAATTATAAATGAAGATATGGATAATGTTATTCATAAAGATGAGATTAAACCTATTTTAGAACAAATAAAAGCTCTTAATCATGATTTAGTAAGAGCTAGAAATTTTATGATTATGAATAGAATTCACAATGGTGAAGAACTATTAGAAAAAGTACTTACCGAAATAAGAACCCTACAAAGTGTCCTAGATAAAGAGCAATACTAATACACAAGTACTGCTCTTTTATGTAAAAAGACTAGTTATATTTCAAACTAGTCTCATTGATAAATTATAATTTATTAATTATTACAATCTCCTTCGGTATATTCCATAGAATAATCACCAATTAATATATTTTTATCATTTTTAGTAGTATTACATACTATCATAGTTATATCTTTATTTTTAGATTTGTAAATTTTTGTTCCTCCATCTTTCAGTGTGGCTTTTAACTCTAATTTATCAGTAATATGTTTTATACCATCATCAAGTGTTTGAAATGCAGTTGAAAGATAAGTTTTCAAAGTAATATCTTTATCTTGATCTTTAATATAAAGCTCTCCAATATTTCCTGCCAAATAAATTGTACGATCATTAGTAGTATAATAATCATTAAATCTAATATCAGTGTGACTTTCTGGTTTTGTTATATAAAAATCAAACGCTGATGTTGTATAAGGACCACCTTGTTCAAATTTGACATATTTTGGATTTATATTAGCATTTTTTATAAACTCTTCCTGTTTTGTTTTACTATTATCTATGAGAGTAACGACAACAACATTATTACTTTCATCTAGTGAGCAAGAACCTAAATTACTATGATCAGTAGTTTCACTTCCAAAATAATCACTTACTTTCTTATAAGTATCTTTTAGGTTATCAGTATTATCTATTATAGGCAAAGTATGAGTTTCCCATTTAAAGCGAGTTGTTTGTGTTACACCGTCATAAATATCAGTTTCTACGAAAACTCCTATATGTTTTTTATGAGAGTTTGAATAAGTTTTTGTTATTCTTATAATAGGACTATTATTAAATACTATAGCTTGGGTTGTATCCAAGATTATTAATCCTACAAAAACACCAATAATTATTAAAGTAATTTTTAAACTTTTTTTCATAATCAATCCTCCTAACAAACTAATTATCTTTAGTCTTTTACTTCTATATATAATTATATCATAGAAATTGACATTTTAATTATTAAAATTTGTTATTTAAGGAAAAATGATGTATAATCATATATAGAAAGAGAGCGAGTTCGTAAGATGTATTTAAACCGCTCCAATATAAAAATAACCCCCTAAAATAGGGGCTTTTTTTCATATTGGAGCAAAAAAACTTTTAAAAAATCTTCAAATTATTTAGAGGTTAACTCTATAAAAAAGAACTGGCATCCATCATTGGCAATGATAAAAATAATCAAAAAAATTATTTATTGTTATTTTTGAATTTAATTATATCTTCTTTAATAAAATTCCACCTTATGCACACTAAATATCTATCCTTAAAATTTTTTGAATCATTATTAAGATTTCTTTTTTTTGGACCAATTGTCATACAAGCAATATGTGGGGAAGTAAAATCTAGACATCTTTTTGATAAAATAAGATCGTACAAATCATATTTGCTAATCCACACATAATCATTTATTGTTCCACAAACTAGGGCATCAATATCATAATCAGAATTTCTACCTCTTATAATAAATCTATCAATCATATCTATTATTATTCTTGTTTTATTAATGGTTTTATTAAAAATATTTAATTCGTTTTGGTATAAAATTTTATATTCATCCGAGCTTAATCGTTTTGAAAAATCTATTTTTCCATCATCATTTCTTTTATAACCATAGTGGTAGTTCACATATTTATCAATGACTTTAAAAGGAATACCTATTTTTTCTAAATATCTTTTAAATTCTTGTATCTGTTCATGGTGCATAGAATTACTATTTCCACATTTTAGACTTATGCCTTTAATGTGATTTTTGTATTTAATAAATATGTCTGCTTTTTGCATCATTTTATTTTTCCAAGATTTTATTTTTTCATCATTTTTAATTTCATTGTCAAATAATTCATTTAAAAAGTTTTGAGAATTTAAATCTAATTCATCAATATATTTTTCGTTAAATAACTCAACAAAGTCATATTCATTTTGATATCCATAATTCATTTTAACCCTCCTTGTACAATAAAAAAGTATACCTAATTATAAAAGGTATACACGAATAGATATATTTTTAAATAAAATATAAATTATCGACATAAATTTTAAACTACACAGATTATTATTAATTGGTGCTATTTAATTATAATAGATTTTAAGAAAATAAGCAATATTTTTAAATGATTTTTTTAGGTAATTATCGACTAATCTATTATTAATGTAAATGTCAATTTATTTTTGAACAAAAAAGACAAATTTAAGGTTGGACACTTTTAAATATTTGATGGATATATAAACACCCATCTTTTTTTAAATTTAAATTTTGCTACTTCAATAGGATTGTTTATTATAATAACTTAACGCTATTAGATTGAAAGTTTAAAGGAAAAGATATTTAAATAAATTAATTGACTAAAGAATAAATATCTACTATAATTATATATAGAATAAAGTAGGTGTTTATATGAATAAAACAAAAGTTATAGCAACAGTAAGTAAAGTTACTGCTACTTATGAAGTGTTGGAAAATTTAATTAACAATGGAGTTTCTGTAATAAGAATTAATATGCGTTACTCTGATTTGGAATTCTGTTGTGAAGTTGTTCAAAAAATAGGTGAAATAAACACTAAACTTAATAAACATACCGCTATAATGGTCGATCTTAAAGGCCCAGTAATTCAAATCGAAAGAGTAGCAAATGAAAAAGCTTGGTTAAAAGCAAAAGACAAAATAAGAATATTTACGGATAATGTACTTGGGGATAGTACAAAATTTAGTGTTGATTATAAAAATATAGTTAAAGATGCAAGTATTGGTATGATTATAAAAATAGGAACTGGGGAAGTTATTTTAAAGATTTTAGAAAAAGGTATTAATTATCTTATTTGTGAAGTTATAAAACCAGGATATATAAGTAGTGGAAAGATTGTAAATGTAGTTGGCTTAAAACAAAATAGACCATTTATAAGTATAAAAGATTTAGAAACAATTAAAATGGCTAATAAGCTAGATATTGATTATTTAGTTGTATCTTTTGTAAATTCAAGTGAAGATGTTCTTGAAGTAAATGATTTATTAATCAATTTAGGAAACGACCATTTACAAATTATTTCTAAAATTGAAAACCAAAGCGCTTATGATGATATTGATAATATAATTAAAATAAGTGATGGAATTATTATTGCAAGAGATAATTTAGGTACTAATGTACCAATCGAAAAAATTCCTGGAATTCAAAAGAAAATAATTGATAAATGTCACAAAGCAGGAGTTGTAAGTGTTGTTACAACAGATTTGTTGTTGAATAAAGAAGAAGAACAAACACCAACAAGAGCAGAAGTAAGCGATATAGCAAATGCTATATTAGATGGTTGTGATGCTGTTTTGTTAAGTGGTGGAGTAAATGCATTAAATGGACAACTAGAAACTATTAAAACAATGAATAAAGTTATTATGGCAGCTGAAGGAGATGCTAATTATAATGCACTTATGGAAACTGCAATTAAGAGTCAAAAAAAAGATATAACTGGTGCGATTGCCTACAATGTATCAGGTTGTGCTAACTTACTTAATTGTAAAGCAATATTTGCGCCAACAATTACTGGTTACACAGCTAAAAAAATAAGCAGATTTAGACCAGTATGCCCAATTATAGCTTTAAGTCCCAATGCTGATACTGTAAAATCATTAGCCTTAAATTTTGGAATTCATTCTTTTTTGGTAGATGAGCTTAATAGTTTAGATGCTATCATTGAAAAATGTAAAATAATGTCAAGAGAAGTTATGGGTTTACAACCTAACGATATTATTATAATAACAGGTGGCTCACCTTTTAGAGAGGTTAGACATACTAACTTTATGAAAATAGAAGAATTATAGGAGGAAAATTATGTACAATTTAGGAGATAATTTCAAATTAGAAAAAAATAATGGAATAGCTAATAAAGACTGTGTTTTTAAAGGTAGTAAATATCGAATAACTATTCTAACTGAACGATTATTTAGATTTGAATATAGTGAAAATGGTGTATTTACAGATGAATTAACCGAATTAGTTTGGAATCGTAAATTTCCAAAGCCTAATTTTCAAATTAGAGAAGATGATTCTTATATCGAAATAACAACTAGATATTTTAAACTTTCTTATACTAAAAATAAAAAACCAAAAAATAATATCAATGTCAAATTATTAAATACTGAAAATGCTTGGTATTATGGTCATGTAGAAGCAAAAAATTATCCTGCCAGTGTATTTGTTTCTCCTGAAAATAAAGTTAAGGATGTTAAAACATTATATTCAATGGATGGATTTACAACTATTGATGATTCTAACACAAATATTTTTAACGAAGATGGAACTGTTAAAGAAAGAGAAAATAAAGAAATCGATATTTATGTATTTATGTATTTAAAAGATTTTGATTTATGCTTAAAGGATTATTTTACTCTAACAAGTTACCCAGCTTTAATTCCAAGATATGCTTTAGGAAATTGGTGGAGTCGTAATGAAGCTTATAATGATTCTTCACTTAAAGAGTTAATTGATAATTTTGAAAAACATGAAATCCCACTATCTGTTATTTTGTTAGATAAAGATTGGCATATAAGAAAATACGAAGGTAAAAAACATTTAAAAACTGGTTTTACCTTTAATAAAGAACTTTTTAAAGCACCTTTTGATATGATTGCTTATTTACATTCAAAAGGAATTAGAATTGGTCTTAACATTAATCCAACGGAAGGATTTCATGATATTGATGAATATTACGATAAAGCTAAAATGTATTTGGAAACTGACAATAATGGAGTAATCCCATTTAATGTATTAAATCCAAAATGGGTTGATGTTTACTTAAAATTATACATACATCCACTAGATGCTTTAGGAGTCGACTTTTATTGGTTAGATTGTGAAGATAATCCAAGTTTATTTTTACTTAAACATTATCATTTTTATGATATGATGAGAAATTATAAGAGAAGACCACTTATATTAGGATTAAATTCTACTTATGCCTTGCACAGATACCCAATTTTGTATTCTGGAAAAACAAAAGTGAGTTGGGATACATTAAAACTTCTTCCAAAATTCAATTTAAATGCTTCTAATATGGGAGTTAGTTGGTGGAGTCACGATATTGGAGGATATTTTAAAGGTATTGAAGATAATGAATTATATATTAGGTACGTTCAATTAGGCTGTTTCTCACCAATTTTAAGATTTGGCGTTGATAAGGGAAAATATTATAAAAGAGAACCTTGGCGTTGGAATATAAAAACTTTAAACATTGCAACTGAATATTTACAACTTCGTCATAAAATGTTGCCATATTTATATAGTGAAGCTTATAAATACAGTATTGATGGCACACCATTTATAAAACCTTTATATTATAACAATCCTGAAATGTATGATGACCCAATATTTGTGAATGAATATTATTTTGGTAGTCAATTTTTTGTCGCTCCAATTATAAACAAAAAAGACCCGGTTATGGATAGGGTAGTTCAAAGAATGTATTTACCTGCTGGAATGTGGTATGATTTCTTTACTGGTAAGAAGTTTCCTGGCGATAAAAACTATACTTCATTTTTCAAAGATGAAAATTATCCTGTTTTTGCTAAGGCCGGAAGTATTATTCCTCTTGGTATAAATGAAAGTATTAATGATACTAATCCACCAAAAACCTTAGAAATTCATTTTTTCCCTGGTGTTAGTAATGAGTATTTATTGTATGAAGATGATGGTATAAGTGATTTATATAAAAAAGATTTTTATTTACTTACAAAAATAGAATATAATTACCTACCAAACAACTATACAGTTATTATAAGACCAATTGCTGGTAAAAGCGGAATAGTACCAAAATATCGTAATTATAGACTTATTTTTAGAAATACAAAGCGTTCAAAAGATGTTACTGTATACAGTAAAGACCAAATTGTTAGTCCAAAAACTTATGTTGAAGGAGCAAATTTTGTTGTCGAAGTAAATGATGTTAATTCGGTTAGTCAATTAACTGTTAATTGTAAAGGAAAAGATATTGAAATTGATGCTGTTAGGTTAATTAATAATGATATTGAAGAAATCATTAGTGATTTACAAATCGAAACAGAATTAAAAGAAAAAATCGATGCTATTTTATTTAGCGATTTAGATGTTAAGAAAAAAAGAATTGAAATAAGAAAATTAGGTAATAAAGGTTTAGAAAAGAAATTCGTTAAATTATTCTTGAATTTATTAGAATATGTAAGTAGGGTGTAATATGCAGAATTTTAATTATCATACTCATACATATCGTTGTGGACATGCAGAGGCAAATATTACTGATGAAGACTTTGTAAAATTATTCATTAAAAAAGGATTTAAGGAAATAGCTTTTACTGACCATTGTCCACAAAAAAACAAAATTGATTTAAGACGTGGTATGCGAATGGAATATGAACAAAAGGATGAATATATTTCTAGTATTTTAAAGTTAAAAGAAAAGTACAAAGATAAAATAACTATTAAAGTAGGTTTTGAAGTAGAATATGCTCCTAGCCAAGAAGAAAATTTATTAGAACTAAAGAGGGAAACTGATTTGTTAGTTTTAGGTCAACATTTTATTGGCGATGATGGAAAGTTAAAAATATTTTTTAGAAATGATGATTTTTCCGATACTGATTTATTAAACTATGCTGATACTATAGTAAAAGCAATAGAAAAGGGTATTCCTAATCTAATTGTTCATCCTGATTCTTATATGTATGTAAGAAATAGTTTTGGTGAAATTGAAAGTAGAGTTGCGCATACTATTTGTTCTTATGCTTCAAAATATAATATACCATTAGAAATTAATTTAACCGAAGCAAATCGTTATTTAATAGGTATTTTAAATAAAATATCTTATCCATCAAAAGAATTTTGGAAAATTGCTTCTTTATATGATGTAAAAGTTTTATATGGAATAGATGCTCATTTTAAAAATCAAATTGAAAATTATGAAAAAAGTATTGAATTGGTTAATAAAATAATAGGTGAAGATATTATTTCTAAATTAAACTTTATTAATAAATTGTAAAAATTATGTAATTATGATATAATCTATTCAGGTTTTAAGGAGGTTAATAATGACATTTTCAAATATAATTGAATTTATTCAAAAACTTGCCGATGTTTTAATCGTTTGGTTGGTTTTGTATTATATATTAAAGAGTTTACGAAAAAATGTTAAAATGGTTCTTTTATTTAAAGGAATAATAATCATTTTGATTCTAAACTTTGTAAGTGATAAACTAGGACTAGCTACAATTGGATATATGTTAGACTACGTAATTGAATGGGGACCACTTGCTTTAATAGTTATATTCCAACCAGAAATTAGAAATGTTTTAGAACAATTAGGTCGAAGTCAATTATTAGGACGACATAAAACACTTACCGTAGATGAAAGAGAAAAAGTTGTTTATGAAATAGTTAATGCTTGTGACTATTTAAGAAAAAATTTAATTGGAGCATTAATAGTTATTGAAAGAGATAATAGTTTAAATGATTATATCCAAAAATCTAAAAAACTTTATGCTGATATATCATCTGATTTGCTTATTTCAATATTTTTCCCTAATAACCCCCTACACGATGGTGGGGTAATTATTCAAGGAGATAAAATTACTAGTGCGGGGGCTGTTTTTCCAACCAGTGATAGTCTAAAAATAAGCAAAAGACTAGGTACTAGACATAGAGCTGCTTTAGGTATATCAGAAATTACTGATTGTCTATCAATTATTGTTTCCGAAGAAACTGGAAGGTTATCAATAGCTGTTGATGGTGAACTTTACTATAACTTAACTTTAGATGAATTAAAACTTCGTATTTTAGAGGAGTTAAGACCAAAAAGAGCTCCATATGTTTTGGAAGAAGGTGAAACTCTCGATGAAGAAAAATAAAAACATTTTAACTTTAATTTCTGATTTTTTTAGTAAATATGTTGTAATGCCAATTTCAAAATTTGTTTTATTCATTTATGAAAAAATCAAAAATCCAAGCAAAAAATTTGAGAATATGTTATCTAAAAGTAATACTCTTTTATTTATATCTTTGATTATTGCTGTAATTATATTTGTTACGGTTGATCAAAAAATTGAAAGTTTTAAAGATAGTTCAGCTGAATTAATTGAAGGACTTAATGTAAAAGTTTTATATGATGAAGATAACTATGTAGTCGAAGGAATACCTGATAGCGTTGATTTGACTATGATTGGTAGTAAAGCTAATTTATACTTAGCTAAACAATCGCCAACTCAAGAAGTTACAATTGATTTGTGGGGATTAAAAGCTGGTACTCATAAAGTTGATATAAAATATAATCAAGTTTCAAATTCGATTAAATACAATGTTAATCCAAGTGTTGCAACGGTTATAATAAGAGAAAAAATATCAGCTACTAAAACGTTAACTGTTGACTTGTTAAATCAAGATGTTTTAAATGAAACTTATGTTGTTGGTGATTTGAAATTAAGTAGTGATACTGCTGTTATTAAAGGTGCTAATTACAAAGTTAATCAAGTTGCGACAGTTAAAGCGTTGGTTGATATTAATAATTTACCTAAATTTACACTAGGACAAGCTATTACTGTTTCTTCGACATTGAAAGCTTATGATGAAAAAGGTAATGTTGTGGATGTTGAAATTAGTCCAGCTAAAGTAGATGTTGATTTAACTATAACCTCACCAAGTAAACAAGTTCCAATTCAAGTAATTCCAGATGGAAAAGTTGTTTATAATATGGGTATAAGTAATTTAACGATTAATGACAATAGTAATATGATGGTTACTATTTACGGTAGCAGTGAAGCTTTATCAGCAGTTGATTATATTCCAGTACGAATTAATGTCGAAGGTTTATCTGAATCAAGTGAATTTAAAGTTGAATTAACTAAGCCAGTTGATATTAAATCGATGAGTGTTAATAGTGTTACTGTAAGAGTTGAACTAAGTAATGATATTAGCAATTCAGAAATAAATAATGTCGGTATTTCCGCTGAAAATTTAGGTAGTGGTTACGGAGTTACGCCAATTGATATTGATACAATAACTGTTAAAGTTAAAGGTGTTACTTCGGTAATTGAAGGAATTGATGAAACTGATATTAACGCCTACGTTGATTTAAAAGGACTAGGTGAAGGAGTACACGATGTTGATATTTATGTAACAGGAAATGATAATAGAGTAGAATATACTCCATCAGTTTTAAAAATGAAAGTTAGAATATATAAAAAATAAATTTTTAAACCCTGTATTTAAAATATGGGGTTTTTAAAATTTTTATATTAAAAACAACACATAAAAAAATTGTAACAAACTATAAGTTACAATTTTTCTTTTTAATCAAAATGTTCAAATAGTAAACCAATGTTTATCAAACCAGTTATTCCAACTAAAGAATAAATAATACGAGGAATAATACTATCAGCACCAAAAATAAAAGTAACTAAGTTAAAATCAAATAATCCGATTAATCCCCAGTTAACAGCTCCAATAATAGTTATTACTAAACATATTTTTTGTAATGTTTCCATTTTATCATCCTTTCTGTGTGTTCAGTAGTTATTTTTACCAAAAATTAAAAAAATATTCATTTTTTAATTTTTATATCCATATAATTTATTGAATATGAAGGAGTGAGAAATTGAAAAAGATTTTCGCAAGTATTTTATTTGTTTTTATGGTAATTATGTTATCTGGTTGTGGTTCTAAAGGAGAAAAAGATATTTTAAAAAATTTAAGTAAAAAAATTGATGTTGAAGCTTATTATTTAGATGGTAAGTTAGAAATAGTAAACAATGAAGACAGTTATCAATACGATGTTGAAGCAGCATATAAAAGCAAAAATAATTTTCGTGTTAGTTTAAAAAACAAAGTTAATAATCATGAACAAATAATTTTAAAAAATGAAGAAGGAGTTTATGTTCTAACACCAAGTTTGAACAAAAGTTTTAAATTTCAAAGTGAATGGCCATATAATAATTCTCAAAGTTATTTATTGCAAACAGTTATTCAAGATTTAAAAAATGATGAAAATTTAGGTTTTGAAGAAAATAATGATGGTTATATATTTACATCAACAGTAAATTATGCTAATAACCCTAATTTAGTTAAACAAAAAGTTTATTTGGATAAAGATTTAAATATCAAAGAAGTTATAGTTTTAAATAATGAAGATGTTATGCAAATGAAAATGACTTATAATAGTATAGATTATAAAGCTACATTTGATGATTCTTATTTTACATTAAAAGGTAATATGAGTAATGTAGATACTAACACAACCTCAAAAAGTCTAGATTCAATTATTTATCCAATGTATGTGCCAGCTAATACATATTTATCAGGTCAAGAAAAAGTAATGGTAGAAGATGGAGAGAGAGTAATATTAACATTCAATGGTGATAGTCCATTTATGGTTATTCAAGAAACTATTAAACCAACAGAAGAATTACTTACTATTCCTATGTATGGAGAACCATATATTGTAACAGGAACAGTGGGTGCTCTATCAGATAGTTCAGTAACTTGGGTAAATAATGGAGTTGAATTCTATGTTGTGTCTGATGTTTTAAATACTAATGATTTATTACAAGTTGCTAACTCGATTGGAACATTACCAGTCGGTAAATAACTATTGATTAATTCAATAGTTTTTTTATAAGAATCCTTATTATTTTTAAATTAAATAATAATATTATATATTTTCATGTAAATTTTAAAAGAAAAAGTTATGTTTTTGATGAAAAAAATATGAAAATCATTTACTTTTTATTAAAATATGTTATACTTAAATAGGTGATATAATGGCAAATAAGAAATATAACAATGCGTCAATGAATAGTGATGAAGTAGGAAGATTAATAAAAATGGTTGTAATTGTTACAGTAGTTTTTCTATTATTTTATGCAGTAACTTTAATTGTAACGAAAGAAAAGAAGCAAGAAGTCTTGAAAACTCCAGCAACAATTCAATACAAAGAAATTTTATTAGGTAATATATTAAAACAACCTAACGATAATTATTATGTTTTAGCTTTTGATCCTGATGATGCATATAGTATTTATTATGAAACTAAATTAGATGGACAAAAAACAAAATATTACAAAGTTAATATTGATAATCCACTAAATAGTAATTTTGTTTCAGATAAATCGAATTTAAATGTAAGTGATATTACTGATTTAAAAGTGTCACAAAGTACATTGTTTGAAATTAAAAACAAAAAAATTATTAAAACTTACGAAGGAAATGAAAAAATAATTGAATACTTGGATAGTTTAAAATAACTATCTTTTTCTATACTTTTATTTTACACTTTGATATTATTTTGATAGAATTATTAATAAATATTTGGTATACTTAAAATAGGAGGAATGTGTATGATAGAAACACCACATATGAAAACAGATAAAAGTTTAGTTGCTAAAACAGTTTTAATGGCTGGCGACCCTAATAGAACTAAATTTATCGCTGATAACTTTTTAGAAAATGCAGTTTTGATTAATGATGTAAGAGGTATGTTAGGTTATACAGGGTATTATAAAAATACAAAAGTTACTATAATGACATCAGGAATGGGAATGCCTAGTATGGGAATATATGCTTATGAATTGTATAAATTTTTTGATGTTGAAAATATAATTAGGATAGGTTCGGCAGGTTCATTTAACAAAGATGTTGAAATAATGGATATAGTTTTAAGTAGTTGTTCTTATACAGAAGGAAATTTTGCTTATAATTTTAGTAATAAAAAGTGTTTTAGTGCGGAAAGTTCAAGTGAACTTGATGAATTGATTATTAAAAAAGCTAAAGAATTAAAATTAAATATAAAATATGGAAAAACATTTTGTGCGGAATGTTTTGACCCGTATTTAGAAACTGATGAATATAGAAAAAGAATGCCTGATGATATATTAGCAGTTGAAATGGAAGCATTTTCTTTGTTTTATTTAGCAAAATATTTTAATAGAAAAGCAAGTTGTTTACTTACAATATCTGATAACATTATCAATAAAAAAGCAATAACTGCTGAAGAAAGAAGTAAAGCATTAACTGATATGATAACACTAGCGTTAGAGGTGGTTAAATGAAATTGATTGAAAAAGCAAAAGAAGCAATGCTAAGTTCATATAGTCCTTATTCTAATTTTAGAGTCGGAGCTGCTCTACTTACTAAAAGCGGTAAAATCTATATGGGATGTAATATTGAAAACGGAGCTTATAGTCCCTCTTGTTGTGCGGAGAGAGTAGCTTTTTATAAAGCGATTAGTGAAGGTGAACAAGAATTTGAAGCAATCGCTGTAGTGGGAGATAATGAGCCTTGTTATCCATGTGGAGTGTGTAGGCAAGTAATGAGAGAATTTTGTAGTGATGATTTTAAAATATATATGTTAGAAAATGAAAATAAAATCGAATACACTCTAAAAGAAATCCTACCTTATTCGTTTGAATTGGAGAGATAATATGAATATATATGACATAATAGACAAAAAAAGACATAATTTAAGTTTAACAAAAGAAGAAATAGATTATTTTGTATTTAACTATACTAATGATAATATAAAAGATTATCAAGCATCTGCATTACTTATGGCAATTGCTATTAATGGCATGAATGATGAAGAAATTTCTAATTTAACTATTGCTATGACTAATTCTGGTGATAGAATGGATTTAAGTAATCTTAATAACACAATTGACAAACATAGTAGTGGTGGGGTTGGTGATAAAACAACATTGATAATCTCACCAATTATTGCTTGTCTAGGTGGAAGTGTTGCTAAGATGAGTGGAAGAGGTTTAGGATATACCGGGGGAACAATTGATAAATTAGAATCAATCGGTATGAATGTAACACTATCAAATCAAGAGTTTATTAAACAAGTTAAAGATATAGGCTTAGCTGTTGTAAGTCAAACTGCTAATCTAGCTTTAGCAGATAAAAAAATATATGCCCTAAGAGATGTAACTGCTACAGTTGATAGTATTCCTTTAATCGCATCAAGTATTATGAGTAAAAAAATAGCAGGTTCTTCTAAAAATCTTGTTTTAGATGTTAAAGTTGGAACGGGTGCTTTTATGAAAGATGTAAAAGAGGCAACTAAATTAGGGGAAAAAATGGTTATGATTGCTAAAACGAATGGTATTAACGCAACTTGTATATTAACTAATATGAATGAACCATTAGGAAATAAAATTGGAAATGCTCTAGAAGTAATGGAAGCAATTGAAGTATTAAAAAATAAAGGACCAGAAGATTTAAAAGAAATATCTATTTGTTTAGCCACACACATGAATATGTTAATAAACAATATTGATTATAATGAAGCAAGGAAACAAGTTGTAGAAGTTTTAGAAAATGGTATGGCTTATAATAAATTTGTTGAATGGGTTAATTATCAAGGTGGAGATTTAAATAGTCAAGGAAAAGTCAAATTCTATGAAGTAAAGAGTGAAAATAATGGTTATATTTCATCAATGGATACTGAAGTAATTGGAAAAGTAAGTTGTATGTTAGGTTGTGGAAGAAGTAATAAAGATGACATCATTGACTATTTTGCTGGAATTGTATTAAAAGCTAAAACAGGTGATTATGTTAAAAAAGGTTCGACGGTAGCTGTTTTCTATACAAACAAAGAAAATGTAGAAGAATTAATAAAGTATTATTTATCTAGTCTAACTTATAGCAATAAAAAAGTAAAACGTGAAAAATTAATTTTAAAGGTAATAAAGTAATTGCATAGTTTATTTATTAATGCTATAATACTAATATAGTAGTGGAGGGAAAATATGAAAAAATATTTAAGATTGTTAGTTGTTAGTGTATTGTTAATTGGACTAACAGGATGTGTATCATTAGATACTAATGTTGTTGTTAACAAAGACAAAAGTATGGAATTTTCTATGAAAGAAGAAATTGATTTATCATCTATGACTGGTGATGAAGGTGATGAGAATGCTACAGTAAGTGATGAAACTGATATTGAAGCATTAAAAACAAAAGGTTATACAGTTGAAGAATACGATAATGAAGGAGTAAAAGGTTACAAAATTAGTAAAAAATTTACTAGCATTGATGAAGTAACTGCAAAGAATGGTACTGAAACTCCTTTCGTGGTTGAAAAATGGTTAGATGATGGAAATGATAGTAATATGTTTTCATTAAAAGATGGAGTTTATAGTGCAAATTGGATTATGGCAGAAGATGATAAAAAAGCAGAAGAAATGGATGGTGTAGATTCTGAACTTTTAAATAATTTAATCAATATAACTTATACTATTACATTACCAAATAAACCATTATCTCATAATGCGACAAGCGTATCTGAAGATGGAAAAACATTAACTTATTTAGTTAAATATGATGAAAATCAAAAGATGAATACTATTAAATTTTCATTTGATTTTGCAACAGAACCAACAAAAGCAACACCAACTGAAATTGACAATATGTTATATTATATAATTGGTGGAAGTGCATTAATAGTTATCATTTTAGTAGTTGTGATTATTAGTATTGTTAAAGGTAAAAATAAAAAAGTTCATATTGATGAAATAAAACAAGAAGAAACAGAAAAAAAAGATGAAACTGCTTTAAATAAAGTTGAAAATGTTGTTGAACCTGTTCAAACAACGCAACATAATATTCCTACTGAACCAAGACCAATGCCACAACAAGGTGGAGTACAACAACC
>HF989923.1 GCA_000432255.1 Acholeplasma sp. CAG:878 | reverse complement strand
AAGGGTATGGGAATTCCCATAGTAGAATTTATGCGGGAGTATAAATTCAGTGCTGGCTAGACACTACTTTTACTCCCACAGTCTAAAAAATATAAAAAGAGGATTAAATTATTTTGATAATTTTTTCCTCTTTTTTAAAGATTATTTACACAAAAACATATTCATTTAAGACAATTTCTTCAGCCATATTCTTGTAATTATTCATTAACTTTGTCCATTCTAATGGATTTAATTCTTTATTTTTTTCAGACAATCTTTCATCATTTTTAATATAATCATCCATTAGTATTTTGTATAAACTTTCGCAAGAATCACTGACTAAAAGAAGATGATGAGTTAGTTTATTTGTCATCAAAAGTGTTTCATAAAGTGCTTGTTTATCTTGAGCAATAAAGTGTAATCTTAATATTCCATATTTGCCAATTCTTTCACATTATTCCTCCTTTTCTAAATATAAATTTGGTATTAAATAATCTCCTTGTCTTGTATATTTTATTTCCATATTTTTATCACTCCTTTCTTAATTTTTAA
>HF989922.1:221-827 GCA_000432255.1 Acholeplasma sp. CAG:878 | reverse complement strand
CCTCATAATGTACATCTTTTGCTTCTTTCTCACCTTGTACATTATCTTTTAAAAGTTTTTGCTTTGTTTGATTTATTCTAAATAAATTAGCAACTAATTCATCTTCATTCATATTATCTAAAATATCTTCTCTATAGCGTAATTTTTTTCTTTTAAAAATATCATCAGCTGTTTCTCCGTTATATAATCCTTTATATCCAGCATTATGAAATTCAGCCATATTTTTAACTCCAGCAGCTGAAGCAACTTTTTGAAGCGTATAGTTACCTTGCTTTGTTAATTTTCTTTGATAAAATCTTTTTTCATCATCTGATAATGAATCATATTCCTGTTCTGTTATTTCTTGTTTTCTTGTTTGTATAGCAAAATAGGTTTGTCCTAAAGCAACAACTTCTTTACTAGGGTCAGCATTTTGCACTATCAAATAGCATATGTATCTTGATAGTTTATAATCTTGTATATTAGCAGTGGCATTATTATTTCTTTTTGACAACTTGTTGACCTCAACAAGTTGTTCATCTATATTAAAGCCAGAATTTTTACAAGCATCTTTTGCTTTATTTAAAACCTTTAAGAAATTTCTCCAATCTTTATATTCTAAAACTT
>HF989922.1:0-119 GCA_000432255.1 Acholeplasma sp. CAG:878 | reverse complement strand
TGTTAGTATATCTATCTCCAATTTTTTTCATTACTACCTCCTTATTTATTGCTTCATATAAAAGTTTTCCATAAGTCGTTATTACCACTATTTTCTTTAAATTTTTATCATTTTACACC
>HF989921.1:525-1154 GCA_000432255.1 Acholeplasma sp. CAG:878 | reverse complement strand
ATATCCACTTCTCATTAGCTCCATATTCATTATCAATCTAGATGTCCTACCATTTCCATCAATGAAAGGATGGATCTTAACTAATTCTCCATGTAATAATGCTGATCTTACTATTGGATGATATTTATCCCATTCATCATAATTCATTATTAATTTTTCCATTAATTCAGGAACTTTTATATATTGTGGTGGTCTATGTTGTGCTCCACTAATAATTACATCGTGATTTCTATATCTGCCTGCATTCTCATCATCAATACCTTTTAAAACTAATTGATGTAATCCTTTAATATTCCATTCAGATATTTCACTTTTTGTACCAATTAATTCTTCTAGATATTCAATAGCATTTTCATGATTTATAGCTTCTAGGTGTTCTCTTACAGACTTACCACCTATAGTGATACCTTCTAATACTACTTTAGTTTCTTTTAGTGTTAATGTATTACCTTCAATACCGTTACTGTTATATGTCCATTCTAGATTAATTGCATTTTGTAATGACTCAGTTGCTTCTTTAGGTAATGGTCTTTTACTATTTAGTTTTGCAAGTTTTTCATCAACTTCATTAAAATAATCTTCAGGTAGATCTATTTTGAATTCAATTTCGTCTTTTACTCTTTTATCGA
>HF989921.1:256-503 GCA_000432255.1 Acholeplasma sp. CAG:878 | reverse complement strand
TTTTACTCTTTTATCGATTGGTTTATTAGTATCATCTGGAATATTCCATGTTGTACCTATTTTTTCAGCACCTTCAATTCTTCCATCTTGAATAAGTTGTCTTATTCTTCTTTCACTAATATTCCATTTTTCACTAGCTTCTCTAATTTGCATAGTTATCACCTCTATATATAGATTATACCGTTTTTGGAATAATATGTCAATATATTTTATACCATTTGTGGAATAATATTGTTTTTCCCCATTC
>HF989921.1:0-196 GCA_000432255.1 Acholeplasma sp. CAG:878 | reverse complement strand
TCCGTATCATTGTTATAATTAAAAATCCATTGAAGATTTTTGCCGTTTACGTCACTTTTCTTCAATGAACTATTTTAAAAGTCAATTTTTTTGTACCTAAATTGTACCTAAAATTATTTTAGCAATTCCGATACCTCACAAACCCTTATAAAATGGGAACAAAAAATGAGAGCACGGTTAAATGCTCTCTTCAGGC
>HF989920.1 GCA_000432255.1 Acholeplasma sp. CAG:878 | reverse complement strand
TGGCGGTGCTTGGGAATATGTAATGGGTAACATGAAAAACTCAAGTAACGCATTCTATTCGAGTAGTTCCCAATCAACAACCGGAAATATCTATGGAGTATATGATATGAGTGGTGGAGCTGTTGAAAGTGTAATGGGTAATTATAATGATATTATAAGTATGGCAGGATTTAGTTCAATGCCAGCGGCAAAATATTACGATAAATATACAAGTAGCACAGGAAAAACAGGAGATGCGACAACGGAAACAAGTGGATGGTACGGAGATTCCACGGGCTTCCTGGATTCAAGTTTCACTTGGTACGGTCGTGGTGGCGACAACGCTTCTGATACTTATGCAGGATTGTTTGCCTTCGACAACTGCGGGGGCGCTGACTGTTACAACCCTTCTGCCCGCGCCGTTCTTAGAAACTTGGGGTGGCGGATGGTATTCAGATTACGCGTACTTCCCGTACTCTAGCAACTCTTGGTTCATTCGCGGGGGCATCTATAGCAGTGGTACTTATGCAGGAGTGTTCAGCTTCAGCCTCACCTATGGTAATGGCCTCAGTAGCCTCTCGGCTCGTGCTGTGTTGTCTGCTCAGTAGACCCTTTTCACTTAACTGTGTCTGACGTGGTTAATTAATTAAAAAAATAGACTGATATAAACGTTAAAATAAAATTGATAAAAATGTCAAAGTTAAAAGTTGATAATTTTTATCAGTTTTTATATTTGATAGATGATGTATAATATGATGTGTAAATTTCAAATTAAAATATTTTTCTTTACTTATTAGAATAATTATATTATAATAATAACCAATATTTAGAGGGGTGTTAATATGAAAATATATGAACAATCAAATGGTTACAAAGTATATTTATTATTAAAGGAGAAACCACTTACACTAGAAGAATTAAAAACATTGTTTAATGAACAAGATTACATTAGAATAATTCAATCAAGTTTTTTAATATTCATAAATAGTGAATATAATGAAATTTATTTGGATAACCTATTTGAAACATATATGAATTTATTTAATGAAAGTTATAATATAAATAAAATAGCAAGTAGTCTAGAAAGCATAATTAAAAAAGCAAAAAAAGAAGATTTTTTATTTAAAAATACAATTTTACCTAAATTAGAGGAATTTAGTAAAGTGTTAATAACTAAAATAAGAAATGTAAACGGAAAAACAGATTATGATTTTATAAGTACATTAATTTATAAAATAAAATCTATTCCATATTTAAAACAAACTATTAATCTAACACCTAGATATGTTAATACATATAACAATGGCAAACATATTGTCTTAGAAATGATTGATAAATTATTAAGTTACGATGATATAAACAATCCTAATGTTACATATTTTAATTCTATTATATTAGAATTTATAAATTCAAGTAGTTTTAGTTTGTCAAGTGAGGAAATTCAAGAATATTGTGATTTAATAAATAAAAGAATTGATGAATTATCTTTTGATTCTAAAGATTATACAAGAAAGAAAAGTTTTTATCAAGGAATTATAAATGGGTTAACTAATGCTGAAATTACATCTGAAAATATTGATTTAATTAAAAATAAATACGGTGTTTCAACAACTTTTAGTAATGATGTTATGAAACAACTAGAAAGTATACCAAAAGAGTATATAGTTGCTATTGACCCAGTTGGTTGCCTAGATAAAGATGATGCGATTAGTATTGAAAAAATAGACGACCACTATCATGTAAGGGTTTATAATGCTGATGTTCCAAGTGTCATAAGAAAAGATTCAACTATTGACTTAGAGGCAAGAAGTAGACAAGAAACACTATATTTATCAGATGTTGAAATTACTTTATACCCCGAAGAAATATCACATGAATTATTATCACTAAATACTCATAGTATTAAAAATGTTATATGTTATGAATTTGACTTATATAGTGATGGTAGTGTTGATAACTTTAGTTTTAGACCAACAAAAGCAATTATAAACAGAAGTATGAGTTATGATGAAGCAAACCAAATATTAAAAAGCGGTGGTCTTACAAAACAAGATGAAACATTATTACTATTAAGTGAAGCAGCAGAGATATTAAAAAGAACCTCTCCAGATAGGACATTATATTATGAAGCAAAAAAAATAATTCATGGAAACAATAGATTATTAACTCAATCTGAATCAATAAACGAAGAGTTTGCTATATTATATCAATCATTAGTTGCAAATTATTATGTAACAAATGGTTATCCATTTATATTTAGAAATCATCCTACACCTGATACAACTGAAGAATATGAACAATTATTGAGATTAAAGAGAAGAATAGAGCAAGATTATACTGATAAAGCAACATATATGAAAATAGCTGACGGATTAATTAACTTGTATCCAAGAGCTTTTTATTCATTAAACAATATAGGACATTTTGGATTATCTAAAAAAGCATATGCTCATTGTGGTTCAGCATTAAGAAGATATTCCGATACAACAGTTCAACAACTTCACTATGATTTTGTGTTTAGTAAACCAACTAAAGAGAAAGAAATATACTGGGTAAAACGCATTTTAGAACAATGTGAATATGCTAATCAAAGGATTGAAGACAATTTACAATTTCAAAGAGAATATGAGAGAGTAAAGACATTTTTAAAGTAATATTTTGCAAAAATATTACTTTTGTGTTATATTATATATGGTGAATAAAATGAATAAGAAAGAGTATGCTTACAAATTAATTAATGATAAATTAAATAATGACACATTTTTGACATATAAAGAAATAGCTAATATTACTGGTTATCATGAAAAATATATTTTAAAATTAAAAAAAGAAATACTAGATAATAATTTTAATTTAACACATGGCAATAAAAATAGGGAACCAGTTAATAAATTAACGCAAAAAGAAAAAGATTATATCGTAAATCTTTATAAAAGAAGTACAGTTAGTATTAGAAGATTTTGTAAGTTTTATGGAAGAAGAAGTTATTCATGTGTTTACAATGTTTTAAAAGAAGAATTAGATAAAAAAATTTAAATTCAAAAGAAAACTAGTTTTTTAAAATACAAAAAATTAAATAATTTATAAAATGTTATATTTATAAAATGTTTTTTTAGATAAATATAATTTATGAAAGTAAATATTATACATATTCTATTAAAGGAGGTGTATAAGATGAACTATGACAAAATATTTAAAAAAATAGAACACGATCAAAAATGCAAACCAAAGTGTGTTTTTGGACCACCAGGACCAAGAGGATTGCCGGGACCCAAAGGCGATATAGGACCAGCAGGACCAAAAGGAGAACAAGGTATTAAAGGAAAAGATGGAACAAGTGTTAATATATTAGGCTCTTATGACCAATATGATGATTTAATAAAAGAACACCCAATAGGAAAAATCGGTGATTCATACTTAATTGATGGCGATTTATATGTTTGGTCTGAAAATGAGCAAAAATGGGTGAATGTAGGTCAAATTAAAGGGCCTAAGGGAGATATAGGACCGGTTGGCCCTAGTCAAATAAGAACGGCATATATTGTAAAATTCAATGATGGAAAAAACATAGATGGTATAGAAGTAAAATCTGGTGAAAAACTACCGCTTGGACGAGTTGAACTTGATGTAACTGATTTAATAACATTAGATTCAGATACAATAAAATTTAACGAAATTGGATATTATAAAATTGGTTTTACAGTATCGGCATATCCAAAAGTAGAACAAGTTGATTTTGATCCTACTAAAGATATTGTATCAATTGGATTTAAACAAACAGGTTTTGACAATGCTTATGTTGGCGTTGGAGAATGGGTGTTTAATGGCGAAGCAGTTGAATTAGTTGCTCAAGGAATTATATCAGTTGCAAATATAAATAGTAGTTACGAATTATCTAATTTAAGTAAACAACCGATTTTTTTACATTCGCCGGATATAAAAAATATAAATTCAATTTCTTATTTCAGTAATCCACTTGTCACTATGGTTATAGAATATTTAGGAAAAGCTTAAACAAAAAATGAAACCAGAATTTGGTTTCATTTTTAAAATGAGTTAGATTTATAACTTATAACTTTTTAAAATAACATTAATCATCGAAAAAGAAACATTACTAGAATTATCACCAGTTATCTCTGTTCTAACTTCTAGATTTCTATCAGCATAAATATCAGCAAAATTAACTTCTGAAAAGTTCATATCACTAGTATTACCTTTATTTAGTATAAATTCCATATCACTAATTTTTTCGTTAGTAGTAGTAATTGTTGATGTACCTGTACTATTAGAGTCTTTAAAACTAACGAAACAAACAGCATTATAAGAAGTAGGGTCCAGTGAACCTTGAGGACCTCTATCCCCTTTTGGACCAATAGGACCTTCAATATTTGCTGATTTGTGCCAATCATTAATATTTTTATCCCATACATATAAAGAATTATTAACCATATAACAATCTCCTACAACTCCAGTTGGATGTTCAAGTCTTAATTCTTCTTCGTTTTCATATGTTCCTAAAATTTGAATTCCAGTACCAGCAGGACCAGTATCTCGATTTATTAAATCTAAAAATTCCATATGATTTTTAGATTTCTTGAATTATTGTTGTATTTTCCAATTAATATTTTTGAAATAAAAGTATCAACTAAATCGATTGATAAATTGTCAATTTTTTTATACAAACTACTATCAAATTGCTTTAAAGAATTATTATTATCTCTACTATTCTCTAAAGTTTTAATTCTATTTTTTAATTTCTCATAATCATCTCTATAATTACTTATTAGTATCGAAAACTCTCTTTTTTCTATTATTCCATTGTTGTAATCATCATATAATTTTTTAAAATATAAATCTTTTTTATTCAATTTATTATTAATAAAATCAATTTCATTTTCGATTTCTATTAATTCTTTATTTTGTTCTTTTAAAATATCTTTTTTGTATAATTCATTTATATAATCTTCATCATAGTATTTAGTTAATAATTCATTTATTTTGTTTAAAACAAAGTTATATAATACTTCTTCATTTATATATTTTTTATTATCACAATAATTCCACTTATTTATTTTGTCTTTACAACATAAATAACTAAATCCTTGTTCATTATTTTTACCACATTTTTTAAAAGTTTGATTACAATTCATACAATAAACTTTGTTACTAAAAGTATGAATTTTACCACTTTTTAAACTTCTTGTTTTGTTTTTTAATCTTTCTTGAACTTGAATCCAAATATTTTCATCAATAATAGGTTCATGAGTATTATTTTTTCTTATTCTTTCAGTTTCATCATTATAAATTAAAGTATGATTTTTATAACTAACTGTTGTCGTTTTAAATTGAACTAAATTTCCGATATATACTTCATCTTTTAATATTTTTTTTATACTTGCACTAGACCATTTAAATTTTTTTCTTATATTACAAATAAAATTTGAATTTTTAATATTTTCATTTGTAACTTTAATATAGTATTTTTTGTGAGCTTTATTTTCTTTTAAACTGATTTCAAATTGATAATTTATATTATGGTTATTTATTATTTTGTCGGTTTTAAATATTATGTAATCAATACAATTTATGGTATCACCTATATTTAATCGTTTTAATTTTCCATCAACAACACAGTATAAATTTCCTTGACTACATTTTTTAATAGTAATTTCACCTTTACCATCAAAATTGATAGTATTTAAACAAGAAAAGTTGTATAAAACACCATCTTCATTGTTTGTAAAATTAATATCAACAATATATGTACCAATTGATTTAATGTACTCATAATTTAAATAATTTTTGACTAAAGGTATTTTTAACTTTGAACCATTTAACAATTTATATTCGTATGGACTTAATATATTGTCGTTATTTAATTTGTAAGCAATTTTTTCAACTCCAACTCCACTTATATATTCATTAAATATTCTTTTAACTATACTACTTGCAATTTTGTCCACAATTAAATGATTTTTGTTTGATGGCTCTTTAATATATCCGTAACTAGCAAAACTAGCAGTTAGTTTTCCTTCCTTTCGTTTAGCTCTAAAAGTTTCTCTTATATTAATTGATGTATCCTCTAAATACCATTGATCAGTTAAACTTAAAATTTGACTAGTTTTTCTACTTTCTTTTTGCATATTGTCGATTCTATCAACTACTGTTACAAACCTAACATTCCATTGGTGGAAGAGATTATGAATATATTTTTCAATTAACTCCATATCTCTAGCAAACCTAGATTGAGTTTTACACAAAACAATATCTATATTACCTTTCCTGCATTCTTCAAGCATTTTATTAAAACCAGGTCTTGTATCATCCGAACCAGACCAATCTTCATCATTATATATAGATACTACCTCATAACCTTTTTCTTTAGCATAATCTTTTAACATTATTTCTTGATTTTTAATGCTTTCTGATAAATTATCAACTTTTAATTTATCTTCATCAGATAATCTTAAGTATAAAGCTGTTCTCATTTTAATTTTTTTATGTATTCAAAATATTTTTCGTTTAATATTTTTTTGATTTCTTTATTCTTAAATTCTTCACTATAATTAATTTTCATAATTACCTCCTATTTAATTTTATTATTAAAAAAAATAATTAGAAGAATTATATAATCTACCAGTAGGACCTTGAACTACAAAACTAGGGTATATATCAACATCTTTTAACCTGTTAAGTAAAATTTGATTTTTTTTGATATTTAAAATTTTATTTTCGAAGTTCATCTTCTCACCTCAAAACATTTTATGACTGTAAATATTTTGGCTGTGAGATTTCATTATAATGTTTTACAAAAAAACATTATAATGATATAATTTATACAAATGTTTTTATAGTTTTAAATATTACAACAAAAAGTGAGGCGAATTATGAACCAAGAAAAAATATCAAACTTAATAAAACAATTAAGAAAAAAAGACAATTTAACGCAAGCTCAATTTGCTAATAAATATAATGTCACATTCCAAGCTGTAAGTAAATGGGAAAATGGTAAAAGTCTACCTGATATAGTTTTATTAAAACAAATATGCAAAGATTATAACATTAGTATTGATGAAGTACTAGAAGGGGAAATAAATAAAAAAAATAAATATTTATTATTAATACCTTTAATAGTAATATTAATTATAGGTTTAGTATTCATACTAAAGAAAGATGATTTTGAATTTAAAACTCTATCATCGAGTTGTTCAAATTTTAAAATAAGTGGAAGTATCGCCTACAATAATAATAAATCACACCTACACTTATCTAATATAGATTATTGTGGGAATGATGATAATAATGATTATGTTAAAATTGAGTGTACATTGTATGAAAAAAAACAAAATATAAATAAAGAATTAGATAAATTATATTATGATAACGATGAAATAAAGTTAAAAGATTTTTTAGAAAATATAGAATTTGATTTAGAGGATTTTTCTAAAATGTGTAGAAGTTATGATAATGATAGCTTATATTTAGAAATAAATGCAACAACTAAAGATAATAAAACGACAAATTATAAAGTGTCATTGTCAATAAATGAATGCAACTAAACTAACAGTTGAGTTATTTCAACTGCTTTTTTATTGCTTTTAATCAATATACATATTAAAATGTAGGTGAGGTGTTAAAATGAAGAAGAAAATGGATATAATTCTAATTACAATATTTGTAGTGCTAGTATTAATAGGAGCATATATGTTTTTAATTAAACCAGAACAAAAAAGTGGTGAAACAGATGCTATAAAATTTAGTCAAGAATACAACTTAGAAGATAAAGAAAATGTTTTTGTGTATAAAACAAGTGAAGAAATTATAAAAATTTTAGAAAATGGAACTGGAGTAGTTTATTTAGGTTTTCCAGAATGCCCATGGTGTATGGAATATGTAAAACATTTAAATAAAACCGCTAAAGAAAATAGTGTTTCAAAAATTTATTACAAAAACATATTAAATGAGAGAAAAGAAAATACACAAGAGTATCAAAAAATAGTTGGACTGTTATCAGATTATTTACAATATGATGAAGAAGGAAATAAAAGAGTATATGTTCCAGCGGTAATTGTAGTAAATAATGGAGTAATAGTAGGATTTGATGATGAAACTGCTTGGGATACTAAAGGTTTTAAAACGCCAGCTGAATACTGGAAAGAACGCGATTTAGATGATTTTAAAACTAAATTAAAAGTTATGTTTTCAAAGATAACTAGCAATACATGTAAGCAAGGATGCAATTAAGGCTTAAAGCCTTTTTCTTTTGTCATTTTTTTTTAATTAATATAATAAAATTTAGTGGGTGATTAGACTTGAATAAAGTAATATTTTCAGTAGTATGTTTTGTTGCTTTAAGTTTTAATGTATTAGCAGGTGATGGAATATCAGTAAAAATCGGAAATAATTATTATGAAACGTTAAGTTTAGCTATAGAAAATGCCTTTGATGGCGATACTATAACAATGCTATCATCGGTTACAATCGAAAAACCACAATTAATCAATAAAAACATAACAATTAATTTAAATGGTAATAATATATCAGGAAAAAGTTATGTTTTTAAAGTTCAAAATGGAACTCTTAATTTAACAGGGAAAGGGAAAGTTAATGAATTAGAACCTTATTTTGGAGCGATTGTTATTAAGGGAAGCGAAAATTCTTATGATTCAGAATATAGTGTTGTTAATGTTTCAAGTGATGTTATACTAGAAGGATGGACAGGAATATTTATAGACCAATATAATGGAAAAGGATATGGAATAAAAGTATCATTTGATGGAACAATAAATACTTACAAAGATAGTAGTGGTGATAGTGGAGCTGGTATTTATGTTAATGGAACAATTAAAGATAAAATTAATTACCCTGATATAAAAATAAATAAAACAGCTAAAATAAATTCAATTGGAAATGGTTTATATATGGCAGGTTATTCAAACGTATTAGTAGATGGAGCTTATATAGAAGCAAATGATGCTGGTATAGCTATAAAATCAGGTATTTTAACTATAAATGATGGTGATGTTATAGTAACAGGAATTGATGAAGTACCAACAACTTTAAATCCTAATGGAATTAATAGGACAGGAACAACTTTTCAAATAGAATCAAATAATGGATATGCTGGTGATATAGTGATAGATATAAAAGGTGGTAATTTTATTAGCAAAAACAGCAATGTTATGTATGAATATGGAAATAATACAAAAGTTAGCAGTATTAATATAAGTGGTGGTAAATTTAAATCAGAAGCTTCAAAAGATGTATTTAATTTATCAAACAGTTTTAAAACAAAACACAATAAATTTATAAGCGGTGGAGAGTTTTCTTCTAATCCAAGTGATTATTTAAAAAATGGTTATTCGGTTAATCATAATTATCAAGTTTTAAAAGAAAGTATTTTAAGTGTAAGCGGAAATGTTACTAAAACAGAAAATGTAAATGTGGGAACAATAATATTTTTAATAATTATGGTTTTAATATCAATTTTAGTATATTTGATTAAAGGTAAAAAAATATTGAAAAAAATTTATTAATGTGTTAAAATGTAATCTCTACCTAAAGAGTATCACAACTAACAAATAAATTTTGTTAGTTAAAAAACTAACTAGAAAGAATAATAAATTGTAAGTTAAAAACACTTACAATTTATTATACGAGGAGTACGGAAATGAAAAAAGAAATATATTATGTTCCTGTGTGTACAAGTATAAAAGAAGGGTTTCATCGAACTTTAAGTTACAAAGGAAAATTTGCAGAACAAACTAGATTTAGTTGTAACGACCTTCCTTTGGAATACCGTTTTATTGCTGCTAATAATTTTAAAAAAAGGAAAAGATTTGGTGTTATTAGTGGTGAAGTACTAAAAGAGTATAACTTTATACCTTGTGATGATATTCATAAATATTGTGATTTACTACAATCAGATAATATTGATGTATTATCTGACATAAAAAATAAAAAAGAAATGTTAGAAAATGCGTTTAATGGTTTAGTACCAATGCAGATAGGAACAAGTTATTATGATGTAACTTTGGAAAAAAGTAAAGTAAAAGAGTTATAACTCTTTTATTTTTTTTGAAATGTGTTATAATATTTATATGAATAGAAGAGTAGTAGAAGCATTTATTTTACTTATAATATTAATTAGCAGTACAATTATTAATAAACCAACTAATTATTATGGCGTTAATGATGTACCTGATTATAATAAAGAAATTTATGTAACTATTAATAATAATGTATCGACATTTAATGAAATCAATTACAATGAAACATATAGCAAGTTAGATAGATTAGGAAGAGCAGGAAGTGCTTATTCAGTAATTAGTAAAAATAGTCTGCCAACTAGTGACAGAGGAAGTATTGGAGGGGTTAAGCCATCAGGTTGGCACACTGTAAAATACGATATAGTTGATGGTAAATATTTATATAATAGATGTCATTTAATTGGTTATCAATTATCTGGTAATAACAGTAAAGAAAATTTAATTACTTGTACAAGAAATATGAATATAAATGGAATGTTACCATTTGAAAATAAAGTAGCAGAATATGTAAAAAAAACAGGCAATCGTGTTATGTATAGGGTAACGCCTATTTATAAAAATGACAATCTATTAGCAAATGGTGTTCAAATAGAAGCAAAAGCAATTGAAGATGAAAAATTTGACTTTAATGTTTACATTTATAATGTTCAAGATGGAATTGAAATAAATTATGAAAATGGAGAGAGTAGGGTGTCTGAATGAAAAAGGGATTTACTTTAATTGAAATGATTGGAGCAATTATATTATTGGGAATGCTAAGTTTATTAATTATTCCAATTGTTAATAAAAATATTAAACAAAGCAAAGAAAAATTGTATATTGCTCAAATAGAAGAAATTAAGTTAGCAACAGAAAAATGGGCATATAAAAACATGGATATGCTTCCTAATGATGAAGGAAAAGTAGTAGAAGTTACTCTTTTAGAACTAAAAAAAAGTGGTGATTTACCACTTGATATTAGAGATCCAAGAACAAATACATTGATATCTAATCAAACAACAGTTCAAATAATATATACAAATAATATGTATGAATATATAGTTAATGACTATAGCGATTCGAACGATGTCAACATCGATAAATATGCTCCAACAATTGTTTTAAATGGTAATTCAGTAGAATATGTTACTCTAAATTCACAATATACTGAAAAAGGAGTAGTTGCCAAGGATTATGAAAATAACATAATAAATGATGTTACAATTCAATATCAAAAAAACAATGTTGAAGTAAGTAAGATTAATACATCTTTGGTTGGAACATACACAGTATATTATACAGCAAAAAATATCCATAATGGAATCACACACACTAGAACAATAACAAGAACAGTAATTATAACAAACTAAAAACAAGTGATTACATAATAACACTTGTTTTTTCTATTACATTTAAATTGTTTTTAATTGTTTCAAATTCTTTTTGCGTAATTAAAATAGTATAAGTAACATCTTCATCGAATTTCTTATCAACAACTTTACTATTTTTTAATAAAAAATCCATTTGATTAATCTGAGAATATTCAAATCTAATAATAATTTTAAATCCATAACTTAAAATTTTAGTATTATTTTCTAAACATAATTTACAAGCTTTAGCATAAGCTCTAGATAATCCACCAACTCCTAGTTTTATACCACCAAAATACCTTACAACGACACACATTACATAATTTAAAGTATTATTTTCAAGAACATTTAAAATAGGAAGCCCAGCAGTTGGTTCTTGATTATCATCATATTTTTTAACTTGGTTTATTATATAAGCATAGCATATGTGTGTAGCGTCACTATATTTATTTTTAAGGCTTGTTAGTATATTTTTTACATCATCAATACTATATACATTGTATACAAAACCAATAAATTTTGATTTGTTAACTATATATTCTATTTCTTTTTCTTCAATAATTTTCTTCATAATATTATTATAGTAAATAATAATTAAATAAGCAAGATATGTGGTATAATAATTTTTAAGTGGGTGATATTATGTTAAAAGAAAAATTATCTTTAGTTCCAAACCAACCAGGTTGTTATTTGATGAAAAACAAAGATAATGTAATTATATATGTCGGAAAAGCAAAAAAATTAAAAAATAGATTAAGTTCTTACTTTAGAGGAACACATTATGGTAAAACAGCAAAATTAGTAAGTGAAATAGTTGATTTTGAATATATAGTAGTTGGAAGTGAAAACGAAGCTTTAATTCTAGAAATTAATTTAATAAAAAAATATGACCCTAAATATAATATTTTATTAAGAGATGACAAAAGTTATCCTTATATTGAATTAACAAACGAAAGAGTACCAAGATTAAGAATAGTTAGAAATGTTAATTTAAAAAGAAAAGCTAATTCATTATATGGCCCATACCCAAATGTTACAGCTGCAAAAAATACAGTTAATTTGCTAAATAGAATTTATCCTTTAAGAAAATGTCAAACTTATAATAAGAAACCTTGTCTTTACTACCACATTAATCAGTGTTTAGGTTATTGTACATATGATATTAAAGAAGAAGTATTAAATCAAATGAAAAATAACATAATTAAATTTTTAAATGGAGATTATAGTTTAGTAATAAATAAACTAAAACAAGAAATGCAAGAAGAAAGCCTTAAAATGCACTATGAAAAAGCATTAGAATTAAAAGAATTATTAGAATATATTACGATTACCTTAGAAAAACAAAAAGTTGAAATCAACGATAAGAATGCGATTGATATATTTGGATTTTATGAAGATAAAGGATATTTATCAGTACAAGTATTTTTTATAAGAGGTTCTAAATTAATCGGAAAACACAATAAAATATTTCCTTTAGTTGATGAATTAGATGAAGATTTACTACACTATATTATTAATTTTTATGAAAAAGATGTTCTATTGCCAAAAGAAATAATCATACCAAATTTAGATTGTAAACTATTAGAAGAATATTTAAAAGTAAATGTAAAACACTATTTAAAAGGAAACAAAAAACAATTATATGACATGGCTTGCTGTAATGCTAAAATAGCACTAAATGAAAAATTTGAATTAATCAAAAAAGAAGAAGAAAAAACGTTAGACGCAAATGAACAATTAAGAGAAATACTAAAATTGCCTAAATTAGAACGCATTGAAATATTTGATAATTCAAACCTATTTGGAACATTTAATGTGTCTGGAATGGTTGTTTTTAAAGATGGAAAACCAGCTAAAAATGAATATAGAAAATATAAAATATCAGTTGATAAGAATGATGATTATCACACAATGGAAGAAGTAATATATAGAAGATATTTTAGAGTTTTAAAAGATAATCTAACAAGACCAGATTTAATTATAGTTGACGGCGGTATAGGCCAAATTAATATTGCAAGAAATGTAATAAATTCTCTAAACTTAAATATACCTGTTGTTGGATTAAAAAAAGATTTTAAACATTTAACTAAAAGTTTATTAGCGTTTGAACCTATTTTAGAAATTGATATAGATAGAAAAAGCACTTTATTTCATTATTTAGAAAGAATGCAAGATGAAGTCCATAATTTTACAATAAATTATCATAAACAAATTAGAAGTAAAGGTAGTTTAGAAAGTGTTTTAGAAGAAGTAAGTGGAATCGGTGAGAAAAGAAGAAAACTTTTATTAAAAAAATATCATAGTTTAACAAAAATGAAAGAAGCAGAAATTGAAGAATTAGAACAAATATTACCACATGAAGTAGCAATTAATTTGTATAATTATTTAAAAGAATATAAATAAGTGAAAATAGCACAACAAAATACGGAAAAGTGGCACAATAAAATGTAGAAAAACAGCACACAAAAATACAGAAAACATGCACAACAAATTTATTTGTGCTATAATTTTAAAGACAGTGATTTAAGTGACTTTAACAGAAGATGCTAAAAAAAATTTGTTAAGATTTACAAAAGAAGTAAAAATAGAACCTAAATTTATGTGTATAATATGTGGACTTTGGGATGCTGTTTTAAAAGATAAGGAAACTGGAATATATATAATTCCAATAACTGCATTAAAAGATTAAGGTGGAAACACTTTTTTTCTTTACAGTTAAATTTAATTTTCTTGATAAAAAAATTCTATTAGGGTATAATTAAAATAGTGGTGATAAGATGATTATAGCAAATAATAAAAAAATGAACACAGAAATAAAAGTATTTAATAAACCAAAGTTTGTTTATATACCATTAATTAGTGGTAATGATACCAATATCACAGTTTTAGTTAATAAAGGTGAATATGTTTATAAAGGAAGTATTATAGGAAAAAGAAAAGGTGATTTTAGAATACCCATTCATTCTAGTGTTAGTGGAATAGTTGTCGATTTTGAAGAGAAAACCTGTTTAAATGGAACACTAGTAAAATGTGTTGTAATTGAAAATGATTTTAAAGAAAAAATCCTACCAAGAGAAGAAGTTAAAACTAAATATACTAAAGAAGAATTTATTGAATGTTTAAAAGAAAACGGTATAGTAGGTATGGGTGGTTCTGGATTTCCAACATATATCAAATATGATGTAAAAAAAATCAAAACTTTGATAGTTAATGGAGTAGAATGTGAACCATATTTGCGTTCTGATTACGTTCTTGCTTACAATAAATGTGAAGAAATATTAGAAGCAATTGACACAATTTTAGAAATTAATAACATTGATGAAGCAATAATTGTATTTAGAAAAAATAATAACGATTTAAAAGAATTATTTGATAATTACATCGGTACATATTTAAAAATAAAAATAGTTGTTGTTTCTAATGATTATCCAAATGGTTGGGAACGACAATTGATTTCAAAAGTTATGAATGTTGAATATAATAATTTACCAATTGAACAAGGAATAGTTGTTAGTAATATATCAACTATATATGCTATTTATGAAGCTTTAAAATATAATAAACCATTAATTGAACGAGTTATAACATTTACAGGAGATGGTTTTAAAAAGCCTTGTAATATGTTAGTTAAAATAGGAACAAAACTAAGTGATATTATAAATGAAATCGGTATTAATGATAATACATTTTTAGTAGCAGGTGGTCCTATGATGGGTGTAAAAGTAGATGAAGAACTTGTTGTATCAGCTAATTTAAATGGAGTTTTATGTTTAAATAAAAAAGAAGATAAAAGAGCTAATCCTTGTATAAAATGTGGTAAATGTGTATCAGTTTGCCCAGCAAAATTAAGCCCAGTTTTGATTATGGAAAATTTTAATAATAAAAAAGAGTTAATTCCTCTTAAACCACAAAAATGTGTTGAGTGTGGACTTTGTTCATATATCTGTCCTGCTAATATATTAGTAAGAGAATATGTAAAAAAAGCAAAAAGGGAGGTGAGATAATGGGACCTTTCTTAAAAAGTGAAAATAAAACCAATAAAATGATGTTCCATTTGTTAATATCGATTCTGCCAATTGTATTATTTGCAATTTATAAAAATGGTTACATTCCATATAGTCATAATAAAACTAATATAATTGGTTTATTTATGCCATTATTATTTATTTTAATTGGTAGTTTAACTAGTTTTTTATGCGAACTTATTGTGACAATAATTAAAAAAGATGATATTTTAAATAACATTAAAAATAGTTATAGTTTCTTTCCAGGTTTATTTTTAGCTTTAGTATTACCACTAAATACACCTATATATGTATTAATATTAGGTTCATTATTTGCAACTATATTTGGAAAATTGATATTTGGCGGATTTGGAAAGAATATATTTAATCCTGCTTTAGTAGGATATATATTTGTGTTTGCTTGTTTTGGGACAATGATTTCAAGTAATACATACTTTAATGCTTATGAAGTAGATGTAATTACAAGTCCAACGCCACTTACTAATGCATCTATGCAAGATGGAATAGGAAATTATAATAATTTAGTAAAACCTTATGGTAATTTGCTTAATTTCTTTATTGGAACTATCCCAGGAAGTATTGGTGAGGTAAGTAGTTTCTTGTGTTTGCTTGCTTTTGCCTATTTAACTTATATGAATGTTATTAAATGGAAAATATCAGTTTCTTATATAAGTACTGCTTTTATAATTACTTTCATAATAGCAAGAATATTAGGAGCTGGCATATATTATCCAGTATTTCAAATTCTATCTGGCGGTTTATTGTTTGGAGCAGTATTTATGGCAACTGATCCTGTTACCTCTCCTGTAACTTCAGTAGGACAAATATTACATGGAATGTTTTTAGGAATATTTACGATGTTGTTTAGATTTTTAGGTGTTGAAGGTGTAGCTACAAGTATTATACTTATGAATTTATTTGTACCATTATTTGATAAAATAGGTTCAAAAAGTAGATTTGAATTAAGTAAAAGTTTAATTTGGTTTATACTAGTTTGGCTCTTAATTATATTCACAGGTATATATATAGCAAGAATTAATAAAAATACTAATTTCAATTTAATAAGTAAAGAGGTTATAAATAATCAAGTTATCTTTATAGCAACTCAAAAGGGTTATGGTGGCGAAATAAAAGCAAAAGTTGTTTTTGAAAATAATAAATTAGTAGATTATGAAATAATATCTCATAATGAAACAAAAGAAAAATATTCATTAATTGAAAAAAATGATTATATTAACAAAATAAAAACTAATTACAATAATTTAGATGATGTTGATACAGTAAGCTCAGCAACAATAACATCCAAAGCTTTAAAAGATTTGATTAAAAATGTAATGGAGGTACAAAAATGAAAAATATTTTAACTTTACTTGTTAGTATGTGTTTCTGTATGTCTCTTACTAATACAATTGAAAAATCATTTTTGATTGGTTTATTTATATTTATTATTGTTGTTTTGTCTAATTTAGTTGGTTTATTATTTAAAAATAAAGTCAATGAAGAATATAGAACTATATTTACAATTTTAGAAACTAGTGTAATAGTTACAATTATAAGTTTTATATTATATAAACTATTACCTAACTTATTTCTTCAATTTAAGTATGTACTTCCACTTACTTCATTTAGTTTAATAACATTAGAACAAATAAATTCAAAAGAAAATAAAATAGTTGATGTAATAAAAACCTGTTTATTGTTTTTGATGATTTTAGTATTTGTTGGATTTATAAGAGAATTATTTGGAAATAATACTATTACAATTATGGATGAATTATCTAAAATAACTGGTTATAGAATGATTTATAAAAATATATTACCATTTAAAATTCCATACTTTTTATCTCCTAGTTTTGTATACATTTTATTAGGATTATTGTTTGTTTTAATAAGGAGGTTTAAAAATGGAAGCAATTAATTTATTTATTTCAAGTATTATTAAAGAAAATGTTGTTTTAACTAAATTTTTAGGATTAAATTTTAATGAAAAGATTAATTATATTTATATAGTGCTTACTACACTAATAACAGGAGTTATAACTTATGTATTAAATAGTATAACTAAATTACCATTTTTAACTTTCTTTATTGCAACTATTGTAATAGTTTTAATAACTTTATTGTTAAAAAAAATTAATATTAAAACAAGTAATATGATGAATACTGCAATTTTAGGAATTGTTATATTAGGGCTTGATTATACTTTAATTAATTATATTTTTTATATTTTAGGTAGTTTGTTAGGTTTACTTTTAATATATTATATATTTAGTATTTTATCTAAAAGATTAGAAGAAAGTAAACTAGGATTAGAATCAATTATATTTATTACTATAGGTATAATTTCTATTATATTTACAAGAATAAGTTAATTATAAAATAATTTTTTAAAGTACTTGAAAATAAAAAATATATGT
>HF989919.1 GCA_000432255.1 Acholeplasma sp. CAG:878 | reverse complement strand
ACTTCTTGTCTTTTCTTCATATATCTACCTCATACACTTTGGATCTCTTGAATTAATACATCTTTTTAGAGTTAAAACTTTATTATCACTTTCAGTATAATTAGCAATTATCTTTTGTCCTATACAACCACTTTTACATATAGAGTATCGTTCACAAGCAGAACAAGAATTATCAATATTAAATTTTCTAATATTGATAAAATACTCTGAATTATACATTTCCATTAATGAGTTTTCTTTTATATTTCCACTAACACCTAATTTAGTAAAATATTTAATTGAATCACATGGATATGCTATTCCATCAAATCCAATTATCATTATTTCATCAGCTATAATACAAGGTGTATTTTCAATACCAAGTATATTCCAAGGAGTTCCTAATCTAATTTTATCTTTATCATTTGAGTTTAAATAAAGGTTTTTAATTGCTAATAATTCTTCCTTTGATAAATCCATATCAATAGTTCCTTTACCATGTGGAACAAATCTTAATAAACTAACTCTATCAAAGTAACATCTACTTTTAAATGTTTCAATGGTTTCATTTACTATTTGTTCTAGTCTAGCAAAAGAATCTTTTGAAACTGTATAATGAAACCCTAATCTTGCATTATTGTTTTCAAATACTTTATCAAAGAATTCAGCTTTATCATAAACTGAAATATCTTCTTCATCAGATAGTGAATCAGCAAGTGAA
>HF989918.1 GCA_000432255.1 Acholeplasma sp. CAG:878 | reverse complement strand
TAAAATTATGATTACTTTCTTCTTCACTCTTTACACATCACTTCCAAATTGCAATTTGCATTATTATTTATTTTTCCTTTTTATTCATCCACTCAACGGTATCCTTTATTGTATCTTTCATATTTCTATTTTTAAATTCCAACTTTTCTTTAGCTTTTTCATTACTGAAATTAGCATTAGAAGATAGTGTATATAGTGAATACTTTGTAAAAAGTGGAGTTTGTTTCTTTAAATTATAATATACTTCAAAAAAAGGTGCTATTAATTTTGCAAGACCTATTGGTAATACCATTTTAATCTTTTTTCTTCCTTGCACATCACAAATTAAATCGCATAATTCTTTTATTGCAATATATCTATTAGATAAGATATAGCATTCACCATTAATACCATTTTTACAAGCACTAACAACACCATCTGCTACATCTCTTACATCAACAAAATCATATCCACCTTTTACACAAGCAAATAATTTGCCATTTGCAACTTCTTTTATTAATTGTGTTAAGTGACTATTGCCAAAATCATTTGGACCTATAATACCAGATGGATGAATTATACAAGCATTCAAATTTTTACTCTTTACTGCATCAATTACATACTTCGCAGCTTCTGCTTTTGTTTTTGCATATAATCCCTCAACATTATCAGGGTTAAAATTAGTTATTTCTGTTATTAATTCATTGTTAGGTGGCTCTGGGATTGCATGAACACTACTAATATAGATAAGTTTTGCTTTTGACTCTATTACCTTATCTACTATATTTTTAGTTCCATTAACATTAACATTATAAACAAGTGGATTGTATTTTGATTTTATATATACTACTGCAGCACAATGAATTACAAAAACTTCTTTTCCATCAGTATTTTCAAAAATTAATGATAAAGTTTCTTTTTTAGTTACATCACCATAGTAGATTTTACATTTTAATCCTTCAAGTGATTTAATAGAATCGCCTTTTAATACAAAAGCCCTAATTTCATTATCAGCATCTTGTTCTAACTTTCTTATAATGTTATTACCTAAAAAACCATTTGCTCCTGTTATTATATAGATTTTTTTCACAATATTTATCACCTACCACTCCATTCTAA
>HF989917.1 GCA_000432255.1 Acholeplasma sp. CAG:878 | reverse complement strand
TTCTAGTTAGCATTTATTACTCTCAGAAGTAAATTTCCCGAGTTTCCTATCAATTTGGAGCGGGTAAACTACAGGTTACGAACTGAGTTCTCTTTCTAAAAATATTATATATGAATTCTTATTAAATTTCAACGGGAGTATAGAAAATTTTGTTGTTTTATATTATAATTTTATAAAGGTGATTTTATGAAATATAATGTGGAAAAAGATAGTAAAAAATTTTATTTTGGAAAGCAAGAAGATTATTCAAAATATAGACCTACATATCCAACCGAACTTTTTGATTTTTTATCTAAGGAATATAATATGAAAAATAAAATTATAGTTGAGTTAGGTGCAGGAACTGGAAAGTTTTCTAAAATAGCAAGTTCTTATTGTAAACAAATTTATTATGTTGAACCAAATATTGATATGATTAACAAAGGAAAAGAATATTGCAATGATTGTGATAATATTGTTTATATTAATAAAAGTGCAGAATCAACAGGATTGCCTGAAAATTCAGTTGATATTGTATTTGCGGTCCAAAGTTTTCATTGGTTTGATAAACAAAAATTAAAACAAGAAGTAAATAAAATATTACAATCTAATGGAGATTTTGCAATAGTTTGGAATGACTGGGAAGATGAAAATAATGAATTTAGTAAGGAATACTTCAAATATATAAGCTCTTGGAATACTAAACTTACTGGTAAAACATATCAACATAAAAATGTTGATGATCGTAAAAAATTTTTCAAGAATAGTGAATATAAGACTTATACATTTATCCATTCTAAAGATTATACTATAGATATGCTAATAGGGTTATCTAAATCATTATCGTATGCTCCAAAAGAAGATAGTGAGTATTATGATGAGTTTATAAATGGTATTATAACTATTTTTAATAAATATAAAAAAGATGACATCGTTCGTTTTGATTTTCATACAGAAATGTATATAGGAAAGATTTAGGTGATGATTAATGATTGATAATGGTTATCTTTTTGCTAAAGACAATAAAAGAATATTCATAAATACAAGTTTAGGATGTGCTGGGCAATGCGCATATTGCTATTTACCAAAAATGGGATATAGTAATAGTTCAGATAATTATAGGACTATTTCAGCACAAACTATAATTGAATTTATAGAAAAAAATAAACTTGATATAAATCAAAAAACTTTAATAACACTTGGTTGTTATTCAGAGTGTTGGGATGAATATAATAAAAATGAAACAATTAGTTTAATAAAATACTTTTTAAAAAAGGGAAATCAAATTCAATTATCAACTAAGAAACAAATAATGAAAGAAGAACTTACCGAAATATTACCACTAATAAATTATTTTGGACAACTAGTTATTTTTGTTAGTTCGGCAACTATTTCTAAACATGATACCATTGAAAAAAATACAACACCTATTTCTAATAGATTTCAAAATTTTTCACTTTTTAATAGTTTAGACATACCTGTTGTTTTATATATGAAACCAGTTTTAAAAGGTATAACAATCAATGATTTAGAACTTTATAAAAAATATATTGAAAAATATAATATTAAAGATGTAGTAGTCGGAAGTATATTTACAAATTACATATCCGAAGAAACTGTTCATTTTTCAAATAAAAATGAATTGTTTTATACTAAAAATAGTGATGAAGATATGATTATTTCTGAATTATCAAAAATAACAAATGTTTATAAAAGGAGTTCTGAAGTTATGTACAGATATAATGTTAGTAATCATATAGAAAAAGTAAAAAATGAAGTAGCAAAACTATTAGAGGGAGACAACTCTGGACATGGACTTGAACATATTAATAGGGTTTTAGATTTATCTTTAAAATTTGCTGAAAAAGAAAATGCAAATAAATATATAGTATCATTAATAGCATTACTTCATGATGCAGATGATTATAAGTTATTTGGTATGGAAAATGCAGAGAAACTTACAAACGCCAAAATAATTATGGATGATTGCAATGTTGATAAAGCTATCCAAGAACAAGTATGTGATGCTATTAATAATATTGGATATAGCAAAAGATTAAAAGGACATAGTCCAACAACTCTTGAAGGGAAAAATTGTATCAGATGTAGATATGTGTGATGCATTAGGAGCAAATGGTATTTTAAGAGTCTATACTTATAGTATGAAAAATGGAAAACCATTTTTTGATAGAAATATTTTCCCAATTGAAGATATGAATGCAGAAAAATATACAAGAAAATGTGCAGATAGTAGTGTATGCCATATTTTTGAAAAAATATTAAAACTTAAAGATTTAATGCTAACTGATTCTGGTAAAGAAGAATCTAAAAATAGGCATCAAATAGTTGTAGATTTTTTATATCATTTGTTTAATGAAGAAAAAGCTCCTGAATGGATTGAATATTTAAATAATTATCTTAAATAAGGGTATGGGAATTCCCATAGTAGAATTTATGCGG
>HF989916.1 GCA_000432255.1 Acholeplasma sp. CAG:878 | reverse complement strand
GTGACGGATATTTTTTTTGATAAAAGGTTTAAAACCTTCCTATCAAATGCTCCATTGGGAAATCTGTTCGAACTTTTATAGTTTGAACTTAATATAGAAAATATCAATTTCTAAATGAAGTTGATATTTTTTTGTGTTAAGAAAAGATTTTATTATGATTAATATTATTAGTAAACAAATAGAGTTTGAGGAAGAACTAAAAAGAAAAATTGAATTTATATGTGATTTTTGTAATACTAAACCAAAGATAATTAATGGAAATATTAGAAATATAGAACATACTAATCTATCTTATATTGAACCTCATAGAGTTATTATTAAAGGAATAACCTTTCTAGTATTTAATTATTCTAAAATATTATATATAAATAACTTATCAAACTCTATTGAAATAAAAGATCTAGAAGATTATATAAAGAAACTTAAATAATTATTATAATATCAACTTCACTAATACTACTATTCCCTAATCAAGGAATTGACAAATCATAAAAAAGTGATATTATGAATAACCAATGAAAGAGGTATGTTCTAGAAATGAAGGTACATCTATGAAGAATAAACACAATTTATCCAAAATTTATAATATTGAATTTTATGAGGAGTCAGTAGTATTTAGACTTTATTAAATATGATATGAACCTCGTTTCTATTTTGTCCAAGAAACGGGGTTCATATCATTATAAGTCATCGCTTTATTTTGCGGATTTATATAGTTTTGTAAAATACCCATTTTTATCTAATAATTCATTGTATTTTCCTTCTTCCTGAATAATACCATCAGATAAAACATATATTTTGTCTACATCTTTAATTGTTTCTAATCTATGAGCAATTACAACTAAAGTTTTATTATCTAATTGTTTAACAACATTTTCCATAACAAGTTTTTCAGTGATATTATCCATTGCACTTGTTGCTTCATCTAAAATAATTATTTTAGAATCATCGAAGAATAATCTTGCTAGTGCAACTCTTTGTCTTTCTCCTCCAGACATTCTTACACCTTTTTCACCAAGTTCTGTGTCTAAACCATTTTCAAGTTTTTCATAAAATTTGTCTAAACAAACTAGGTTTAATACTTTTATGATTTCTTCATCAGGAATTTTCTTATCAAATATTAAATTTTCTCTTAAAGTTCCATCAAATATAGGAGCTTCTTGTGAAACATAAGTTACATTATCGTAAAATGAATTTAAATTCAGTTTAGATAATTCTTTGCCATCAATCAATATATTTCCTTTATCGTATTTGATTAGCCCCATAATTAATTTTATTATTGTTGATTTACCAGAACCTGATTCTCCAACTAATGCGACTGATGAATTTTTATTTATTTTGAATGATAAATTATTAATTATATTTTTCTCATTATTGTAAGAATAAGATACATTTTTAAATTCAACATTACCACCCAATTCTTTTAATTTTAATCCACTATTTAATGCCTCATCATCTTTTATATCCAATAATTCAATATATTTATTAACAGTTACTTTATTTAATTTATAATCAACATATTCAACATTAAAAATTGCAATTGGTTCATATGCTTTTCCAAGTAATGAAATAACTGTTACGACAGCTCCAACTGATAAATCAGATTTTAAAACTGCATATCCTAAAACAACAACTTTTAAAATATTTACTATTAGAGCAAACACTGTGAAAAATATCTCATGTACTAACTTAATTTTTGTTTTACCATCAACTATATTTTTTATTCCTTCTTTTGTTACTTTTAATTCAGTATCAAATTTTTTGTTAGTTCTGAATACAACTAATTCCATAAATCCTCTAACTAAATGTTTGTTTAAAAATTCTTGATTTAATAAGATGCTTTCCTTTAATTTGTAAAGTTTTTTTAGAATCAAATTTGAAATAATAACTACTATAATATAACCTAAAAATACAAATAAAACATATTCTTTTTTAACTCTAAAGATAAAAATTAAACTAAATATAGCAGTTGGTAATAAATATCTAAATAATTTTAACCAAAAATTAATCATTATATCTCTTGATGCTGTTGCTCCATCTTCCGCTTTTTGAGTAAGTCTTCCTGTTCCAATTTTTTGATACTCTAAATAATCTATTGATTTCATTTTCTTCAATGATTGTAATTTGAAATCTAAATATAATTTATTTTTTACTTGTTGCTCTGGATAATTTTCAATATAACCCAGTATTGTAGATATTAATAATAAAACCCCATATGTTATTAGTGGTACTATTGTAAGAGTTTGAAATTGATATGCATCCAATATTTTTTGATAGTATGTTACGCTATATAAATCTAAAAAATTAATAATAATACCTATTAGTACATAAAATATTATCATTTTTAAGTTATTTTTAATTACTTCTTTAAATAATCTCATAATTTTACCTCCATATTTTTTTACACCTATATTGTGATTTCAAATAAAAAGAACCTCCTTTCACAAATAGCAAAAACATCACAATTTTTAGTGTGTGTAATTTGCCATTCATGAAGAGATTCTTAAGGCTCATCATTATTCCTTTAAACAATCTGTTTATATAGTAGTAAAACGCGAATGGACTAATTGAATTACTACAACTAGTAGTATACCATATTTTTAATAATTATACAAATCTATTATATCATTTATTTCGCAAATTTTAGCATTTGTATTGAAATTATTAACAATTCATAGTAATATGTATATAGAAATTGATACTAGTATGTATTAATTCTCAATTGTGATGGAAAAGTTGTAAATAACTTAACCAATCGCTCCATTTGAAATCAACTTACGGACTTGAAAGTTCGTGAGTTTTTATTTACTAACTAAAAAGAGGAAAAATTATCAAAATAATTTAATCCTCTTTTTTTATTTTCTTGAATATGGGAGTAAAATCTATGTCTAGCCAGCACTGAATTTATACTCCCGCATAAATTCTACTATGGGAATTCCCATACCCTTTTATTTTTTGAGATAAAATGTATTATTAATTATTCAACTTCCATTTTGATGGATAAATATATTCTATTATTTCTTTCTTAGGTATATAATGTTTTTTTATTTTAGTTCTATTTGATTTTAAATCTGGTAAAGCTTGTCTACAATACTTATCTAGTTCACAAAATATATTTTGACAATCTATTAATTGTAATGGTCTATTGCCAATTCTTTTAAATTCTAAACCTAATCTTTTAAATTCTTCTTCTTGATGCTTATACATATATCTAATAATATCTTCATTACTCATTTTACCCTTATCAATAAAACACTTTTTAATTCCACGAAGTGAGCCAGGTCCTGCAACTGTAAATTCATCTTCTTTCCAATTAACCACTTCACTATAATTAATATCAGTCACTAATTGATATGCCATAAAGTTTCCTATTAATGGATAACTTTTAATAATATTAAATGCTTCTTCCATAGTTTTACATTTAACAAGTCTTTCTTGTATTTTATCTTCGTTAAACATTTTATTAAGTAGTGCCAAATGATTATCATGTTTTCTATCATATCCAAATGCTTTATTAGCACAACTTATATAAGCATCATTATATATTTTAATACCATTTGATATAGCATTTTCTAATACTCTAGAGTATTCTTTTACATCAAATGTTTTTAAAGTAATATCTTCAAAATTATTTAATAATAATTCCCAAGTAGATTCTTTGTTGAACAACTTAAATAATAATATTCTGAATAACATATCTTCATCGGAATACTTTTTACCATTGTAGATAACATTTCTTAATAGATATTGACTAACTCTATCATTAACTCTATAACTATTACAAATAATATCTTCAAAATTATTTAATAATAATTCCCAAGTAGATTCTTTATTGAATAATTTAAATAATAATATTCTAAATAACATATCTTCATTAGAATACTTTTTACCATTATATATAATATTTTTTAATAAGTATTGGCTAACTCTATCATTAATTCTATAACTATTACAAAACTTATATTCTTGTAAGATTTTATCATCAGTCCACGGAGCAGATTCTCCATTTATTTTTTTCCAAAATATGTTTTGTCGCTCACAAGCAAAATACCAATATAAATCATATACTTCTTGTCTTTTCTTCATATATCTACCTCATACATTTTGGATCTCTTGAGTTAATGCATCTTTTTAAAGTTAAAACTTTATTATCACTTTCAGTATAATTAGCAATTATCTTTTGTCCTATACAGCCACTTTTACATATAGAGTATTGTTCACAAGAAGAACAAGAGTTATCAGTATTAAATTTTCTAATATAGCTAAAATACTCTGAATTATACATTTCCATTAAGGAGTTTTCTCTTATATTTCCACTAATGCCTAATTTAGTAAAATATTTAATAGAATCACACGGATAAGCTATTCCATCAAAACCAATTATCATTATTTCATCTGCTATTATACAAGGTGTATTTTCAATACCAAGTATATTCCAAGGAGTTCCTAATCTAATTTTATCTTTATCATTTGAATTTAAATAAAGGTTTTTAATTGCTAATAATTCTTCTTTTGATAAGTCCATATCAGTTGTTCCTTTACCATGTGGAACAAACCTTAATAAACTAACTCTATCAAAATAACTTCTACTTTTAAATGTTTCAATAGTTTTAGTTACTACTGATTCTAATCTAGAAAAAGAATCTTTTGAAACAGTATAATGAAATCCTAGTCTTGCATTATTATTCTCAAATACTTTATCAAAGAATTCAGTTTTACCATAAACTGATATATCTTCTTCATCAGATAGTGAATCAGCAAGTGAA
>HF989915.1 GCA_000432255.1 Acholeplasma sp. CAG:878 | reverse complement strand
TACACAAATATTTGTTTGTCAATGTTTTAAAAAAGTTGTATTTTTTGTTAATACAACTTTTTGTTTTAAAATAAACTTAATTGACTTGATTCATCCATATTATCTAAAATGCCCATCATTCGCATTTTTTCAATTAATGTAGAAGAAACTTTTCCTCTTTTTTGTAAATCATCTATACTTAAAAATTCGCCTTTTTCTCTTTCCTCAACAATTGTTTTTGCAACAACATCACCTAATCCATCAATTGCTCTAAAAGGTGGGATTAAAGTTTTATTGTCTTCATCAATACCAAAAGTCATAGAATTGCTTTTCTTTAAATCAATATTTCCAAATTTTAAACCTCTTGCTGTCATTTCTAAGGCCAATTTTAAGCATTCAAGAATTCCATTTTCTTTATTAGAGGCATCATAACCTTTATTTATAATTTCGTTTATTCTTGCTTTAATTGCATCATAACCTTTAATCATAACTTCTATATCAAAGTCAGTTGCTTTAGTAGAAAACCACGAAGCATAATAATATATTGGATAATGAACCTTATAATAAGCTATTCTAAAAGCACTCATTACATAAGCAGTTGCATGGGCTTTAGGGAACATGTATTTAATTTTTCTACATGAATCTATATACCATTCATCAATACCTGCTTCTCTCATTTCTTTTTCAAATTCTGCCCAAGTATCAGGATCTTTACTAGCTTTTCCTTTACGAACAAATTCCATTATTTTAAATGCTCTAATTGGTTTCATTCCTTTGTTCATTAAATAAACCATTATATCATCACGACAACCTATTACCTCTTTAAAAGGAACTATGTTATTTTTAATTAATTCTTGAGCATTTCCTAACCATACATCCGTACCATGTGATAGTCCAGAAATTTTAATTAATTCTGCAAAGGTAGTTGGCTTAGTATCTTTTACTAATCCTACTGTAAAAGGTGTTCCAAATTCTGGAATTCCTAGTGTTCCTGTATCACACATAATTTCTTCACTAGTAACACCCAGTGGTTTTGGTGATAGGAAAATTCCCATTGTTTCTTTATCATCTAATGGTACTTTTAATATATCATGACCAGATAAATCTTGGATTAATCTTAATTGAGTTGGGTCTGAATGACCTAATATATCTAATTTTAAAACATCTTGATCGATTGCATGGTAATCAAAGTGAGTAGTTCTCCAAGCAGAAGTTGGGTCATCAGCAGGATACTGAAATGGAGTAAAATCAAATACATCCATATATGCTGGTATTACTACAATTCCTCCTGGGTGTTGGCCAGTTGTTCTTTTAACTCCCGTACAACCTATAGCTAATCTTTCAATCTCAGCTGTTCTTTTATTAATTCCTTTATCCTCTAAATAACCTTTAACATAACCATATGCTGTTTTGTCAGCAACAGTACCAATTGTTCCTGCTCTATACACATTATCTACTCCGAATAATACTTTTGTATATTCATGAGCATCGGCTTGATTTAAATCAGAAAAGTTTAAGTCAATATCTGGTACTTTATCGGCGTTAAATCCTAAGAATGTTGCAAATGGCATATCATTTCCATCTTTTAACATTTTAGTATTACATTTAGGACAATTGTAATCTGGTAAATCAAAGCCAGAAGAATAATCTATGCTTAATTTTTTGCCATCAACCTCAAACACACTATGTTTGCAATTTGGACAACGATAATGTGCTTCTAGGGGATTTACTTCAGTTATTCCCATCATAGTTGCGACAAAACTTGAACCAACAGAACCACGAGAGCCTACTAAATAGCCATCATCGTTTGATTTTTTAACTAATTTTTGAGCGATTAGATAAATAACATCAAAACCACCACCTATAATACCACCTAAAGATTTTTTTAATTTTGCTTCTACTTCTTCATCTGATAATTCTTTTTCTTTAATTTTAATGTTTTCTCTTATTACTTCTTTTACCTTATCAAAACCTTCTAGTATTGTATTATGCAATCGTTTGAATGCTTCTTCTTCTAATTTAGTTGGAGCAAAATTTTCTCTTTCTAGGGTTTCTTTAATACTTGTATATATTCCATCACCATATAACTCTTTGGCTATTCTCTCTTCAATATTATATGGAAGAGGTACACCATACCAATCGCTTGCTTTCGTATAAACTAAATCGGTTACAGTTTCAACTGATTTATCAATTCTAGGTGAGAATGGAACACCACCAGTTTCAATAATTACTTCGATTATATCAACCATATCAGCTATTTTATTTGGATTTTCAATTACTATTTCGTGTTTTAATTCATCACTTAAAAAACTAAAATCTTCTAACATTTCATCAGTTGTTCTAAAGTGTTGAGAAGGAATATTTTTTATATTATTTCTAGCCAATGGATGTCTTCCACCACCAGGAACTTTTTGATTAACAATTATTTCTCTATATATTTTATCGTCTCTAAATAAGTGATGAACATCTCCAGTAGCTACAACTAACTTGCCACTATCTCTTGTTACTTTAATTATTTTGTTAACATGGTTTAATAGTTCCGTACTGTTAGCAAAATCTCCTGATTGTATTAAATGGTCATATACTTCTAATGGTTGAACTTCAACATAATCATAGAAATTAATTATATTTGTAAGTTCTTCATCGCTTTTACTTTTTGCTTCAACAAATACTTCACTTTCATAACAACCACTACCAATTAAAAGTCCATCTCTATGTTTTATAATTTCACTTCTTAAAATTCTTGGAGTTTTATAAAGATATGTTGTATTAGCAAGTGATACTAATTTGAATAAATTTTTTAATCCAGTTTTATTTTTTACTAATATATTAACATGATAACTTCTACCATATTTATGGATTTCATTCTTGTTAACCATTTTATTTAATTGCGACATGGTTTCAATATTTTGACTAGCTAATTTTTTTAACATTTTATGTAATACAAAAGCTGTCCCTCTAGCATCATAATCGGCTCTATGATGAGCATTTTCATCCCACTCTACATCATATCTTTTAACTAATGCAGATAGACTATGTCTTGCATAATTATTGTCTAACACTCTTGATAGTTCTAGTGTATCGATTACAGGATTTTTAAATTCACCTAAGTTATATTTTTGGTAACATCTTTCCAAAAATGAAACATCAAATTTAGCATTATGCGCTACCATTGGTAAGTCAGAAAACCATTCTATAAATCTTTTAATTGCATTTTCTTCGTTATCTTTATCTTTTAACATTTCATCTGTTATATTAGTTACTTCAGTTATTTTAGCTTCTAGTTTATGTCCTGGATTAATTAATTCATCATAGGTATCAACAATTTCCCCATTAAATATTTTAACCGCACCAATTTCAATGATAGAATCTTTCCCACCAGCATTAAAACCTGTAGTTTCAAAGTCAAATACTACATAAGTATTACTTAACAAATTAGTGTCATTTTCTCTTAAAGTAATATTAACTGAATCATCAATTAAGGTAAATTCTGCTCCATAAATTGCTTTGAATTTTTCGTTTTCTTCTTTTCCTTTATTTAAATCACATACAGTGTGGTAAACATCTGGAAACGCTTGAACTCCATTATGATCAGTTATAGCAATTGCTTTATGTCCCCATTTATATGCTTGTTTTACTAATGTTTTAGCATCAACTAAACCATCCATTTGACTCATCATTGTGTGTGCATGTAATTCAATTCTTTTTTCACTTGCATTATCTTTAATTGTTACATTTTCTCTTTCACTTTTATTTACATCTCTTAAATTTAATACAATTTCATTAGAATATTTATCATATTTAGTATAACCTCTAAATTTGTACCAATTTCCTTTTTTTATTTTTTTCTTATATAAATTAAAATCTTCTTCATTTTTAACAAACAATTTGGCATACATACTATCTTTATAATCGGTTATTTTAAATGTAAATATTTTAAATACAGATTTAGTTGATTCAAATATATCAACATCAAAAACATATGCTTCAACACTTACATTGTCTTCTTCGTATAAAATGCTTGATATATCATGAGTAATACTATTTATATAACTTCCAACTATTTCAATTGGTTCTTTTTTTTCTATAACAATTTCCTTTGTTCTTTCTAGTTCAATTTGTTTTGCTATTTCTGCACTCTTAGCTTCATCAATAATTGTTTCTATTTTTGTATCAACATAACCAACTTTTTCGAATAAATCAATTAATTTATTAATTATACTATTAAATTTCATTTCTTCAGCTTTATTTGCTAATGCTACAATTAAAGTATTATTTGAATATTCTATTTCACTTTCAACAAAAGTTTCTAATAGAGGTTCATTTAAACTGTTTTCTTTTAATAGATAAGTATAGTAGTCTTTTACATGACTAATATCTTTATTTTTAACTTTTATTTCAACAAATACATTATATTTATTATATTTAATTTTTAATTTATCAAACAATTCTATATATATTTGAAATGGTAGTGTTTGATTAAGACTTAAATAAAATTTATATGAATCTTTATTTTTATTACCAACTATTTTATCTAAACTTCCGTCATTAAAAAAGGAATAGTTTTTCTCATTAAGACCTATTTGATTTAATAAAATTTTTAATTTGTCATTCATACTACCACTCCCATATATATTTTATCAAAGTTTATTTTTTTTTGAAATAGTTTTAATTAAATTGTTAAATTTTTCATAAAACAAGTTAATAGGTTTAAAATATTTCTACATAAAAAAAGTAACTCTTATCGTTTAATATTGAGTTGAACCAAAAATATTATGTGAAAGGACGCAAGTCACGATGAATATTATAAATAAAAATCAAGAAAAAATAAAAACTGATAAAAATGTCAAAGTTAAAAATTAATAATTATTAATTTTGCAGGTTACGTTAAATAGCTTATTTACTTAATTAAATTTACTTTTAATATAAATATAAACTAAAAACTACAGCAATAAATTATAGCTTTAGTCATAGTTAACGATTTTTATTTTGTGTAGAAATATATCGTATCAATTCAATTTGTTATTTTTTTATGAAAAGTTTTCAAAATAATTCAAATTTTGATATTATTGCTAAAAATTAATTTCATTAAATTAATATACCTTTACACCATTAATTGTTATATCATATATTTTAAAACTTGCAGTATAATCATAGGTGTTTTTTACTATACCAATTTTATAAAAATCAGTATCATAAAGTGCGGTTACAGTTTGTGTCGTTTTCGATATACCATTAGAACTTATATAATATTTAAAATATTGAGTACTACATATTGGGTCACATGCTACACCACCATTATTATTAATATATTGATTATCTAATATACTCATATAATAACTACCAGTTCTAGTAACAGAATATGTAACTTTTATTATATCTCCTTTTTTAATAGCATTATATAAAATTAAATCTATTTGTGCACTAGTACAGCCAGAGTTTAAATTTAGCGTTGTATAATTTGTATCTGTATTAGAATAATTTGCAGTATAACTTGTACAAGAACTATTAGTAGAAACAATCTCATAAAGTTTTTTATTTATATATGCACTAGTCTCATCATAATAACCACCATTTCCTGCGTGATCATAAATGTATAGGTGTGTTTTATATGTTTGAGCATAATGACCAAAGTCTGCTGGTTTTATATCACATCTATATGCGTTTTGACTACTATCCCAAACTGCATCATACCAACGCCAATTTCCATAACCTCCACTTTGTGTTGAGGTAGGACATTGTACACGTGATATTCCTACATTATCAGTTGCTTGAATGTATAATTGGGCAATATTGGCATCTACCGTTCCCCACCACCAATTAGTGTGTACTGGTTTTTCTGTATCCATATGGATATGATGTACTCCTGTCCATTCACTTGCATTTCCAGCATTATCTACTGCTCTAAATCTGTTATTACAACTTGAATATCCATTCCATGGAATAAAGTTAGACGTTACATCACTATTTGATGCACTATCTCCTGTCCAATCTACTTGATATACTCTTACACCAGATAATGAATCACTACTATTTAATGTTAAATTATAATTGTTTTTCCAGCTACAACTATTACTTCCACCATTATATGTAACTGTTGGTACTGTTGGGGCAGTTTTATCGATTCTGATTGGAGTAGATATTGTACTACAATTTCCGGCATAATCACACACTCTATTATAACCAGTTCTATTTCCTTCTCCACTCCATGTATCTTTAAATGTTGTTGTACTTGTATTAGAATAATTATGCCAATTAGTATTATCATCTGACCACGCTAATGATGATGGCACTATTCCTGATGTTATATCCGAAAAATTAGTTGTTATTTCTATATTTTGATTTGTCCAATTACCATTAGTTGGATTAACCATTTCTATTGTAGGTGCGGTTTTATCCATTTTAATTGTTTGTTCTTTCGTTACAACATTTCCAGCTTTATCCTTTGTTGTTAGAATTACTTTGGTTCCTATTGTGTCTTTTGTTATACTAGCAATACTTGATGTGGTTGAAGCATGTCCTGACATGTTATCGCTACCATCCTTGACACTAAATTTAACATCACTTACATACCAATCATTTTCTCCTCTAGTTCCATCAATTACTAATGTTCCCTCTATCGGTTTGTCTTTATTTACTTTAATAGTATATTCTCTTGTTGCAACATTTCCGGCTTTATCTTTTGTTGTTACCACTACTTTAGTTCCAGTTGTATTATTTGTTATTTTCGTATGAGAAGACGTAGTTGAAGCATGTCCACTTGTTTCATCACTTCCATTATTAACAGTTAATATTACATCAGATAAATACCAATCAGCCGTACCTTTTGTACCATTTATATTTAGCGTTCCGACTATTGGAGCAGTTTTATCAACTTTAATTGTATATTTTTTTGTTGCTGTTTTTCCATTTTTAGTTGATGATGTCATTACTACTTCTGTTCCATTTGTATCATTTGTAATTTCATTTATATTTAGCGTTGAGGTTACTCCAGGAACATCGTTAACGCTTAATTTAACACCACTTACGTACCAATCATTTTCTCCTCTAGTTCCATCAATTACTAATGTTCCCATTACTAATTCAGTTTTATCTAATTTATAGTTTTTACATAGCTTATTTGTACTTTTTCTACCTTTTTTTCCTATTACGCACACATAAGTAGTACCTTCTTCATTTATTTCTATGTTTCCACTACTACCATCTACATTTTTATTTGGTTCACATTCACTAGTTCCAAGACAATATTTATAACTAGTTATATTAAAACCTATTACTTTTACATAAAAATCATTTGTTGCGTATCCTTCATTATTTATAATTCCTTCTTAAACTTTTAAATTTATGATTGGGGTATTATCAATAATTTCAACTTGACATTTTTCATCATATGATATGTCATAGTTTAAATTAACAGAATTATAAACGACTTTCATGCATCAAGGAAGCATTTCACCAGTTTTTGGATTTTTGATATCTTCTTCTACTATATATCCTTGCTCAGCTAATTCTTTAAATGACAAATCATAAACAAAACCTTCTTTTGCCAGCAAATCAATTGCATTCCCTGCTACCCAAGTATCTGATAATCTTATCAATTCTTTAATTTGTTTATCATATAAATCTTCCCTGCTACTACTTATCAAACTATTAATAACCGGATAAGTAAGTAAAGCAATAATTGACAATAATATTATAATTGCTACAATTTCGATTAAAGTAAATCCACGTTTTTTCATTGTGTGCCCTTCTTATCATAATAATTATACAATGATTTACCTTTTTAAACAAGGCAAAAATTAATAAATCTTCTATTTTACAAAAAAAGGCAAATTTACATATGCCCTAAACAATTTTAATCGCTTCTAAGTTTTTCACTGAGCAGTTAATACCGCTCGTGTTGTGTGCAAATCCATTGCGTATACCGGTGTATAGGTAAAATAGAATATTCCCGCTTTAATATTTACACCATTAGAAGCGTCTTCATAACATCCACCACGTATAAATGTTAAATTTGATCGATATGGAAAAGTAGCTATTTCACCATTCCAACCGCCTTCACGAACTCCATATTTTTTCAATGTTTCTTTTGTTGCATCTCCTAATTTTCCTCTTGAAAAAGTTAATGCTCCTTGTGGATAATCTACACTTTCATATTTATATTTGTCATAATATTTAAAATTAGGTTCTGTGGTAAAACTAGACTTAGCTGTATTAAATTGATTGTTAGAATTAAGTTCAAAACCCATTACATATTCAAAACATCCACCACTCATATCATAAACACCATATACATTTCCTGTTGTGGATTGCATTACGTTTGTTTTATATGCATCGCCAGTTCCACCTCCAGTATAACAGCTACTATTAGAATTAGTTTTCATAATAGTATTACCAAGTCCATATTTACTTTGCTTTAAATATGCCGCAGCTCCCCATTCCATATTTTTAATCATATGTGAATCTGCGTTACTTATTCCATATGTTGTTGCTGCATTTTTAATTGACGTAAAGAAATTAACTGTTTCTGCTTTCATCCAACTTCTAACATTAGGTTTTGTAACTATAGTTAACACTTTATTACATTGAATATTAGTTCCATCATTAATGCATGAACTATCAGTTGCACTTAATTCAAATTTACCAATCCAAATACCTTTTAAAGCAGTGTTTCCAAATGTAAACGCTGGGTGTGTGTATGTACTTATTCCATTTTTGATTGAACCATTAGTTGAATCTGTACATACTTCACTTTTACCATTGGTAGAAAAATTATCAGTACATTTTACTGTTCCTGTTGAATTTGTACCGCTTTCAAACGTGACATTAATTAACTGCTCAGATACAGACCCATTATTTCCGTTAAATACCGTGTATTTATATCTTGGTAACCATACATACCACAAACTTACTTCTTCTTCTGTTACTTCTTGTCCAACTGCTTTAGTTAAACCAGGATTCAAAACTACAGCATTGGCCCATTGTTTTGCATTATAATCGTACCATTTTGAATATAAATCAGCTACAATCCATCTATTATTCTCATATTTAATTGGTACCATATTTTTATACAATTCTGGAATATTAGCACCACTTCCATCTGCATACATTGCTTTTACTACCAAACTTACTGTAGCTTTTGCTTGGTTTCCGTTTCCTCCTGTTGCTGTACAAGTTAATGTATGTGTACCAGAGCTTAAACTTCCAGTTGTTGCTGGACTACAGTTCATACTTCCACCACTTATTCCAAATTTTGGAGTATTAAAATATGTTGAACTATTTTTATTTGTTCCTTTTTCTATTTCAAAACTTGTTCCTTTTGCTGTTATTGTAGGTTTTGTCTTATCAACTTTTATTGTATATGTTTTTGTAGCACTATTTCCGGCTTTATCTTTTGTTGTAACTACTACATTTGTTCCTTTGGTATTTGTTGTTATACTACTTATACTGCTTGCTGTACTGCTATGACCGCTTAGTGCATCACTTCCATTTTTTACACTAAATGTTACATTACTTGTATACCAACTATTACTTCCTAATGTTCCTGTTATCACTAGTTCTCCTACTGTTGGCGCTGTTTTATCCACTTTTACTATATGTTTTGTTACCGTTACCGCTCCTGTTTCATTATTTGTTGATGTCATTGTTATCTCTGTTCCTTTAGTATCACTTGTGATTTTTGTTATATTCAAAGTTGAAGTTATACCTGCGGTATCACTCACACTTAGTTTAACATTACTTACATACCAACCATTTTCTCCTCTAGTTCCATCAATTACTAATGTTCCAGCTTGTGGTTTATCTTTGTTAACCTTTATTATATATTTTCTTGTTGCTTGGTTTCCAGCTTTATCTTTTGTGGTAACAATTACTTCTGTTCCGTTAGTATTTGTTGTTATACTATTTATACTAGTTGTTGTAGTATCATGTCCACTTGTTGCATCACTACCATCATTAACTTTAAGTGTTACATCTGATAAATACCAGTCTCCACTTCCTTTTGTTCCACTTATTGTTAGCGTTCCTGCTACCGGAGCAGTCTTATCCATTTTAACTATGTATTCTTTTGTATTAGTATTACCAGCCTTATCTTTAGTTGTTACTACTACTTTTGTACCCTTAGTATCTTTAGTTATACTAGTGATACTTGATGTAGTTTTAGAATGACCTGACATACTATCACTACCATTTTTAACACTAAATGTTACATTACCCTTATACCAGTCATTATCTCCTTTAACACCACTTATTACTAACTCTCCTACAATTGGTTTAGTCTTATCTACTTTAATTGTATATTTTGTTGTTTTACTAGCCCCTGTCAAATTATTAATTGATGTCATAATTATTTCTGTTCCTGCTGTATCGTAATCTATTTTATTTATGTTTAAAGTTGATGTTACTCCTACTTCATCTTTTACACTTAAATTAACATCACTTGTATACCAACCATTGTCTCCTAGTGTTCCATCTATTACTAATTCACCTGCAGCTGGAATACTCTTATTTACTTTTATTACATAACTTCTTGTTGATGTATTACCAGCTTTATCTTTAGTTGTTACTATTACTTCTGTTCCCGTTGTATTACTTGTTATACTTGTATGTGTTGATGTAGTAGAAGCGTGTCCACTTAGATTATCACTTCCATTATTAACTATAAATACAACATCTGATAAAAACCAGCCATTTCCACCTTTTGTACCAATTACATTTAATGTTCCTGCTACTGGGGCGGTTTTGTCTACTTTTACTGTATATTTTTTAGTACCTGTTTTTCCACTTTTTGATGTTGATGTCAATATAACTTCAGTGCCTTTAGTATTTTCTGTTATACTATTTATATTTAACTTTGATGTTACTCCTTCCACATCTCTTACACTTAATTTAACATCACTTGTATACCATCCATTTTCTCCTAGTGTTCCATCTATTACTAATTCTCCCATAACAAAGTCAGATTTATCAAGTTTATAACTTTTACATAATTTTTTGGTAGTTTTACTACCCTTTTTTCCAATTACACATACATATGTTATTCCTTCATTTGTTATTGCTATATTACCACTATTTCCATTTACACTTACTATTGGTTCACATTCTCTTGTTCCAGTACAATACTTGTAACTTGCTATATTAGAGCCTAACACCTTTACATTGAAATCTCTAACAGCGTATCCAGCACTATTTATAACACCTTCATCCACTACTAAATTTATAATTGGCGTTACATCTCCTGTTTCGGCTTCACAAGCCTCATCATAACTTACATTATAATTTGAATCAACAGAATTATAAGTAACTTTCATACATCCAGGAAATACTTCTCCTGTTTTTGGATTTATAATATCTTTTTCTACTATATATCCTTGGGTTGCTAATTCTTCAAATGTTAAATCATAAGTAAATCCCTCTTTAGGTACTAAATCTATTGCATTTCCTGCTACCCAAGCATTCGATAATCTTACTAGCTCTTCAATTTGTTGATCATATAAATCATCTTCACTTTTAGATATTGTGTTGTTAATGACTGGATAAATAATTATAGAAATTACTGACAATAATATTATTATTGCCATAATTTCTATTAATGTAAATCCTTTTTTCCTAAAATTACAAAAAGAAGTTATTCCTAAATTATTGTTATTTTTGCTATTTAATTCATTTTGTTTTAAATTATAATCATTATTTGGTTTAGCCATACTAACCAACTCCTCGTATAAAACTATTATTATATATCATTTTAATTTTACCATACTATTTTTATATTTTCAAGTGAATTTAAAAAAGTTAGATGTATTTATTACAATTAAAATATTTCTATACAAAAAAAGATATTTGCCTTAAATTATATGGTAGGAATTTAATTAGTTATGTATTTATATCTAGAATTTAACTATATGGATGAAAAAAAGAAACGTATTGATAAAATATTAACTTTTCAGGCTGTTTTTATTTAACATTTTTTTAATAAAATTACTTTATCTACTTAATTTACCACATATATTTTTTAAGTGGTTTTTATTACATTTAAAAAAATCACACCAACAAAAAAATTATCTAATGAAACTCATTAAATAATTTTTTATTTGATATAAATGGATTAAAGTTTACCTAATCATTATTTTCCTATTATAGGAATCATTTAATTTAAATTAAATCCACCTTGACATGTGTTAGAACCAGTTTTACAACTATCATATTCACTATCACAGCCATATGAACATGTATTTTTAGTAGTAGCGCAATTATCCCATACTTGTGAATAACTAGCGCAAATATTTGTAGCACAATAATAGTTATCTCTTACACCATCACCATAACATGCTCCAATACAACTAGAAGAACCGCATCTTGCTTGTTTATATCTTGAGCAACTTCCTCGTACATATCCACCTTGGCATTCACTAGGTGAACCATAATAACAAGAACTACAATTAGTTTGTACATATCCACCTTGGCATGTATTAGAACCAACTTTACAATAGTTATATTTATATGTATGTGAACTAGTTGTTGTATTTCCAGCTCTATCAGTACAACTACCACTAATAGTTCTATCAGCTCCCATACTTAAAGATTTAGTTGATTGATTAACTGACATGCCACTTAACGAATCACTACAATTAATTACGGCTATTTCTCCTAAACTACCTGATATATCAAATGATATTGTAGGAGCTACTTTATCGATTCTAATTGGAGTAGATGTTGTATTACAATTTCCAGCATTATCACACACTCTATTATAACCTGTCCTATTTCCTTCTCCACTCCATGTATCTTTGAATGTCGTTGTACTTGTATTAGAATAATTATGCCAATTAGTATTATCATCTGACCACGCTAATGATGATGGCACTATTCCTGATATACTATCAGAAAAATTACTTGTTATTTGTATATTTTTATTTGTCCAATTACCATTAGTTGGATTAACCATTTCTATTTTAGGAGCGGTTTTATCCATTTTAACTGTATAATTTTTTGTTGATGTATTTCCAGCCATATCTTTAGTTGTAATAGTTACAGTAGTTCCTTTAGTATCTGTTGTTAAACTTGTTAAATTAGATGATGTATTTAGGTGACCTGAAGTATTATCACTACCATTTGTAACGCTAAATGTTAAATCACTTTTATACCAATCACCATTTCCCTTAGTACCATGTATTACTAATCCACCTACAGTTGGTTTTGTTTTATCTACCTTTACATTGTGTTTTGTTACTTTAACTGCACCTGTTTTATTATTAGTTGATGTCATTGTAACTTCTGTTCCTTTAGTATCACTTGTTATTTCAGTTATATTCAAAGTTGAAGTTACCCCAGCAACATCACTAGCACTTAATTTAACATTGCTTATATACCAACCATTATTACCTAAAGTACCATTGATTATTAATGTTCCTGCAGTTGGTTCATTTTTATCAATTCTAATGATGTATTTTCTTGTTGCAGTGTTTCCGGCTACATCTTTAGTAGTTACCATTACCTCTGTTCCATCAGTATTACCAGCTACACCTGTATGTGTTGAGGTAGTATTAGAATGACCACTCGTACTATCACTACCATTTTTAACATTAAATGTTACATCTGATAAATACCATTCTCCAAATCCTTTCTTCCCATTTATCACTAAAGTTCCTGGTATTGGAGCAGTTTTATCAACTTTAACAATTTGTTCACTCGTTTGTTTGTTTCCAGCGTTATCCATTGTTGTTACTATTACTTTAGTTCCTTTAGTATCACTTGTTATACTACTAATATTTATTGTTGTTTTATTGTGACCACTTGTTGCATCACTACCATTGGCAGCCGTAAACGATACATTACTTTTATACCAACCATTATCCCCTAAAGTACCATTGATTGCCAAAACTCCAGCTATTGGTTTTGTTTTATCTACTTTTACAGCGTAACTAGCACTACTTTCATTTCCAGCCAAATCCCTTGCTGTTAATGTATAAGTTGTTCCTTTAGTATCTACTGTTATTTTAGTTACATTAGGACTTAATGTGTTACTAGCAATTCCACTTAAATTATCAGTTGATTTTGTTGTTGTAACTGCTACATCACTTACAAACCAATTATCTAACCCAGTAGTTCCAGAAAAAATAATTTTTCCAACATTTGGTTTAGTCTTATCAAGTCTATATAACATACACTCGATAGCAGTTATACCTACCTTATTAGTACCTTTAGCACAAACATATTTTATACCTTCTTGATTAATTAATATTTTTTCACTAGCATTATTCATTCTTATGTTTGGTTCACATTTATTATCGCCTATACAATAATCGTAGTAATCTAAATATTCACTTTCTAATGTTACATAAAAATCTTTATTTCTCCAACCATATTCGTTTTCTGCTATACTTGCATTAAATTTAGATAAAGTTGGCTTTACAAAACTACTGCAATCATCATAATATTTATATGTATATTTATCTTTTGGTTTATCATATGTTATACCAACACAACCAAGCATTGGTTCTTCGGTTTTAGGATTTATAATATCTTCTTCGATAAAACCTTCATTTTTCAAAACCTCAATTTTAATATAATAACCCATTTCATCCATAGTAGGTAATTTAGACTCATTAAGACTCGCCCAATTTGCTGCTAGCCTCTCTATTTCAGAAACATTTTTTTTGTACAAATCTTCCTTACTATCTCCTATAATTCTCATAATCGTAGGATATACTAATAATCCTATTACACCTAAAAGTATAATTATTCCAATAATTTCGATTAACGTAAAACCATTTTTTATTTTTTTCATTTTACTCCTCCTACCAAAATAATTTTAGATATCATATAACTACTATCATAATTATACAATAGTTTCATTATTTTGTAAATTACAAATATAACAAATACATTACTTTACGCAAAATAAAGAGTATAAAATACTCTTTATTCTAATATTGCTTTTATTCTTCTTACACCAGCACTACATGCTTCTTCTTTTATAATTTTAAAATGTCCAAGTTCACTTGTATTTTTAACATGTGGACCGCCACATAATTCATGGGATACATCACCAATACTATAAACTGTCACTATATCAGGATACTTTTCTATAAACATGCACTCTGCGCCACTTTTAATTGCTTCTTCTTTACTCATTTCTAAAACAGTTACAGGAAGAGCTTCACTAATCCATTTATTTACTAAAGTTTCCGCTTTTTGTTTTTCCTCATCTGTTAATTTATGGTCACAAGAAAAATCAAATCGCATACGTTCTTCTGTTATATTGCTTCCTTTTTGATGAACATCTTTATTAACGACTTCTTTTAAAGCAGCATTTAATAAGTGAGTTGCAGTGTGGTATTTCGTTTCAATTTCACTATTACCAGCAAGTCCACCTTTAAATTTGCCTGCACTAGCTGTTCTAGATAACTCTTGATGAGCCTTAAATTTTTCATTAAATCCATGAGTATCAACTTTTATATTATAATCATTAGCTAACTCAACTGTAAGTTCAATTGGAAAACCATAAGTATCATATAATTTAAATGCTGTAGCAGCATCTATATCTTTATTACATACTTTAGAAAATTCCTTTAAACCTTTTTCAAGTGTTTTATTAAATTTTTCTTTTTCATTTTTAAGAACTTCTAAAACAACATTTGAATTTTCTTCTATTTCATTGTAATATTTTTTATATTTTTCCATTATCAACAACGCTATTTTTTGTTCCCAATCACTATTAATGTCTATTTCTAATTTTTTAGCGTGTCTAATTGCTCTTCTAATCAATCTTCTTAAAATATATCCTTGATCAGTATTGCTTGGTTTAATACCTGATTTATCAGCACTTATAAATACAGCAGTTCTTATATGATCAGCAATAATTCTTATACTTTCTTCATTTCCTTCATATGGTTTATTAGATATTTCACAAATTAATTCTATTACATCTTTCCATACACTTGATAAGTAATTATCCTTAACGCCTTCAAGTACGGCAACTGTTCGTTCCAATCCCATTCCTGTATCAACATTTTTCTTAGGCAAATCAGTAATATTACCATTTTCATCTTTGTAATATTGCATAAATACATTATTCCATATTTCTACCCACCTGTCATCTTCAGGGTCAAAGACATCTGGTATTTCATCATCACTTCTGAAATAAAATATTTCTGTATCAGGTCCACATGGTCCGCTAGTACCAGCTATCCAAAAATTATCATCTACAGTTTTAGCAATTCTTTCTTTTTTAATTCCTAAACTTAACCATTTACTATAACTTTCAGAATCAAATGGAATATTTTCCTCACCTTTATAAACAGTAACAGCTAGTCTATCAACAGGGATATTTAATACCTTAGTTAAAAACTCAAAACTATAACTGATACTCTCATCTTTAAAATAATCTCCTAAACTCCAGTTTCCTAACATTTCAAAAAATGTATGATGTGTTTTGTCACCTATTTCATCTAAATCATTAGTTCTAATACATTTTTGATAATCAACTAATCTTGTCCCACATGGGTGAGGTTCTCCCATTAAATATGGTATTAGAGGTTGCATACCAGCGGTATTGAAAAGTACACTTGGGTCATTTTCTGGTACTACAGGAGCACTTGGAATCCATTTATGTCCTTTGCTTATAAAATAATTAATATATAAATCTTTAAGATTCATTTAATACCTCCTTCATTATTAAATCAACTACTTCTTCAATTTTTAAATTAGTTGAATCAATATATATTTGTTCATCGGTTCTTATTAGTGAACCTACTTCTTTATGTGAATCATTATAATCTCTTGCTTTTATATTTTCATATACTTCTTCATAGCTCATATCAATGTTTTTTTCTTTATTTTGCTGCATTCTTCTATTTACTCTTTCTTCTAGTGAAGCATCTAGATAAAATTTAAAATCGGCATTCGGTAATATTACTGTTGTTATATCTCTTCCTTCCATAACAACATCTAAAGAAGTTGCCATTTTTCGTTGTAAATCGGCTAAGTTTTTTCTAACTTCAACAATTGAAGATATAGGAGATACTATATTAGTAACCTCACGACTTCTAATTTCTTTAGTAACATCGATGGAATCTAGGTAAACATTTCCATTAACATCAAACTTAATATCAATATTTTTTGATAATTCTATAATTTTTTCTTTATCATTAGTACAATTGTTTTTTAGTGCTTTTAGGGCAAGACATCTATAAGTTGCTCCTGTATCAATGTTAACTAAATTTAATTTTTCTGATAATATTTTTGCTATTGTACCTTTACCACTTCCAGCTGGTCCATCTATTGCTATAACCATAAATTACCTCCTAAATCTTACTTAAAATTTCTTCTAATTTGTCAAAATCATTTATAACATAATCAAATTTGTTATAATTATCTAAATTTGTTTCTGTTATGTGATTCATTTGCTCTATTGTCATTTTTTTGTCATAATAAATGCTATCAATTCTAATAGTGACTACATTATTAAATAATCTTTTAGGTATCTCTATTTCATCTTTCAATCTTGCATCTGTTATTATTATAATATCATAAAAATAACTATAAACTTTTATATCTTCACACACTCTTCTAATTAATAAATTACTATCAATTTTGTTTTTAATTAAATCTATACCGATTTTTTGAAGTAATTCTCTTGGTTTATCTTCTTCACTTCCACTCCAACCATATATATTTTTAACATAATTTTTAAGATAAAAAGCATATGATATTTGAATACATCTTTTATTTTTATAATAGTTTTCTATTTTATCTGCAATTAAGTTTTTACCACTTTTTGCTTTACCTGATAAAACAAAAATTAATGGTTCTTTGTAAGTATACATTACTCCTCCAATGGTCTTAAAAAATTATATTTAGAATCAAAGAACGAAATAATTCCTTTAACCGCTCCAATTATAGGTGTGGCAAGTACCATTCCAATAATTCCAAAGAAATGACCAAACACTAGTAATCCTAAAATAATAGTTATAGGACTTAATTTTGTCGTTTTACTCATAATCAATGGTTGGAATAAGTTTCCTTCTAATGCTTGAACAACAGCTATAAATATTAAAACAGCAATTCCTGTAGGCGTTCCTTGTGAGAAGGCTACTAAAACAGCTGGCGCTCCTCCAATATATGGTCCTGCATATGGAATAACGTTTGTAATTCCACAGAATAATCCAAATAATAATGGCGCTTTTAATCCAATTATTGCGAATCCTATAAATGATATTATAAATACAACACTGCAATCTATAATTGCTCCTATTACAAATCTTTTTAATGGTTCATCAACTACTTTAACTAATGTATAAGCATCTTTTTGTAAATGATTAGGAACTAAACTATAAATTAATTTTACATGTTTATCAAAATCTAATAAAATATAAAAACCAATAATCATTCCGATTGCAAATGTTCCTACTCCAGAAAATAAATTTGTTACAAATGTAACTAAAATAGCTGGTAGCGAACTTGTTAAGTTAGTTGCTATACTTTCTAACTTAGTAAATAATTCTAATTTCATGCTATTAGCATCAAAATTTTCAATTCCGTTAAATTTATCGAATATATTATTAATCCAATTTCTACAAGCATCATATACTCCTGGAATTGTATTTGATACAAATTCATTGATTTGTTCAGATAATAATGGTATTAGAGCATTAACAATTAGAAAAACAATTCCTAAAAATACAATATAACAAATGGCTGTTCCAAAACCTCTCCTAATACCTTTTTCTTTTAATTTGCTTACAATTGGGTCTAATAACCAAGCAATAAATAAACCAATAAATAAAGGTAATAATAATTTTAAAATAGTTAAAATAAACGGAAATATTTGTAATTCTTTTAAAACCTTAATTCCAATATAAACTCCTGCTACTATTAACATAACTAATAATATTTGAAAAACCTTATTACCTAGTAATACTAAACTGTTAATTTTTCCAATATCTAGTTCTTTATCATTTCTTTTTCTAAACATAACATCACCTAAATACTTAGTAATTCTTGTTCTTTCTCTTTCAATTTTTCTAAAACAATATTATTATATTTATTAATTAAATCTTGAACATCATTTGTTAATCCTTTAATATCATCTTCAGAAATTTCTAATTTTTTAATATCATTATTAGCATCTTGTCTTATGTTTCTTAAAGCTATTTTAGCATCCTCAGCCATTCCTTTAACTTGTTTTACATATTCCTTTCTTGTATCTTCCGTTAAAACAGGAATATTTAAAATGATTACTTCTCCATTATTGTTTGGTGTTAGGCCGACATTTGATTCATAAATTCCTTTTTCAATTGGTCCTAGACAAGTTTTATCGAAAGGTTTAATCATCAGTTGTCTTGCTTCTGGAATCGAAATATTGGCTAGTTGTTTTAATGGTGTTTCTGTTCCATAATAATTAACCATAACTCCATCTAATATAGCTGGATTAGCTCTACCTGCTCTAACATTTAAAAATCTTTTTTCCATATTAACAATTGTTTGCTCCATTTTTTCTTCTGTTTCTAATAAAATTTCTTCCATTTAAATTCTCTCCTTTAATAATTCTAAATTTTTATTATAATCACCATTAGTTAGAAAACTTCCAACAACAGCAATATCAGCGTTTTTTACTAAACTAATAGTTTCATTATTTATTCCGCCATCTACTTCAATTAAATAGTTATATTCACCTCTAAGTTGTTTTAATTTATCAATTTTACTAATCGAATTTTCAATAAATTTTTGTCCTCCACGACCTGGTTCGACTGACATAACCAATACTAAATCGATAAATGGTAGGTAGGGAATAATTTTTTCTACTCTAGTATCTGGTTTAATAGATAAACCAACATTTATTCCTAAACTTTTAATATATTTGATTGCTTCCATAGCGTCATCAATAGCTTCTAGATGAAATGTAATATATTTAGGTTTAAGTACTTTAAATTCATCAACATATTTATAAACATCACTAACCATTAAATGAATATCTAATGGTTTTGAATTATTTAAAAATGTTTTTACTTCTTCTATGTTCCAAGTTTTATTTGAAACAAAAATTCCATCCATAATATCTAGGTGAATTAAAGAAATATCAGTTTTAACTAATTTATTTAATTCATCTTTTAAGTTGTTTTTGATTGATAAAATAGAAGCTGATATTTTCATATTAATTCCTTTCTATGAATTTTAAATAATTTTCGTATCTACTTTTTAAAATCCCTTTTCCAATTTGGTTTTTTATTTCACATTTTGGTTCTTTTATGTGCATACAATCTTTATATGCGCAAGAGTCTCTATACTCATTAAATTCTACCATATTATCTCTTATATCACTTGGTTTCATATCATAAAAATCTAGAGCTGAAAAACCCGGTGTGTCAGCTATTAATCCTTCAGATAAAGAATATAGTGATACATGTCTAGTTGTATGTTTTCCTCTTCCTAACGCTTTAGAAATTTCATTTGTTTTTAAATCTAGGCTATCATCTAATAAATTTAATAGTGTTGATTTTCCTGCTCCACTTTGACCAGATAAAACTGTTACTTTATCTTTGAATAACTGTTTTATTTTGGTTATTTCGTTGTTATAAAATACTTGATAACCTATTTTTTTATAATAATTATAAATATTAGTAACATCATCTTTTAACAAGTCTTTTTTAGTAAAACATATTATTGGTGTTATATTGTTATATTCAATTATACATAACATTTTATCTAACAAATATAAATCTAGAGCTGGTTCACACAAACTTACTACCACAATTACTTGGTCGATATTAGCAACTGGTGGGCGGCGTAAGTAATTTTTTCTTTTTAAAACTTCTTTAATTACATTATTTTCAAATATTACATTATCTCCTACTATTGGAGTTATATTTTGATTTCTAAATTTTCCTCTTGCTTTACAAGTGTATAAGAAATTTTCACTACTGACAGTAAAATCCGAACTTATTATTTTAACAATTTTACCTTCCATTATTCTTCTAAAGTATCTCCTTCTTCTGGCGTTTCTACTACTTCTGATTTTTTAGTTACTGTTATTGTTAATTTTGCACCTTCGGTAACTGTTCCTGTTCTGCTTTGTGAAATAATAGTTCCTTCTTCATATTCATCTTTTATAACATAATCTATATTTAATTCCACTTTATATTTTTCACAGAACTTTTCAACTTCAGATACTGAATATTCTTTAAAATCAGGATATTCAACTTTATAAACTACATAATATAAAATGATTGTATTACCTTTTTGTAATCTTTCACCTTTTTTAGCGCTTTGATCGATAATTGTATTTTCTTTGTATTTATCTTGTTCTTCTTCACTAACTGCTTTTTCTTGGACAATTACATTTAATCCCTTATTAGTTAAATTGGCTTGAATAGATTTATATTCCTTTCCGGTATAATCTTCAATAATCACATCATCGCTTTTAATTGATACCACTAAAGTTATTTCTTTTTCTTTTTTTACGGTTCTTCCAATTTGTGGTTCAGTTCCAATAACAGTTCCTTCTTCTGAATCGCTTTTTTTCTCTTTTATTTCAGTATTGACATTCAAGCCTTTTTCTTTTAAGATTTGTTCTGCTTCTACAACTGTTGATCCAGTTACATCTGGAATAATTACATCTTCTACTTCAGTTACTTTTGGTAAAATGATTACAACTAAACAAATAAGAGCTAGTAAAAATGCACAAATACTACCTGTAATCCACATTGCCTTACTTAATTTGCTTTCCTTTTTTGTTTTTTTGTTTTTTTGTTTCATTTCTTCATCACCTTGAACTTCACTATTTTTTTCCATTCTACTTAAGTTTGGAACAACTAAAGTTTTTTCTAAATCATTTTCAGGATATTTATACACTAATCTTTGTTGTTGTAATCCTTCATCGGTTAAAGCATTTTTAATATCATCATACATTTCCTTAACATTGTCATATCTATTTTTCGTGTTTTTAGCACAAGCTTTTAATATAACATTTTCAATTGATTGTGGTATATCTGGATTTATTTTTCTTACACTTGGAATTGGTTCTTTCATATGTTTGATTGCTATTTCAACAGCGTTGTCTCCTTTAAATGGAATTTTACCTGTTAATAATTCAAACATTAAAATTCCTAATGAATAAATATCACTTTTAATCGTTGCTCCACTTCCATTAGCCTGTTCAGGTGGTAGATAATGTACACTTCCCATAACCGAATTAGTTTGAGTTAATTCATTACTATTTAAAGCTGTTGCTATCCCAAAATCAGTTATTTTAACTCTTCCATCTTCTAAAATTAAGACATTTTGTGGTTTGATATCTCTATGAATTATATAACTATCATGAGCACATGCAATTGCACTTGTTAGTTGTAACATAATATCAATTACCTCTGGTAGTGTTAGTGCTCCTCTTTTTTTAATTAAACTTTTTAAAGTTCTTCCATTTATATATTCCATTACAATATAGTAATTTCCATTGTCTTCACCGACATCATACATTTCAACAATATTAGGGTGTATTAAAGATGATGCTGAAATTGCCTCTCGTTGGAATCTTCTTACGAATTTTTCATCATCGGCAAGATCTCCTCTTAATACCTTAACTGCTACTTCACGATTTAAAATAGTATCATGAGCTAAATATACATTAGCCATTCCACCCTCACCAATAGTTCTTATAATTTGGTATCGGCCTGCTAGCATTTGTCCTTTATTAATCATGTTTTTCCTCCTTTACTAAATAAGCTATTGATATATTATCAGTTCCACCTCTATTATTACATTTAATAACTAATTTTTTTAATTTTTCGTCAATTGGTATATTTTCATTTAGTACTTTTGTTATTTGTTCATCGGTTAACATATTAGTTAGCCCATCACTACACAAAAGTATCCCGTCGACTTCTTCATCAATGCTTATAACATCCATTTCAACTGTATTTGTAGCCCCTAAGGCCTTCATAAGTACATTTTTTCTTGGGTGTTCTTTTGCTTCCTCTTTTGTTAATTCTCCTGATTTAACTAATAAGTTAACTAATGTATGATCTGTAGTTACTTTATGAATTTTATCGTTTTTAATTACATAACCAGAAGAATCACCGATATTTCCAAATAATAAGAAATTGTTAGTTAATATTGCAAGTACTATAGTAGTTCCCATTCCAACACTTTCAGGATGACTGCTAGTATGTTTATATATCAACACATTAGCTTCACTTACGATTTCTTTAATAAAATTAATGGCGTCTTCCTTAGTTCCAACACTACTTATATCAGCAAATCTCTTACCGATGTGAGAAATTGCTATACTAGATGCTACCTCACCATTTCTATGTCCACCCATACCATCTGCTACGGCCAATAAAACTTCATTATTCATGTCTTTAACAATTATAACGCTATCTTCGTTATGGTCACGTACTTTTCCAGGGTCTGTTAAATAACCATAGTTCATTCTTGAACCTCCTTAAAGTTTGCTCTTAATTGTCCACAAGCCGCACTGACTTTTGAACCAAATTCTTTTCTTACTGTTACATTTATTTTATTCTTTTTTAAAATATCATAAAATTCCATTACTCTATCACTTCTTTTGTATTCGATATGACTTGTTTCATTATATGGGATTAAATTCACATAGCAATTCATTCCTTTTAACAATTCTGATAATTCTAAAGCATTTTCCTTTGAATCGTTAACATTCTTTAATAAAATATATTCAAATGTAACTCTTCTATTTGTTTTACTAATATATTCTTTTAAAGTTTTAATCAATTCATTTAATGGATATACTTTGTTAATTGGCATTATTTTACTTCTTAATTCATCGTTAGGAGCATGAAGCGATACTGCTAAATTAATTTGTTTACCATTATTAGCAAATTCTTTTATTTTAGGCACAATACCACAAGTTGATACTGTAATATGTCTACTTCCTAAAGCAATTCCTTTCGGTTCATTTATTATATCTATAAAATTCATTAAATTATCATAATTATCAAATGGTTCACCAATTCCCATTACTACTAAATGAGTAATTCTCTCATTTGTCTCCTCTTCAATCATTAATAATTGTAAAACCATTTCATATGCTTCTAGATTACGAATTTTTTTAAGTCTACCACTTTCACAAAAACTACACGACATATTACAGCCTACTTGACTAGATACACATAAACTTAGACCATAATCATGCCTCATCAAAACTGCTTCTATTTTATTTTTATCATGTAATTCAAATAAATATTTTTTGACATCTTTATCCTCTTGTTTTGCTACTATTTCTAAATGGTTCATCGTAAAATCTTGTTTTAATTTTTCAATTATTTGTTTTTTTACGTTAGACATTAAGTCAAATGATTTTATTCTCTTTACATACAACCATTCATATATTTGCGTTGCTTTATATTCTTTTTCACCTAAGTTGGTAAAATATTCTTTTAATTGAGCAATTGTCATTCCATATATATTTTTCATATATTCCACCTATTTAATTGTATCAAAATAATGAAATAAAGTCTATAAATTTAAGGAAAACACCAAAAAATTATATAGAAAATATTATTTTTAGTGTATAGTATTTTTTTAGTTTACATTTATTTTAAAATTTAATTCTATTTATGTAGTATTATTTTGTTATAGTTACATAAAATATTTAAGATAATTAACATTGACATTATTTTTTGTTTATGGTATATTATCCACATAAGAACTCAACTACGGTGATAAATCCCGTACTTAGTTCTTTTTTCGTTCATATATTTTTTTAAAACTTCTATTTTTTAATTTAATTTTAATATAATGATTTAAATTAATATTATTAATTTTTTTATAACCATATACGCTTTTTATTCTATTTATATCTATTTTAACTCTATTTATATAAGTCATAGTTTCAATTTCTATTGGTATAATTATATTATCACTATTTTTATCTTTTATCATTGTTAAAATCAAATAATCTTTATTATTTTTATTTCTAAATATTGCTCTTGGTTCATCCAAATTGTTTATTGCCTTTATATAAACAGTCTTACCAAGTCCATGATAATGGTCTCTTATACCAACTGACAATCCTAACTTCTTTGCCTCCATCTCTGTTAAGATGTTTTTTCTAATATGCGAAGGATTTTCATACATTGGTAAATCTTTTACCCCATAGCTAACCAATATTTTAGGAGTTGAATCTCTTAATTTCACTGGATTTCTTTCATTTATATTATTTAAAACATTATCTATACTTTTTTCTATGTTAATATTTAAAGTATTTTTAACTGTTTTACAACTGTTCATAATTTCACCTCTATAAGTTATATACAATTTTTTTATTTGATTTCCTTTTTATTTGAATAGATAAAATAATTTTTAAAAAAATAGTTGTATTATTTTTTTAAAAGTGTATAATTTAATATATGAACAAATATTCATATGAGGTGATTTATGAGCGAAGAAAAAATAAATAATTTAGCACTTTTTTTCAAAGTATTTAGTGATTCAACAAGACTTAAAATAATAAATGCTCTACTCACAAAAGAATTAAACGTGTGTGAACTTGCAAATGTTGTTGAAATTAGCCAATCGGCAGTATCTCACCAATTACAATTTTTAAAATTATCAAAATTAGTTAAATTTAAAAAAATAGGTAAAGAGGTTTATTATTCACTTGATGATGAGCATATCAAAGACATTTTCATGAAAGGTTGTGAGCACATTGACGAAATATAAATATAATCTAAAAAATTTAAATTGCGCTAATTGTGCATTAAAAATTGAAAATAAATTGAATGAAGAAGAAAGTATTAAAAATGCTAGAGTTAACTTCAATACTTTAAAACTATTCTTTGAAACAGATATAACTGAACCATTAAATTTTATTCAAAGTATAGTTTCTAAGATTGAACCTGAAGTTATTGTATACGAAAATGAAATTGAAAATAAAAAAAATTATTCACTTATAAGACTATTAATAGGAGTGATATTTGCTATATTGGGTTTTTATTTTAAAATAGAAATTCTTGTTTTACTAGCATATGCAACTCTATTAGCAAGAACAATTAAAAATGCTTTTATTATGTTAGTTAAAGAAAAATCAATAAATGAAAACTTACTGATTACAATTTCTTGTGTTGGTGCTTACTTAGTAGGAGAACACATGGAAGGATTAATGGTTATTTTCTTATATGAAATTGGTAAAATATTAGAAGATAGAGCTATTAACAAAAGTAGAGGTGCGATTAAATCATTAATGGATATAAAACCAGACTATGCTAATATAAAAACTAACGATGGTATTTTAAAAGTTTCTCCAAGTGAAGTTAAAATCGATGATATCATTGTAGTTTTAAAGGGTGAAAAAATTCCATTAGATGGAATAATCGTTAAAGGTAATTCTACTATCGATGAATCTTATATAACAGGTGAAGTTGTTCCAAGGTATGTCTCTACCAAAGATAATGTATTATCAGGTACTATTAATATTGGTGATGTAATTCTAGTTAAAGTTACTAGTGAATTTTCTAATAGTACTGTAAATAAAATATTAGATTTAGTTGAAAATGCAACTGATAAAAAAGCTAAAACCGAAACATTTGTAAATAAATTAGCTAAAATATATACACCTATTGTACTTATATTAGCCATTTTAACAGCCATATTTATGCCAATGATATTTAATGTGACTTATAGTGAAAGTATTTATAAAGCATTAATATTTTTAGTTATATCTTGTCCTTGTGCGATTGCTATATCAGTACCACTAAGTTATTTTTCAGCGATTGGTAAAGCAAGTAAAGAAGGTATTTTAATAAAAGGTAGTAATTATATCGATATATTAAAAGATATTAAAACTTTTGTGTTTGATAAAACAGGTACACTTACTAAAGGTGAATTTGAAATTGCTAAAGTAGAAATTTATAACAAAGAATATAAAGAAAAAGAGATTATCAATTTGATTTTAAAAGGAGAATCTTTTTCTAATCATCCTATCGCTAAATCTTTAACTAAAAATAAAAAAATTGATACTAGTGATGTTAGAAACTTTAAAGAATTAGAGGGTTTGGGATTACAGTTTGAAATTGGCGATGATAAATATTTATTAGGTAATGATAAGTTAGTAAAAACTAATACTAAAACAGGTATTTTCTTGAAGAAAAATGATGAATTAATTGGTTCAATTAGTTTAAATGATACTTTAAAAGAAAACACTGAAAAAGTAATCAAAGAACTAAAAAGAAATAATCTTGATATTTATATGTTTACTGGTGATAACGAAGAACAGGCTAAAAAAATTGCGGATTTATTAGGTATTAAATATAAATGTGGTATGTTGCCTAAAGACAAATACGATAATGTTTTAAAACTAAAAGAAAATAGTAAAGTTGCATTTATTGGTGATGGTATAAATGACTCTCCTGTTTTGATTGGTGCGGATATAGGAATATCAATGGGTGGCGTTGGTTCTAATGCTGCTATTGAAGCCTCTAGTATAGTTATTATGAATGATGATTTAGAAAAAATTATTGAAAGTATTAATATATCTTATAAAACAAATCATATTATCAAACAAAATCTAATTTTTGCTATATCAACTAAAGTAATAATTTTACTATTAAGTGTATTAGGCATTGCTGGTATGTGGCAAGCTATATTTGCTGATGTTGGTGTTACATTAATAACAATTTTAAATACCCTAAGAATTTTGAAATAAAATTTTTAGGTTTTTTTTATTTTTTATTTGTTTTTTATTAAAAATGTGTTATAATTAATTTGCTTGTGGATTGTTAGCTCAGTTGGTAGAGCAACTGACTCTTAATCAGTGGGTCTAGGGTTCGAGTCCCTAACAGTCCACCAAATTAATAGTAAACTCGGAAAGTTCGAGTAAAAATTAAAACGGCTTGTCAAAAAGTTGTTTTTTTTCATCATTATTATTTATCATCTTTATGAGAGATTCGATAGATATCCAACAACTAATATTTCCTATAAAAATAAACAAATACATAATTCACTTATGTTAACAGGTTATTGCTAATTATTAATGTTTGTAAAAAAATTGGTTAAATTTTTTCATAGGTCTATTATATAATTAAAAAATAGGTTTAAAAACCTATTATTAAACATATAACGAAAAAGGCTAAACCTAAAACCATTGTTAATCGTGTTATAAATAATTCCCCACCGCGTTCTTTACGGTTAGCGAATAAAGCACTATTTCCGCCAGTTATTATACTAGATGCGCTTTCAGCTTTACCTGCTTGTAATAAAACTACTGAAATCAATAATATTGATATTATTATTAATAGTATTTGCATAACTTCCTCCTTGAACATATTCATTATAGCACATTTTCAAAATTAATGCAAATTGAACAAATAATCCTTATTTTGTAAGGGATAATCCAACATAACAAAGTTAAATCATTGTTTGTTTTGAACCTTAAACTCTTTTAACATTTTAGTCAAAGCCCTTTTTTCAATTCTTGAAACATAACTTCTTGATATTCCAAGTTCTTTAGCAATTTCTTTTTGGGTCATTTCATCTTGATTATTTAAGCCATATCTTTTAATTATTATTTCTTGCTCTCTTTTAGTTAAAACTTTAAAGTATTCTTTTAAAGCATTTATATTATCTTTGTCTTGTAATTCAGATGCAAAATCAAGTTTAGGTGTTTTCAATATATCTAAAAATGTTATTTCATTGCCATCTTTATCAAATCCTATAGATTCATTTATACTTATATTTTTGCTATGTCTTTTATCACTTCTATAAAACATCAATATTTCATTTTCAATGCATTTTGCTACATAGGTAGTTAATCTAGTACCATGTCTATAGGAAAAGCTATCTACTCCTTTAATTAATCCAATTGTTCCTATACTAATCAAATCATCAACATCATCGTTTTTATGGTCATATTTTTTTACTATATGAGCTACCAACCTAAGATTATGTTCAATTAATTTATTTCTTGCTTCCTTATCACCTAAACGCATCTTTTCAATATAAGCTTCTTCTTCCTCTTTTGATAGTGGTTCTGGAAAAACATTATTAGAATATGCAGCTGTAAAAATTAAAAAATCCTTAAATAAATATTTTAAAAACTTAAACATAAGTCACCTCATTAAAGAATATGTTAAACCCTTGACACCTTTGCATATTTTATGTAAACTTATTTAAGGGTATTATTTTAAAATTTCAGCAAATAATAGAAAGGGTGAATAAAATGAACTATAAAAAGTACACTAATAAAGCTTACAACCTTCATTTGATTAATATAGATAAATTTAAGACAATTTACATAAAAATCAATTTTAAAAAGAAAATAAAAAAAGAAGATATAACTTATCGTAATTTACTAGATAAAATACTTTTAGAAACAACAAATAAATATAAAACGAGTCGTGAACTTGAAATAATGACTGAAGAATTATATGGTCTATCTTTAAGCAGTGATACTAATCTATCAGGAAATTATGTTATAACATCTTTTTCAAGTTATTTTTTAAATGAAAAATACACAGAAAAAGGTATGAATGAAAAATCAGTTAAATTTATTTTGGATTTTATCTTTAACCCTGATGTCTCAAATAATTCTTTTGTCAATTTTAATCTAGCTAAAAGATTGGTTATGGATGACATCAAAAATCTTAAAAACGAGCCTAAAGTTTATAGTCAATTAAGATTATTTGAAGAAATGGATAAAAAAAGTCCTTTATCATTAAATACAAGTGGTTATGTAGAAGATTTAGAAAAAATAAATGGTAAAAAATTATATGACTATTACAAAAACTTTTTAAAAAGTGATTTAATCGATATTTTTGTCGTTGGAAATATTGATGATGATTTTAAAAAATTAATTATCGATAATTTTAATGTAAACACTTTGAAAAAACCTACAGAGTCACATTTTATTAAATTTGACAAAATAAGAAAAAGAATTAAAACGGTTCATGAAGTGATGCCTTTAGAACAAGCAAAATTAAATATTGGTTTAAAACTCAATGATTTAACTCCATTTGAAATGAAATATGTTTGCAATATGTATAGTTATATACTAGGTGGTGGGGCAAATTCAAAATTATTTAAAAATGTAAGAGAAAAAAATAGCCTTTGTTATTATATAAACTGTTCATATCGTCCAGTTGCTAATTTAATGGTAATTACAGCCGGTATTAATAAAGAACAATTTAAGAAATGCACTAATTTAATAAAAAAAGAATTAAGTAATATGGCTAAGGGTAATTTTAGTGAAGAAAATTTAAATGAAGCTAAAACCACTTATTTAAGTGCTTTAGAGGAAATCATGGATAGTCCTGCTAGTATAGCAAGAACATTTGAATCTCATGAATATATCGGCTTAGATTTAATTGATGAAAGAAAAAATAATATTAAAAATGTAACTTTTGAAGATGTTGTTAATTTAGCTAAGAAAGTTCATATTGATACAATTTATGTTTTAGAAGGAGGCAGTGATGAAAAAGACAATAATTGATAATTTAGATTTAGAACTTTATTCTGAAACATTGGAAAATAAATTAGAAATATATATTGTTCCTATGAAAAACGTTAATAATATATATGTTACTTTTTCAACTAAATATGGCTCAAATGATATTGAATTTGTACCGATTAATGAAAACAAAATGAAAAAATTTCCTTTAGGAATTGCTCACTTTTTAGAACACAAAATGTTTGAACAAAAAAATGGTGTTGACCCTTTTAGTTTCTTTAGCGAAAGAGGTTGTAGTGCTAATGCTAATACTAATCAAACTAAAACAACTTATTTATTTTCTGGTCCTAATTTTTTTCTAGAAAATTTAGAATATTTATTAGATTATGTACAATCTCCTTATTTTACAGATTCTAACGTATCAAAAGAAAAAGGCATAATTGAACAAGAAATAAAAATGTATTTGGATGACCCAAACACTCAGTTATATGAAAAATTACTTAACAATTGTTTTGTAAATCATCCTATTAGGTATCCTATTATCGGTGATGTTTCTAGTATTAACAAAATCACAAAAGAAGACTTATATGAATGTTATAATACCTTTTATAATCCATCTAATATGTTTATCGTAATTACTGGAAATGTTGAACCTAACAGTGCTATTGAAGCAATAAAAAACAATCAAAGTAAAAAGAAGTTTCCTATTGGACAAAAAATTAAGATTAAAAAATATGATGAACCTAATAACGTGGTTAAAACTAATGAAACATTAAAATTAAATGTTGGAATTAAAAGGTGTGCGGTTGCGTATAAAATTAAACTTCCAAAAGACAATTTATATCAAGCACTACTTTATTATACAACTTTATTTGATATTAAATTTGGTTCCACTTCCATACTAGGTGAAAAATTAAAACAAGAAAAAATTATAAACACTAATCTTGGAATCGGATTTGATAATACTAGTGAACATTTACTTATATTTGTAATTGGTGAGACTAATGAACCTAGTTTATTAATCGAAAAAATTAAAAATGAACTTTCTAATTTAGAAATAAGTAAAGAAGATTTTGAACGCAAAAAGAAAACTTTAATAAGTTCTCTAATCTATGTCAGTGATAATATCTTTAGTATAAATAGAACTCTTATGAATGATATAATTAAATATAATTTTATTAGAACTAATCGATATAAAGAAATTAAAAAACTTAACTTTAAAGATTTTAATAATTTAATTTCCAACACTGATTATAGTAATATAAGTGAATTAATAATCGAACCTAAAGAACAATAACTTGTTCTTTTTTTGTAAATTTATTTAAAAAAACTGTTACAAAACGTAACAGAATTATTTAGCAGACAACACAGCACGCGCCGAGCCGCTACCGGTGCCACCACCAGCGCTGTCGCTGAAGCTGAACACCCCCGCATTAGCACCATCGTTACAGCTGCCCCCGCGAATGAACCAAGAGAAGCTTGAGTACGGGAAGTTCGCGTAATCTGAATACCATCCACCATTATTACTTCCGAAAGTAGTTAAAGGCTCTTTTGTTGCATCTCCTAATTTTCCTCTTGCATGACTTGTATTAGACGTGCCGTATTTATAACTATCATAATATTTTGCATCTGGAGCAGTTGTAAATCCAGCATTACTTGAATAGAATGCGTTACTTGAGTTATTCATGTTACCCATTACATATTCCCATGCACCACCACTCATATCGTAAACACCATATATATTTCCAGTTGTTGATTGGGCTACATTGGTTTTATATGCGGTCCCACTACCCCCACCAGTATAGAAGTTTGAATTTTTATTAACTGCTATATCTGTTGTTCCTAGTCCATATTTACTTTGTTTTAAATAAGCTACTGCTCCCCATTCCATGTTTTTGAGCATATGTGAATCTCCATCAGTAATTTCATAATCCTCAGAAATGTTTTGAATTGAATAAAAGAAATTCGATACATTTGCATATCTAAAACTAGAAACACCAGGTTTAATAGTTACAACCGATATTTTATTACAATTAGACGCTGATGGTGTTTTATTACATGTACTATTTGTTGTACTAATTTCAAATTTTCCTACCCAAAATCCCGTTAATTCTCTACTACCTAAAGTAAACGCTGGGTGCGTATAAGTACTTACGTTATCATTAATACTATTAAGGCTCTTATCTATACATTCTTCTGTTCCATCAACATTATTACTACACTTAACAGAACCTGTTGTATTAGTATTTATTTCAAAAGTTACATTGATTAATTGTTCAGGTGTGGAGCCATTATTTCCGTTAAATATTGTGTATTTATATCTTGGAATCCATACATACCATAATAAAACATCTGATTCGTTAATTATATCGCCTACTTCTTTAGTGACATCATCCTTTAAAATAACAGCATTAGCCCATTGTTTATTGTTATAATCATACCAATTTGTATATATATCTGCATATATCCAATTAGTACCATTATATTTAATCGGAACCATTTTATTTAACAAATCTGGTACATTAGCCCCAGTACCATCGTTGTAAACATATTTTTCAGTACAACTATCTTTGAAATCATATGTATAACTTTTATTTACAACTTTTACTTCTACTTGTTGTTCTAGTGATACTTCATTTTTTGTTACTGGATTAACAAATGGAGCTGTTATAAATTGCTCATTAGCTAATTCTGCTAAAGAAATACAATATGTATTTCCATTAATTAACTCATAATCAAATTTTAACAAATAAAGTTCTGTCGCTTTATAAAGCATATCATTAGACGCATCACTCAAATCATTTTGTTTATTTTTAACTAAATTTAAAATAGATGGTATTACTAAAATACCTAAAATGGCTAGTAGTGTGATAACTGCTACTAATTCAATCAATGTAAATCCTTTTTTCATATATTACCTATCCTTTACTATATAAATTATATAATAATTTTCTAAATAAAACAAGTTCAAAAATGATATGGATTAAAATCTATACTAACTGTTAGTCTATTATTCAATCTATATTTATTAAAAATATAAGTTAAAACATCTAATATGTTTTGTGTTTTTTTATATTTTATAATAATATTCATATAATATATATTATTAATTTTAGGCATACTTGAAGTAGTTGGTCCTAAAACAATTTCTGAAGTATTATTTCTAATATATGAATTTATTTTATCAGCTTCATTATTTAATAATTCAAAATCATTACTTTGCATTCTAATCAAAACTAGATTATAAAATGGAGGATATAACAATTTTTTTCTTATTTTCATTTCTTCTTCATAAAATCCTACATAATCATTATTACTTGCTTTAATAATACTATAATTATCAACATTAAATCCTTGAATTACAACTTTTCCTTTTAAACTACTTCTCCCAGCTCGTCCTGATACCTGATTAAGTAATTGAAAAGTTCTCTCTCCACTTCTAAAATCTGGTATATTTAAACTAGCATCACCGTTTAAAACACCTACCAAAGTTACTTTAGGAAAATCAAGTCCTTTAGCTATCATTTGTGTTCCAATTAAAATATTATACTTTTCGTCTTTAAAATCGTTAAATATTTTTTCATGAGCATTTTTAGTTCTTGTCGTATCTATATCCATTCTAATTGCTTTAGCTTTAGGAAAAATTTTTGTAATATATTCTTGTAGTTTTTCAGTTCCCATTCCTAAATCACTTAATTTATCATTGTTACAATTTGGACATTTATTTATTTTATAAGTTTGATAATTGCAATAATGACAAATCATTTTATTAGTTTTTTTATGATAAGTAAGTGGTATATCACATTTTGGGCACTTATGAGTAAATCCACAATTTGGACAAGTTACAACTGTATTATAGCCTCTTCTATTTAAAAGTAATATAACTTGTTCTTCTTTATCTAAACATTCATTTATATTATCATACAATTTTTTAGATAAAATAGTATTTCCTTTCTTAAATTCTTCTTTCATGTCAACTAAACTAACTTCTGGTAAATTATTATTAACTCTATTTTTCATTTCTAATAATTCATATATATTAGTTTTAGCTCTTGTATAACTTTCAATCGATGGGGTTGCAGAACCTAAAACTAAAGGACAATTATGAGTTCTTGCTCTATAAATTGCAATATCTTTAGCATCATAATAAGGATAATTTTCTTGTTTATATGTTTGAGAGTGTTCTTCATCTATTATAATAATTCCAATATTACTTAAAGGAGCAAAAATCGCACTTCTAGCACCTACTACAATATTTACTTCATCATTTTCGATTCTTCGCCATTCATCATATTTCTCACCATTGCTTAACCCACTGTGTAGTAGAGCAATTTTATCAAATCTCGTTTTAAAAGTATTAACTAATTGAGGAGTCAAACTAATTTCTGGTACTAGTACAATTGCTTTCTTATTTTCCTTTAAAACTTTATCAATTAAACGCATATATACTTCTGTTTTCCCACTTCCTGTAACTCCATGAATTAGATATGGTTTGAATTGGTCTAATTTTATTTTATTAATTATATTTTCTTGTTCACTAGTTAATAATGGCAATTCCTTTTTTGAAATTATGCTTTGTTTTAATCTATATTCTTCTTTTAATTCCTCTTTAACATAACCTTTATTAATTAAACTTTTAACAGTACTAGAAGATATTTTATTAGCTTCTTTTTTTAATATTTCATTAGTAATAAACAATTCTTTTATTTTTTTCTGATTGTCAGTTTTAGGAATAAAATCTTCTACTAAACATAGATAACTAACCATTTTTTTATTAATAGTTAAATTATTTTTTGCTTTTAAGGCACTTGGAAGCATAGTTTGATAACAACTCATTAAAGTACATAAATACTTTTTACTCATATATTTACCTAAAGCTAGCATTTCCTCATTTAAAACAGGTTTAGAATCAACTAAAGATATTATATTTTTTAACTCAAATTCTAAATCTTTATTATCGATACTAATGACAAATCCTTCTAAAATTCTATTATTAAAAGGAACTTTTACTCTACTTCCGATAGAAACCTTTATATCATTTAAAATATTATAAGTAAACGTTTTATCTAATTTATTAATTTCAACTAATACGTCCGCTGTCATAATAACCTCCTAAAATAATGGGGCAAAAAGTCTTAAAATTGATTGCCAAATTCTTTTTATTAATTTATAATTAACTTCTTCTTTAGTTACTTCGTGAGATACTGATATTGTATCAATAACATCTTGTTTTATTTTTTTGATTTCTGAAGTACTTTCCATATAAACACCATTTTCAAAATGAAGATATAAACTTCGATAATCCATATTAATTGTTCCGACTATTGAAATATCATCATCACATACAAATACTTTAGAATGAACAAAACCTTTTGTATAAGTTAATATGCTTATTCCTTCATCAACTAAATTTTTAACATATGATTCGGTTAGAGTATAAACTATTTTTTTATCAGGTATACCAGGTATAACAATTTTTACATCGACTCCTCTTTTACGGGCTAATAAAAGAGCATTTAACATATTAGTATCTATAATTAAATATGGAGTCATAATATACACATATTCTTTTGCTTGATTAATTATATTTAAATAAGCGTCCTCGCCCTCTAGGTCTATTATATTAACTGGTGAACAGCCAAATGGTACTGTATATCCATTTTCTTTTATTTCATCTTTAAAATCATATCTAAATATATTATAATCAATATCCTCTTTTGTAAATGCGTTCCAATTAGTTAAAAATAGTACTGTTAAATTAAAAACAGAATCTCCAATTAATTTAATAGCATTATCTTTCCAATGACCATGTGGACTATTTATATTGATATATTCATCAGATAAATTAACGCCACCAGTAAATGCAACTTTACCATCAATTATAGTGATTTTTCTATGGTCACGATTATTCATAAAAATTCCTCTAAATGACTTTAATTCGTTAAATACAACACATTTAATTCCAAATGTTTCTAATTCCTTTTTGTAAGTTTTAGGTAATAAAAATACACTTCCCATATCATCATAATAACCCTTACATCTAAGCCTTCTTTTACTTTTTCTTTTAATATATTGAGAATACCATTCCACATAATTCCTTTTTGATTTATTATAAAATATTCAATAAAAATAAATTTTTTTGCTTTTTTCAGTTCTTTAAGATATTCAAAATAAAACTTTTCTCCAGTTTCATAATAAGTGATTTGATTATTTTTACTAACTGGATAACCTAAATAATTATTAAAATATTTAAGTTTATCTAATTTTTTTTCATCTAATTCTTTAGTTATTTTCTCATTAATATGATAGTATTTTTTAGAATTTTTTTCTGATTTATAAATACTAATTAAAGTTTTACTTTTTAGCATATTACTACCTAAAGCTATATATATCAATGTTCCAGCTACAGGAGTTATAGCGATTAATAAAATTATAGGTATTTCATTAGTAATTCTTTTACTATTCTTAATTATATTTAATATAATTAAAATACTAAGTACCGAAACTAATGCTTTTACTAAAAAAAGTTTTTCATAAAAATACAACATAATCACAACACTAAATGATATTTGCAATATAAAACTCAAAGCAACTATAACGCATCTTTTTATCGTTGTCATAATAACCACCTAAATAATATTTTATCATATTTTTTTTAAAAAAACTCATAATAATTATGGGTGATTTAATGAAACCAATTATTGGAATTGTTGGAAGACCAGGTTTTAATCAAAAAACAACAATTGAGGTATTAGATAGTTATAGAATTGCTATAATTAAATCAGGTGGTATTCCTATCTTGATTCTTCCAACTCAAACAGTTGAGTATTATAATAATAAAAATATTTCTTTATTAACAATGCAAGAAAAGGACATGTTAAAAAGACAAATAGATTTAGTTGATGGTATTTTATTACAAGGTGGAAGCGTTTGTTATGAATACGATAAATATATTTGCAGTATAGCTCAAAATAAGCCTATTTTAGGAATATGTATGGGAATGCAAGTAATGTGTAATTATGAAAATGATAATAAAAACATTAAAATAGATAAACATCAAAGTAATGATAATTATGTTCATGATGTTTTTATTAATGAAAACTCACATTTATATAAAATACTAAAAGAAGAAAAAATAAAAACAAATAGTAAACACAATTATAAGGTACAAAATAGTGGCTCATATAATATTTGTGGGAAAAGTGGCGATGTAATAGAAGCAATCGAAAAAGGAACTGGTTTTAATATTGGTGTTCAATGGCATCCTGAAAAAAATTATGACAATGACATTTATAGCCAAAGATTATTTAGAGAATTTATATATCATAGTAAAAAGTCACACCATTAGGTATGACTTTTTTAACTAAAAGTTTTTTGTTGTCTGTACGTTTGTAATTTATCACGGGTTTCATCAATTGAAACATTATACTTATCTAAATATTCATCTGTATCATCAGCATCGAAACCTTTTATAATTTTACTATTAGTGTTACATCTAAGAGCGATAGTACTCGTGTAAGATAATTCATATTCAATTAATATTTTTACAGCTGGTGAGAAATCATCAAAATATAAATTTTCTCCATCAATTTTTATTGTGGCTCTATTCTCAATAAAATCAGTAATGAATTTAAATATTTCTTCCATTTGCTTTATATTCCCACTAGCAGATAATTCTGTTAGTGTAATGTTTAAATCATCGAAATATTTTACTAAAGTTCTTTCTTTTGCATTATAACTAAATTGTGAAAGTTCAATATATTTTTCTTTGCTTTCATAAGATGTATTATGATTAACAACTGAAGAGTATAAAAAATTTTTTGATGGGGTAAATGGTTCGTATGAAAGATAATTTGTTTCGTTCGCCAGCTCAAAAATTCTCTCTCCATCCTCATTTGAAAAATCAAAAGCATTTACATAAAGCAATACTGATTTGATACCACCAAATTCACCTTCATAACCCTTATTTTTCATGTTTTCAGCTATTTTAGTTGCTTCTTCATCAAAATTCTCTGCTGTCAAAGTTTCGATTTCTTCACTTGTTAAATCTACATTAGGAGCAATTACATCTTCTACACCAGGTTTTGGGACATCAGGAGTATTTGTGTTTGTTTTTCCACATCCTGTTGTTATAACTGCTGTTGTTGCTAATACTAATGATACTGCTTGTACTTTTAACCTATTTTTGTTTTTTAATAATCTTTCATATAAAGATAATTTTTTCATTTTTATTCCCCGTTTCTAATGTGCTTTATACTAACACTTTTTTCATACTTTGTCAATAATTTTAATACTTACAAAAAAAAGTAATAACATTTTTGTTTACAATATTTATAGTCAAAGATTATTTAGGAAGCTTATATATCATAGTAAAAAGTCACACCATTAGGTATGACTTTTTTTAACCAAAAGTTTTTTGTTGTTCAAATGTTTCTGTTTTATCCTGAATTTTATATCCACAATCATTAAGTTCATTCATATATTCATCTGAGAAAAAATCAGTAAATCCCTTGATAATTTTACTATCAGTATCACATCTAAGAGCAACCGTTTTTGCACATAGAAAATCATAATCAACTAAAATTCTAGCAAAAGGTGAAAAATCATCCAAATATAAATTTTCTCCATCAATTTTTATAGATGCTTTTTTAGAAACAAAATCATTAATAAACTTAATTGTTGTTTCCATTTGTTTTGTATCATTATTATCAGATAATTCTTGAAAATTAATAACCAATTCATCAAAATACTTTAACATTGCTCTATCAGTTTTATTATAACTAAATTGAGCCAAATTAACACGTTTTTCTTTTGTTTCATTATCACAATTATAATCGTAAACTATATTTAAAAAATCCAAACTAGGACGATATGGTAAATATGAAACAAGGTTTGTTTCATTCGCCAACCCAAAAATTATCTTACCATCTTCATTTGAAAAATCAAAAGCATTGGCATTAAGTAATACTGATTTAAGACCTACAAATTCCCTTTCATAACCTTTACTTTTCATGTTTTCAGCTATTTTAGCTGCTTCTTCATCAAAATTCTCTGCTGTTAATGTTTCGATTTCTTCACTTGTTAAATCTACATTAGGAGCAATTACATCTTCTACACCAGGTTTTGGGACATCAGGAGTATTTGTGTTTGTTTTTCCACATCCTGTTGTTATAACTGCTGTTGTTGCTAATACTAATGATACTGCTTGTACTTTTAACCTATTTTTGTTTTTTAATAATCTTTCATATAAAGATAATTTTTTCATATTTATTCCCCGTTTCTAATGTGTTTTATACTAACACTTTTTTCATACTTTGTCAACAGTTTTAATACCTACAAGTGTCAAATGTATCTTTTCTATTTTGAGTACATGTTCCTGTTGCCCCTGTCATTTCAATTAACTCTGTTAAATAATCACTTATACAATGTGTTCCTTTTCCTTTATCACATACCATTCCTGTTTTCATTCCGGTACTATCATAATCATAGGCATTGTTTTTATTGTATTCTCTTATTCTATTTATTATTGCTGGCGTTAATTTAAATGAATACATTGGTTCTAGGTTATATACTTCATCTCCTACTACATTTCTATTATTTAAAATGTATTTTTTAACAACATCATTTGTATTACTACAGTTATTACTATCACACCAATTCGCTCCTGTATTTCTTCCTTTTCCATCTATGTTTGGAAATGGTTCATATAAATCTATTGGTCTATATATTAGTGTTATTCCACCAGTCGAATCAGTAGGTTTAGGAGGATCAGATGGTACTAATCCATTTGTTACTTTATAATCACAATATACTTTATTGTAATCTGATATAGAATCATTGTTAGCTTGTTCTTGCATTAATTTTTCTATTCTAGATTCTCCATTCGCATCCAAATGTCCAATATTAGTATAAGTAAGAGATAACTCTCCTAAACCTGTTGAATAGCCATAAACTCCAGGTTTAGTAGCAAAACCAACTGGTAAGTTACCATGACCTATATCAATATAATTAAAATATTTACTATTTCCAAACGACGCTAATTGATTAGCATGGAATGATTGTCCATTCGTTTTGTTTACATATCTATATACATCATCGCTTAATTTAACTGTACTTAAAGCATTGGCTTTTACTTCCCTATTTCTACATTTTCTAACATCATAGAAATCTTTTGTTATTTTGTTATTATTGCTATCATAACCTACAATTAAAGTTAACTTTGGATTATTTGCATCACAATCATATAAATCGGATGTCATAGTTATTTCAGTTGATACATTAAGATTTCCATCATATGTATAAATATTACCATTTGCTCCTTTATATGTTAAATTAACTTTAGGATTAACATTATAAAAATTTTTCTTTTTGTCTTCTTGGCTAAAATCTCCCCAATCATAACAATTTTTCATTCTTTCCTTAATTGCTTTTGCTCTATTTAACCAATTTATATATAATCTTTCATATGTTTTTGCACTTTCGCTTAACACTGGGGTATATATAGTACTGCCAGTTGAATCACACCATGAAGAAACATTTGCTGTATTTAATTTACCATCCACTCTAACCATACCATCGGAATTATTATACTTTCCTAAATATCTCCATGTATATCCATGAGCAGTTTCTGGTATTGTACTAACACAGACTGTTACATATGTACAGTTTCTTTCCACGCCATCAACAGTAGTACATGAGCCTTCTTTTTTTTGGGTTTCATAGCCTGTACAACAATAGCCATTGCCAAGGGCATCTCCTCTATCACAATAATAATCACAATCTGGTCTAGTCGATGGAACAAACTTTACTAAATCTGTTTCTTGTCTTTCTTTAATTTTCCACAACTCGTAATATTTAGATATTTGTTCATTAGCATAATTAAGTTGACTTATAAACTTGTCCCAATCAATCTTTTGAGTCTTACACCATCTTTGTCCAGATAAATAATTTGAACTTTCTGGAAAAATGAAATTTGAACCCGCTTTGACTGAAGGCGTTATGCTGGAAGCATTAGCAGAAAAATCTTCAACACAAGATACCGGGCAAAAATCATTATCACCTAAACCATACTCACTATCATCTGTTTTAGAGTCTACTAATAAAGTTTTATCAGGATAAATACAAAAATTCCAGTCAGAACCATCACTATATGATTCCATTTTTGAAAAACATTCAAATTTTGAACTAGTTTTCCAATTAATAACCGGAGGACACACTCTTGTTTGTGGGTCTTCAATTTTTTCATATTCAAGGCAAGTATTAATTTCAGTAGTTTTTGTTGTTATACATTGTCCATCTTTCTCAACAGAACCTTCTGGGCAAATTTGTTTATGACAGCATTGACTTGCTTGCAAAGATTTAACCGCACATTTACAAGTATAAATATATGTCTTATTACCTCCACTACCTAATCTTGTCTTAGTAACTGAACATGATTTATATAGTTTTTTTCCTGTCTTATCACTGAATTCTGTTCCCTCTAATTCAGAACATCGTTTTTCGGCTTCAATACTCCACCCTTCACCAACTGTAAACTCTTTTTCAACTGTTCCACAATCAGACCATTGTTTATTTTCATTAGTGCATGCTGAACTTGAAACAAGATAATCACAAGTTTTTTCAACTACCTTCCCAGAAGGAACCTTAGTTTTTCCATATTTCTTACAACAAGGAATACCGCCTTCACTATATTGACATTCATAAGCATAAACATTGTTTAAAAGCAAAAGTGTTGATACTGTAAAAAGACCTAACAATAATTTCTTTTTCATAAACTACTCCTTTCAAAATTGAAAAAACTTATATTACCTTTAAATATATTGCCATTAAAAATTCTTTCGGAAATAAGCATATCAAATTATAGGTTGCTTGAGATAAATTTTCATGTAAATTACTATAAATATATTTAATTAACGCCTTTCGATTCAATACTTTTTTAACATCAATTTTAACCAAAGGCTCTTTTTTTAACCTTCTAAGTAAAATTTTATTATACGAATTTATATCATAAATCAATGACTCATCTAATTCAAAAATATTACCTAATTCTTCTAAATTTTTATTCATGATTTTCATTATGTTTTGTTTATTAATAACATAAGAAACATCGTTAAATTTAGCCAATACTTTCAAAATGCTCTTATTTTGATTAACATAATATCTTGTAGTTTCAACAAAATCTTCACTATATTTATTATAATTATTTATTAAATTATTTTTCTTAAAGGTATATTTTTTTCCTTCAAATTTTTTGAAAACCTTCATTGTATCATTATAACCAAATTTAATCATTTTTTTAGCAGCTTCTTTTTCAAAAACCAAAAACGAAGTTAAATCATTATTTGGAGTAATATAGGTTATTTTTACATCTTTATTTTTAACTTTTTTTCTTAAACCGACTGCTTTTAGTTCAACTGCAACAACTTCAGTAGCTCCTAAGTCAATTGCTAGATTAATAGGCGTTGTATCATAATAACCACCATCTACTAATACTTCTTTTTCGTACTTTTGTGGTTTGAAAACAGGAAAACAAGTTGCTGATGCGATAATATATTTTTTTAAGGTACTAGCATCCATCTCCTTTTTTAAAGCAATGATTGGTTTTAGTTTAGCAAGATCAAATGCTACAACACCATAATCAATAGAAGAGCTATATAATCTTTTAGGATTGTATATTCTTGATACTAATTTATCTATTCTTTTAGTATCAATCCCTCCGTTTATAATTTTTTCGAAATATTTATTCTTTAAAGTTTTTTCATCTACTACGCTATTAAAGTCTTCAAAAATCTTATTATAATTTATGTGTTTCCATAACCATAAACATTTAAACAAATCATCTTGAACCATTAAAAATCCATTTAACGCACCAATTGATGTACCAGTAACTATATCGTATTCTATACCTAATTTTTTAATTGCTTTATAAACTCCGGCTTGATAAGCACCCTTACCGCCGCCTCCAGATAGTACAATAGCTCTCATTTTATCCTTTCTTATAAACACCAAATTTTATATTTTTATTATATTTAAATTCATTATTTACTACAACTACTTTATTACCAATTAAATCATTATATACATATAATTTATCATCATCTAAATAATAAATACTATTTTCAATATATAATGTATTTATATTATTTAAATTGAATAAGTAAACTAAATTATCATCTTGAAAGTTTTTTCTATATACTTCATAATGATTTCCAACTTTTTTGTATAGATAATAGAATCCAACCTCATCACCTATTTTATCTATTTTAGAAAATTGATTATTTTTATATTCAATATTTTCTTTTACAAAATATTTTTCTCGTAGGGCTTCTTTTATACTGATTTCTGTCCATCCATTGTTATAAAATACCACATCACTATTAGCATTTGATATCAAAGCAATTGTTTTTTTATCTGTATTAATTTCATATTGTTTCTTATTTTCTTTATCGTAAACATAAACTTTACCATCCACACTACCTTGAATATAACTATCAAATGATATTTTAGTATCGGATGCTACTTCATCTTTAGTCCTTTTAATCAAATCAATAATATAAAATTTATTAAAATTGTAACTTTCATCATAATCCGCTACAACATAATATTGATTTGTGAATGTTGCTAATTTTTGATTGTAAACATCTTTTTCAAATACATTAACAGCGTGATAAGAAGATAGAAAATTTTTACTTGCTGTCATTACTCCTTGATAAGTACTGAATCCTAAATAATACTTATCTATTAAACCATTTTTATTGAATTTAATTTTATTTGTTTCAACATAATCTTCTTGGTTATCAAATTTTTTAGAATCATAACCTTCAATTTCATTTAATTTAGTTATAATTGTATTATTTGTATTATTAGCTAAATAATATGTTCCATTTTTCTCACACAAAGCATTGACTAGTATTTCATTATTTTTAAAAATTGGTAGCACACATTTATATGTACCATCAGATACATATTTTATATCAGAAATTACTTTTTGATGTTTAGAAAAATTATTAAATACTTGAAAGGTAAAACTAGTATTTTCAACATCTATTTTAAAATAGTAGTTATCTTCACTATTTTTTAAATTAAATGTTGTTTTTTCATATACATTAAAAACATGTTCATTTTTAATACTATATTCTTCATCTCCACCTTTTCCAAATATATTAAACAATATTTGTATCCCAAAATAAAATATAAATAAAACTAATAATAATTGCAACATTTTTTTCATTTAATCACCTACTATAGTTATTTTACCAAATTTTTAATTAAAAATCCATATTTTTACAAAATTTTTAATTTCAATACATTATTAAATTATTTTAATTACAACAAAAAAACTTATTTTATAAATTTGTTTTTAAAATTATATGTTTTCAAAATAATTTAGTATTTAAATACTTATTTTTGCCTATTTTATAACTTACCTATATAATTAAAAAATCAGTTTTAACTATACACATACATATAGAATTGATAAAACAACTCATACGTGCTATAAAAACATTAAAATAGAAGCAACTAAAAAATATAAAAACCCCGTTTCTTGGACATAAGAGAAACGAGGTTCATATCACTTTTAACTTTGACATTTTTATCAGTTTTTATTTTAACATTTATATCAGTC
>HF989914.1:77238-129469 GCA_000432255.1 Acholeplasma sp. CAG:878 | reverse complement strand
TTATTCAACAATTAAAAATTAAAAATATAAATATAGATACTTTTAATAAAGAAAAATTAACTAAAAGAAGCAAATTATTTTTGAATATAATTGAAAAAATTTACAAGTACTACGAAGATTATTTAAATGTTAATAATTTAATTGATTTTGAAGATATGTTAAATAAAGCAACAAAGGTAGTTAAACAAATAAATTATAAATATATAATAATTGATGAATATCAAGATGTATCAAATCAAAGATTTGCTTTAATTAAAAAAATAAGTGATAATAATGATGTTAAAATAACCTGTGTTGGAGATGATTTTCAAGCAATATTTTCTTTTTCTGGTTCCTCAATAGATTTATTTACCGATTTTGAAAAATATTTTGGTTATTGCAGTAAACTAAAAATTACTAACACATATCGTAATAGTCAAGAGTTAATAAATATAGCAGGTAGATTTGTTATGAGAAATCCTAATCAAATAAAAAAACAACTACACTCATGTAAACATTTAAGTAAACCAGTTATAATTTGTTATACAAAAAATCAAATAGAAGAATTAAAAAAAATATTAAATCAAATAGATAGCAATAAAAAAGTTTTAATTTTAGGACGATACAATTTTTTAAAAAATGAAATTTTAAAAGAAAAAGATTTTAGTTCATTTAATGATAAAATAATTTATTCAAAAAAAGAAATGGATTTAACATTTCTATCTGTTCATAGTTCAAAAGGATTGGGCTTTGATGAAGTAATTATTTTAAATATGAGTGATGATGTGTATGGTTTTCCATCAAAAATAGAAAATGATGAAGTTATGTCATTATTAGGATATGATAATAATTTAGAAGAAGAAAGAAGATTATTTTATGTCGCTTTAACTAGAACTAAAAATCATGTTTATTTAATTGCAGATAAGGATGAACCTTCTTGTTTTGTTAAAGAAATCAGTTCTTTTTTAAACTAATTCCTAACATCCCACCAATGGTTGATGTTAATATAATTACAATGTATGTTAAATAATCTAGTTTATGTAATCCAAGAAAATTAAATAAAAATATTATGACGGACATAATTAAACCAAACTTTAAACCTTCTAACCAACCTTTATTATCACTTTTATTTCCAATTAATGCACTTCCAATCAATATACTTATAATTAAATTTATAACTTTAAACACTTTAACAATTGTTCCATTGAAAATTGAAAAATAATTAAAAATTGTTAGAATGATTGTTAAAATTATTATGCTACTTATAGTATATAATATACTTTTTGAAATGTTTTTTAAAAATATCATTAAATCACCTAGTAAAAAATATGTGATGTATAAAAAAATATGACTATAACCATAATATAGTAGGTGATTTTATGTATATAAATTTAGTTATTAAAACTACTGTTTTGTATGTTTATATTATGCTTTGTTATAGACTAATGGGTAAAAAAGAAGTTGGTAAACTAGGTATAATAGATTTAATCGTATCAGTTTTAATTGCTGAGTTAGCCGCTATGTCGATTGAAAGTGATGAAACATCCATATTGGTTTCTTTGATTCCAATTGCTGTTTTAGTAGTTATTCAAATAAGCTTAAGTTATATATCTTTAAAAAGTGTTAAAGTAAGAAAACTAATCGATGGTAGTCCTAAAATAATTATTAATAAAGGCAAAGTTGATTTTAAAGAAATGAGTAAATTGAGATATAGCCTTGATGATTTAATCTCTCAATTAAGGGAACAAAGTATTAAAAGTATTGAAGAAGTGAAATATGCAATTTTAGAAAATAATGGTAAATTATCGGTTTTTACAGATGATAATATCTATCCTATGCCAATTATAGTTGATGGCGTTATCGATAATTATACTATTAATAACATGAACAAAGATACATCTTGGGTATATAACTTGTTAAAGAAAAATAATATAGAATTAGAAAATGTTTTTTATGCCTTTTATACTAAGAATAAAACTTTTATAATTAAAAAAGATGACAATGATTGACTTTTAGTAAATAATATGATAGTATAAAGGAACTTTCTTTTGGGGGAGATGATTAAAATGGATGAAGTTAGAAATTTTGAATTGGATAGACTATATTATGGAAGAATAGATGAAAACGGAATTTCTCATGATGATATATTTTGTAATATAGATGGCAGGTACTATGGATTTAATTGTCGAATTAGTACTAGTAAATTAAAAAACAAAACTACTTTAAAGGATAAAATTCAAGAGCTAGGTTTAGAATCTTTAATTCAAAATAGTTCTTTTGAATATTTTGAAAGTTTAACTAAAGACCAAATCAGAAGAATATATAAAGCTTTAAGAACAAGACAAAGTGTTAGCGATAGTGAAGTTGCAAGAATTGATGAAATGAGTAATCTTGTAGCATGTTATATAAGTGACTTGTTAGGATTGAATATAGCATCAAGACCACTTACAGATTTAAATTTAGTTACAATTTCTAATACAACTAATATATTAGTAACTGGATTAAAAGAGTTTAAATTTAGAGAATTATTGAAACCAATTGTTGAAGCTCAATTGTATGAATCTTATGATGAAGATAGTAGTAGAATATATAGTTGTAGAGATGGGCTTATCGATAGTAGTATAGCAGCTTGTCTAAGAAAAACTGGAATTAAAAAAGATAATATAGTTTCAAAAAATCAATTTTCATTAAAAGTAAATGCTAAAGATATTTCTATACTTAATGCTTCTAGTGGATATGTAGTTTGTTATCAAGGCGAAGAAAAAGTTAAAAGAATATAAAAAATCATAATTTATACTTGACAAACATATGATAGTTAAGTATAATTAATGTGAACTTGAAAAAAAGGAAAGCAGGTATCCAACCTCACCCGATTGCTATAGCTTTGGGTTAAACGCCAATAAGAGTGTTTTTTAAGGTGGATACTATTAATCTACCTTTTTTGTTTGTGGAGGTGTCAGGTATCGCAAGTAAGAGTAAGGATTTGTTTATTAATGAACAAATAAGAGCAAAAGAAGTAATGGTAATAGGGCCTAATGGAGAGCAACTTGGAACAAAACCAATTAAAGATGCATTAACATTAGCTAATTACGCTGGTTTTGATTTGGTTTTAATCAATTCAAATAGTAATCCACCAGTATGTAAAATTATGGATTACAACAAGTATAAGTATGAAAATAAAAAAAGAAATAAAGAAAATTTAAAAAAACAAAGAGAAGCTAACTTAGAGATGAAAGAATATCGTCTATCAGTTACAATAGATGAGCATGACTTCAACACTAGAGTTAAAAATAGTTCAAAATATTTAGAAAAAGGACATAAAATAAAAGCTTCAATTCGTTTTAAAGGAAGAGAAATGGCTCATACTGAACTTGGACGTGATAAACTACTTAAGTTTGCTAGTGCTTTGGAAAGTGTAAGTGAAATAGAACAACAACCGAAGTTAGAAGGTCGTTATATGACAATGATATTGATGCCAAAAAAAGAGAAATAGGAGGAAGTTTATGCCAAAAATGAAAACCCATAAGGGAACAAGCAAAGTTTGTAAAGTAAGACCAGGAGGTTCAATTAAAATTGGAATGCCAGGTTCAAGACACAATACTGGAAAGAAAAATGCGGCTGCAAACCGTAAAAAACGTAACGGGTCATTAATGAGTAATAGTGATTACAAACGTTTAAAAGATATGTTATAGGAGGTAATTAAATGACAAGAGTTAAAGGTGGTACGATTAGTCGTGCTAGACACAAAAAAGTAATGAAACAAGCCAAAGGATACTTTGGAAGTAAACATCGTCTATATAAATCAGCTAATGAACAAGTAATGCATGCTGGAAAATATGCATTCCGTGATCGTCGTCAAAAGAAAAGAGACTTCCGTAAATTATGGATTACTCGTATTAATGCTGCATGCCGTTTAAATGAAATTAGTTATTCTAAATTTATTGATGGATTAAATAAAGCAGGAATTAGTATCAATAGAAAAATGTTATCAGAAATAGCTATTGATAATCCTAACGCTTTTAAAGATTTAGTAAAAGTAGCAAAAGAAGCATTAAATGGAGAAGTAAAAGAAGTAAAAAATGAAACAAAAGAAGTGAAAAATGACGATTTAAGTAAAAAAACAGTAGCTGAATTGAAAGCTTTAGCAAAAGAAAAAGGTGTAGAAGGATACACTACAATGAAAAAAGCTGAATTATTAGATGCTTTAAAATAAGGTTTAGAAATCTAGACCTTTTTTTTGTTTTAAAATAAAAAATAGGACATACACTTAATTAGGTGGGAATAATGTTTTTTAAAAAAATACACATTAGATTAAAAATAGTATTAATAATGTTACTTTTCTTTTTTTTATTAATTATAGGGAAAGTATTTTACATTCAAGTAATCCAATATAAAAAACTTAATAGTTATGCTAATAGCTTATGGAGTCGTAATTTACCAATCGAAGCAAACAGGGGAAAAATATATGATACAAATGGAGTAGTATTAGCTGATAATGTAACAACAACATCACTAGTTTTAATTCCAAACCAGATTGTTGACAAAGAAAAAACAGCAAGTTTGATTGCTTCTATATTAAATGTAAGTTATGAAGATATGTATAAACATGTTAGTAAAAAAACTTCAATCGAAAGAGTTCATCCTGAAGGAAGAAGATTATCTTATGAAATTGCTGATAAAATTTCTGATTTGAAACTACCAGGAGTTTATTTACTAAAAGAATCAAAAAGATATTATCCATATGACACTTATCTAGCGCATACAATGGGTTTTGTTGGAATTGATAACCAAGGATTAAGTGGATTAGAACTTATGTATGATAAATATTTAACTGGAAGTTATGGCGCTATTAAATATTACAGTGATGCAAAAGGAAGCAGATTAAATTTATCGGAAATATATGAACAACCACAAGATGGGATTAATATGACTTTAACTATTAATTTTGATATTCAAAGTGCTTTAGAAAGAGAACTTGATAATGCGGTTAGTAAATATAATCCTGATCAAGCCTTAGGTATTGTAATGGACCCTAATAGTGGAGCGATACTAGCAATATCAAGTAGACCTAATTTTAGCCCTAGTAGTTATGAAAATTATACTGAAGAAGTTATAAATAGAAATTTACCTATTTGGGCTACTTATGAGCCTGGTAGTACATTTAAAATAATAACTTTAGCAACCGCTTTAGAAGAAAATGTAGTTGATTTAGATAATGACCATTTTTATGATGGTGGTTCTGTGAATGTTTCTGGTGCGACTCTACACTGTTGGAAACACGGAGGACATGGTGAACAAACATACTTACAAGTTGTAGAAAATTCTTGTAACCCAGGGTTTGTTAACTTAGGATTAAAACTAGGTAAGGAAACACTATTTAAGTATATTAAAAGTTTTGGGTTTGGTAGTAAAACAAATGTTGATTTAAATGGTGAAGCGAATGGAATACTATTCGATGTAAATAAAATAGGCGATTTGGAACTTGCTACAACTGCTTTTGGTCAAGGTGTATCAGTAACTCCAATACAACAAATTTCAGCTGTAAGTGCAGCAATTAATGGTGGAATATTATATCAACCTTATATAGTTAAAAGTTTGAATGAACCAGAAACTAATAGTGTTATAACATTAAATGAACCTAAAGTTGTAAGAAAAGTTATAAGTGAAGAGACAAGTAAAAAAGTGAGATATGCACTAGAAAGTGTTGTTGCAAATGGAACTGGTAGAAATGCCTATATTGGAAATTATCGAGTAGGAGGAAAAACAGGAACAGCTCAAAAAGTAAAAGATGGAAAATATATGGTTGGAAACTATATACTATCTTTTATTGGATTTTTGCCAGCTGATAAGCCAGAAGTAGTTGTATATATTGCAATTGATAATCCAAAAGGCGTTACGCAATATGGTGGAACTGTATCAGCGCCTATTGCAAGAAATATATTACTTTCTAGTATTGATGCTTTAAATATAGAAGCAAAAAATGATGGAATGGAAAAAGAATATTTATATGGAGCTAAAAAATATGCAACTGTTAGTGATGTAGTAGGATTAACTGCTACTGAAGCAACTAAAAAATTAAAAGAGTTTAAAGTAGAATTTAGTGGCAGTGGGAATATTGTTTCTTACCAATCACCGAGTGCAGGAAGTATGATTTATGAAGGAGAAACAATAAAATTATTATTGAAGGAGTGATTATATGTTAATACTTACTAAATCTTTAATGGCCGTTATGATTGGTTTTATATTGTCATTAATTACAGCATTTATTTTAATTCCTATACTTAAAAAATTAAAAATAAGACAAAGTTTAAGTGTTTATTTAGAACGTAGTCATACGAAAAAACAAGGAACTCCAACTATGGGAGGATTAATATTTATAATTCCTACTATTTTAACAATTGTTTTATTACTGATTTTAAAAAAAATTACTATCAATTATAGTTTGTTAATCGTTTTATTTTCATTTATAGGATACGCTTTAATAGGATTTATAGATGATTATTTAATCGTTATTAAACATAATAATAAAGGTTTAAGTGAGAAAAGTAAATTTTTGATGCAAGTAGTAATAGCTATTATCTTCTTCTATTTGTTTATGATGGGTGGTAATGAACCGTTATTATGGATACATGCCTTTAATTTGAAATTAAGTATTGGGTGGTTTTATGGACTATTTATTTTATTTGTTTTAGTAGCTAGTAGTAATGCTGTTAATTTAACGGATGGATTAGATGGCTTAGCAGGTGGTTTATCATTAATTGCTTTTACAACATTTGGAATAATTAGTTATAATACAGGTTGGTTAGAAGGATATGAAAGTGTTGCAATTTTTTGTTTTATATTGGTTGGTTCAATTTTAGGATTTTTAGTTTTTAATATAAGTCCTGCTAAAGTATTTATGGGAGATACTGGATCTCTTGCCTTAGGGGCAACGCTTGGGAGTATTGCTATTATAACAAGACACGAATTACTATTAGTTCTAATAGGAATAGTATTTGTAATTGAAACATTAAGTTGTATAATTCAAAGAATATATTATAAATTTACTAAAAAAAGACTTTTTCTAATGACACCAATCCATCATACGTTTGAAAAAAAAGGATTTGATGAAAGAGATATTGTTAAAGTATTTTGGATTATTGGATTACTTGCCTCTTTACTAGCAATTTGTTTTGGGGTATTATTATGAACAAAAAACTAGAATTAACTTTATTAATAAGTGTTATATTAATTAGTGTATTTGGGCTTATTATGATATATTCAGCGTCATACATATGGGCCGATTTTAAATATGGTGATGCTTTGAAATTTGTTAAAAATCAAGGATTATTCTTAATAATTGGAATTTTTCTTATGTTATTTATTAGTAAAATTGATTATCATATTTTGTATAAAAAATCCAATACTATTTTACTTATTTGTGTTATTTTATTAGTTTTAGTTTTAATTCCTGGTTTTGGTACTGTTAGAAATGGCAGTAGAAGTTGGTTTGGAATAGGTTCATTCGGAATCCAACCAAGTGAATTTGCAAAATTAGGAATAATTATATTTGTTTCCAAATATCTGTCAGATAATAATAAAGCAACTGTAAATATAGTAAAAGGAATATTGCCAGTTTTAGGACTTACACTTTTTATATTTGGACTTATTATGTTACAACCAGATTTTGGAACTGGAACGATTTTGGTTTTATCGGTTGTCGGTTTATTATTTTTAGGAGGAGTTGATTTTTCTTTTTTCTTAAAAATAGGAATGCTTGGTATGATTGGTGTTTCCATACTTATTGTAGTCGCTCCATATAGATTAAGTCGAATACTATCTTTTTTAAATCCTTGGAGTGACCCACTTGGAAGTGGATTTCAAATAATTCAATCTTTGTATGCTATCGGACCAGGTGGACTGTTAGGTTTTGGATTAGGAAATTCAAGACAAAAACACTTTTATTTACCTGAACCTCAAACAGATTTTATTTTTTCAATTATAAGCGAAGAATTAGGTTTTTTAGGTGTTTTAATAGTAGTATCTTTGCTAGCAACAATTTTAATAAGTGGATTTAAAATTGCTTATAAATGTGATGATTTGTTTGGAAAGTATTTAGCGTTTGGTATAATATTTCAAATTGCTTTTCAAGCCTGTCTTAATTTAATGGTTGTAATTGGTCTGATTCCTGTAACCGGTTAAACATTTATATGGGAGAAAATAATAATCTCTCATTTTTCTTTATTTTAAAGGATTTATAGACTTTTACAAGAAATAGATAAATCAAAAATTAAGAAAAAATTTAAGTAAATGCAAAAAATACAGTAATTTTCATCATGTTTTTTAACGATACATTGATGGGAGAAAAAAATTAATTAGAATCTATAAACGCTAAGAATTGAGGTATATATGTATAATTATAAAAGTCGCTATAAGATGAAAGGCTTAAGTGTTTATGGAGAATCTAATTTTAGTATTTTACATAAATTAGATAAGTTTATTAATATAAATAAAGATACAAGTATTTTAATAGTTAATGCAAAAGATGGAATATACACTCTACCATTTGCTAAAAAAAGTAAGTATATTACTTGTTATGAAGAAAATGAAGATTTACTTTATGGTGGAATTATTGATAATTTTTATTCTGTTGGATTAGTAAATAGATTGAAATGCAATAAGTTAGATTCTAATGTTATTATTCATAATTCAAATTACTATGAAGAAGAACATCAAGAAAAATATGATTTAGTACTCTCTATTAGAACAATTCAAGATAAAGTAAATGATATATACAAGATTAAAGAAAAATTTTATAAGTTATTAAATAGTGTTAAAGATAATGGATATTTATACTTGAATTATTATTTAGATGAAGATTATGAAGTAAGTGGTCTTCAAAAGATAATGCCAAAAGAACTACTTAATTTAATTGATTTAGGTAAATGGAATATTGTTTATTACAGAGAAAATATAAATAGAAAAACAATTCATAATAAACATCCATATCATAATAGAAAACATAGTCATAAATTAGGTTATTTATTACTTCAAAAGACTCCTAATATTAAGACAAAAAGAATACTTAATAGAACTTATAAAAAAGGCAGTATATTTGGAGAGCCTGATCAGCAAGTATATGATTATATTAATTTTTTTAAAACAAGATATAATACTATACTTGATTGTTTAGTAGTAGATGCTAATGATGGTAAGAATGTCTTTCCATTTGCAAGAAATAACTTTAATGTCACTTGCTATGAAGATAATGAAATTTTATTAAATGGTGGTATATTTAATCATACTTATACTATTGGATTAAATAAAAGAATTGTTGATTCCAAGCTTAATAATATAACAGTTAAAAACTTAAATTATTATGAAGTTAAAGAAATTAAAAAATATGATTTTGTATATGTCAGTCTATCTTTAAATCTAGAAAAAAATAAACATATTTCTATTAAAGATAAGGTTAGAAAATTAAAGTCTAGTGTTAAAGTAGATGGTTATTTATATATTTATTATGAATTAATGATAGGTAATAAAGAAAAATCTAATTCTTATTTAAAATTTAATGAAATGAGAACTTATTTTGATTTAGAAGATTGGCAACTACTCTATATTTGTGAAAGGCAAAAGAAATCAAGTAATATTAATACTATTACAAATGGTTATATCTTTGCTAGAAAGAAAAATAATCGTAAGAAATATAAATATAACTTTGAAATACAAATAAATAATAAAATAGAATATTAAGGTATCACTATTAAAAGTGGTATCTTTTTTTGGAGGTGAAATAGTGTCTGTATTTAGAATAGAAAAAACAAAAGATTTTACTGTTATGTCAAACTATCATTTACAAGATAAAAAATTAAGCCTTAAAGCTAAAGGACTTCTTTCTTATATGTTATCATTACCAGATGACTGGGACTACTCTTTAAGAGGATTATGTGCTATTTGTCTTGAGGGAGAAAAAGCAATTAGAAATACTCTTAAAGAATTAGAAGATAAAGGATACTTATATCATGAAAAGATAAATGGTATTCAAGGTCGTTTCGATTATGATTATTATATTTATGAAAGACCAGATATTTCACCACATTACCATAAAGGGCATGCCGTTAAAGAAGATACCCTAAAGGGCACACAAATAAATACTAATAAACAAAATACTAAAAAACAAATAGATAGAAAAGATAAAACCAAATCGCCTTTTTTAAATGAAGAAAAACATAATATTTTAACTAATGAATTAATTAATAAAGGTTATATTGAAAAGGGAGAATTTCAAATATATTATTATGATAAGTTATTTCAAGAACTATTAGAAGAAAACAATTCCTATAAAGATTTATTTGCAATAATTCACTATATTGTACCAAGAGTTGTTAGTAGAAATTTTAAAGATGAAGATGACTATCTAATTGAAAATAAATTTGGTTATTTTAAAAATGCTATTTATAGCAATATCAATAAACTTAACTTTGATATAGATAGTTTATGGGATAATGATTTAAATGATTTATATAGTGAAGATGACTTTGAGAGATAATATTTTAAAGATATTCATTTTTTTCTAAAATAATAATAAATATCATGATATAATTTAAATGGAGGTAATTTATGAAGAAAATGAATGTTATTGTAGTCTTTGATAAAGACTTAAAACAAACTTTGATGTGTAAAAGAACTAAAGAACCATACATGGGAATGTATAATCTTGTTGGTGGCAAAATAGAAAAAGAAAATGATGGCTTAAACGAGGCATATCGTGAATTAGTTGAGGAAACTAACATAACTAAGGATGATATTGAGCTAACTCATTTTATGAATTTAACTTATGTTAAATGGGATAAAGAATTAGAAGTATACTATGGTGTTCTTAACAAAGATGTAGAACTTATTGAAGAAGTTAATAAACTTGAATGGGTAGATATTAATGAAAACTTCTTTGATATGACAAGATATGCTGGTGAAGGAAATATAGGCCATATAATAGAAGAAATAAAAATAGATATGAAATAATAATCGGCAAAATGTATTGCATTTTTTAATTGTTTATATTATTATATTCATCAATAAAAGGAGGATATGACCTATGAATATAGTTTTAAGCGGTCCAAGTGGGACTGGAAAAGGAACTTTAACAGAAATGTTGTTAAAGAATTCTGGATTTAAAAAATTTACAACATGCACTACAAGAAAACCTCGTGATGGTGAAAAGAATGGATTTGATTACTACTTTCTTGATGAAGAAAAATTTCTAAAATTAGTTGAATCTGGAGAAATGTTTAATGTTAGGAAATATGGTGGAAATTATTATGGAAGTTTTGAAAGAGATATGGATCACATCATATCAAGTAAAGATATAATTTTTCAATTAACGCCAGATAGAGCAATTCAAATGAAAGAGAAAAATCCCAATACATTATTGATTTTAATCTTGCCACCTTCGGTAGAAGATTTAAATTTTAGACGTAAAGATCGTTCATTAGAAAGAATAAAAAATGATATTCAGAATATTAAAGATGCTATTGGCTATGATTGTGTTATAGTTAATGATGATTTGAATGTAGCATACAATGAATTATTAAAATGTGTTGAAACTTTTAAAAACAATTCTCTAATTAAGAGTAAAGAAAAAACTAAAAAAGTAATTACAGAATTTCTTCTAGACTTCAGTAAAGCATTATCACAACATTCAGGTGTTGAAAAAGTATTTAATGCTGAGGTGGCAAAAAAATGGGATGATAAAGCAGAATTTGTTGTTTACCATGGAATTAAAAATCCTATCAAAAGTGAAATCATGGCATCAATATCTGATGGAATGACAATCGTTGATATTGGATGCGGAGCTGGAAAAATTATTCAAAGAATTGATAGTAAAGTTGATGGATGTAATATAACAGGGTTAGATATTAGTCCAGATATGATACAAGTGGCTGAAAATAAAATTTTTACTGGAAATAATGAAATCAATTTTATAAATAATGATTTTATGCAATATGATTTTAAATCAAAATATGACTTATTAATATTTAGTTATGTTTTACATCATTTGGATAATCCTGTTGAAGCACTTAAGAAAGCAAGAAATATGTTAACTGCAACTGGACAAACAATATTTTCAGTTCCAGGTACTGACTACTTAAAAGAAGTGTTTGTTGGAAAAGAACTTGAAGGAAGATTCAGTGTTTCTGATATGGATTCAATGGTAGATGAAGCAGGACTATATCCAATTTCTGCAAAAAGAAATAAATTTTTAATGGAATTTAATTCTTATGAATTATTTTTGAAATATTTAAAAAGCATAGGAACTTATCAAAAAATAAATGGTTATACTAACGAACCGTGGACAGATAAATTTAATGAGGAAATTTTAAGAAGATTCATACAAAATCAATATATTACTGGTGAATATCTTACATATACATGTGAAGATAAAGTAAATATGCTTAGAAAGAAGTAATCATGATTATATATAATAAAACCAAAAAAGAATTTATTTCAGATATTGAAGATAATCTTTTAGTAGAAATATTAAATCAAAATTTTAAAAATAAGCTTTTTCATTATACATCTGATTCTGAAAAAAAATCGTGGGAAAATTCACTTTCATATATGGCAGAAGTTATAAAAATAAGTACTTTACCAGAGGATTGTACTATTATTCTAGAATATAATTTACCAATTTCTTCATCAAGAATAGACTTAATGATTACTGGATATGATTTCAATAATAAGGAAAAAATTTTGATTTTTGAATTAAAACAGTGGTCAAAAGTTAATCTTGTTGATAACAGTGATGTCCTTTTAGAAACATTTGTTGGAAATTCACAAAGAAAAGTATTACATCCCGCATATCAAGTCTTAACATATAAAGATATGCTTTGCGATTATAATAAATTTATACAAGAGCATAATGCTATTATTGAGGCTAGTGTTATTCTTCATAATTATAAAAAAGATAATATAATTAATTTCTTAATATTTGATGATTTACTATCAAAGGTAAAAATGTTCTATAGTGATGATAAACAAAATTTAATTGATTATATTTCTAAATCATTTAGTAAAGGAGATTCATCAAAAATAATATATGAAATTGAAAATAGTGATTTTAATCCTTCAAAAAAATTACAAAATGAAATAACAAATTTAATGACTGGAAACAATAATTTCAGATTATTAGATGATCAAATGATAATTTATGATGAAATTTTAAGAAGCTTATTAAATAATGATAATACTGTTTCTATTGTAATTGGAGGGCCTGGTACAGGTAAATCAGTAATCGCAATTAATCTATTAACAAGCATGTTACAAAAAGGAAAAATGACACAGTTTGTTTCAAGAAACACAGCTCCTAGAGTTGTCTATTCTGCAGAATTGAAAGGAACACTAAAGAAAAGTAATATAGATAATTTATTTAAAACCTCAGGTGCATATACTGATACAAAAGAAAAATCTTTTGATTGCTTGATTGTAGACGAAGCTCATTGCATGGCAGAAAAATCAGGATTGTTTAACAATTATGGATTTAATCAAATTAAAGAAGTTATTACTTCATCCAATAATAGTGTATTTTTTATTGATGAAAAACAAAGAATTCATTTAAATGATATCGGAACTATTGATGAAATTAAAAAATGGGCATCTGCATGTGACAAAAAAGTAAATATATATGAATTAACATCACAATTTAGATGCAACGGCTCTAGGGATTATTTATCTATCATTGATTATATTTTAGGTTATAATGATAAGTTAAATATTAATAATATAAATTATGATATTAAAATTTGTGATAACGCTAGTGAACTTAGAAAAATAATTAGTGAAAAAAATATTAAATTTAAATCAAGAATTTTAGCTGGATACTGTTGGAATTGGAATAAAAAAGAAATTGATAATACAAATTATCATGATATTAAAATTGATAGTTTTGAAATGAGTTGGAATTTAGGTGCAAAGCAAACATATGCTATTGATGATTCAATTAATGAGGTAGGATGCGTACATTCTGTTCAAGGATTAGAATTTGATTATGTTGGAGTTATAATTGGAAAAGATATGTTTTTTAAAGATGGCAGAGTTCACACTGACTTTCATAATCACGCTTCAACAGATCCATCTTTTAAAGGAATTAAAAAACTTGAAAAAGAAGATAAAGCATATGCAAATAAAATTGCTGATGAACTTATAAAAAATGCGTATAGAGTATTACTTACTAGAGGAACTAAAGGATGCTATATATATTGTGAAGATCAGAATCTAAATAATTTTTACAAAAATATTATTAATAATATTAGAAAATATAACAATAAATAAATTCTTCCAAATAAGGCCGAATAAGTCCAAATTCGTCCAAAACTTGCTTGACTTCCGATTGTCAAGTGGTAAAATATAGTAAAATGAATTAATTATGCAGAGAGAATCCTATTCTTTCTGCTTTTTTAATTTATTTTTTGATTGGAGAAAATTTTATTTTAAATGAGGTTTTCTCTTTTTTTGTTTTATAATGTTTGGAGGTGTTTAAAAATAAATTATAAAACTTTATTGACTTTATCAAAAATTAAAAGTAATGTGATGCATCCAAAAATATGTGTGAATCATTTTAGTGGTCACTTTGTAGTCATTAAATTTGTTTATAAATGAAGCTATAAATGGTGTTAGTGGTCAAAAAAGGAAAATTAATGAATCATTTTTGCAAGTGCAAAAAAAGTAAGACATCACTCTTTTCTTTTTGTTTAAAAGGAAGAATAAGATTTGTGGTGTCGTTCTCCTTATGCCCATTATAAAAAATAAATAGTTTTGAGAAAAAATAAACCTAAAATAATTCACAATTTAGCAAATAAAATAAAGAAAGAAGTGATAAGAAATGAAAATAATTACTTTAAGAGTTGATGATGAACTGTATGATCAAATATATAATATATCTAAACAGACTAGTACTTCTTTAAATAAAACAACAAAAAATATTATTGCAGATTATTTAAAGAGTCCAAGAACAATAGCATCATTTCTAAGTGAAATTGAAAATAATCTTTCAATTCTTAATCGTGAAATAAATACTATTACTAGAAAACAAAATCTTCATTTAAGAATTTCAAAACAACATTTTGCAAACATTGGCTATCTTTCTAATGCAGATATTAAAGAAGATAAATGTCTTAAAGAAATATATAGACAATGCAAAAATGGATTCAACGATTAAATAATTTGTCTAATTAAGCAAACAAGAAATTGTTGGCTTTTCTTTTGCATAAAATTAGATAGATGATAATAAATTTTTAAAGGAGGAAACAATATGACTGGTAAACTTAGTAGCTTACCATTACATAATAATATAGTTTTAAATTTTAATGCTAATGGTAAAGAGTTAAAAGAAATATTAAAAGAACATATATTACTTTATATAAAAGAAAATAGAAGCGATATAAAAAATATAAAATGTTAATCAAAATTATAAATAATAAGATCTAACTTATGTTATACTTTATTTAAGCGTTTATAGTTTCTGATTAACAAGTTTAAAGGAGGAAACAAGTTATGAGGAAATATAAATGTGGCGATTATTTAAGATTATCCAAAGAAGATGACTTAAAAAAAGATGAAAGTTCTTCTATTGAAAGTCAAAGAATGATTATAGAATCATTTTGTAAATTTGGAAAGTTAGATTTGGTTGAAGAATATGTTGACGATGGATATTCTGGTGGTAATTTTGATAGACCTGCATTCAAACGAATGCTAGATGATATTGATTCTGGAAAAATTAATTGTGTTATTACAAAAGACTTGTCTAGACTTGGTCGTGAATTATATGGTACTGGTTCTTTTATTGAAGAATATTTTCTAGAAAAAAATGTTAGATATATTGCAATTAATGATGGATATGATTCATTAAATGGAGATAGTATGATTTCTATGAAATTAACTTTTAATGATTATATTTTAAGAGATACATCAAAGAAAGTTAAAAGTGCATTTACTGCAAGACAAAAAAATGGAGATTATATTGGCTCAATACCTAAGTATGGATATTTAAAAGATCCAAGTGATCATCATAAGTTAGTTGTTGATCCTGTTGCATCAGTTATAGTAAAAAGAATATATAATATGGCACTAGCAGGAAATACTTGTTATACAATAGCAACTACTCTTACTGATGAAAAAATACCAATCCCGATAGTTTATAAAAAAGAAAGCCGTGGTGCAACTGTTACTGATAATGATGGTTATGGAATTTGGAGAAGTCAAACAATAAGAGATATCTTAACTAGTGAAATGTATATAGGAAATATGGTACAAAATACTTATAACAAAATAAGATATAACTCTAAAAAACTTCGTGCAGTTAATAAAGAAGATTATATAATTGTTCCTGATACTCATGAAGCCATTATTAGTAAAGAAGTATTTGATAAAGTCCAAACACTTTTAAAAGTTAATTCAAAATTAGTTACGAAAAGTAAAAAAGAATATTTATTTAGTGGTCTATTAAAATGTAAGGAATGTGGTCATTCTATAAGCATATTAGAAAGAAAAAATAAAAAGTCTGATTCACACTACACTCAGTGTAATCAGTATAGTAAAAAAGGAAAATACGGTATTTGTAATATTCATAGAGTGAATTATAATTTACTAGAAGAAGATTTAATTAATATTATTACAAATATTTGTAATTCCTTTATCAAAGAATATGATAGTAAGTCATTAATAGAAGAAGCAAATTTAATATTAAGTGAAGAATTAAATAGTTTACAAAAAGAAACAGATATTTTTATAAGAGATATTAATAAATATAATACTGCTATTGAAGAATTATATTTAGATAAAGTTAATGGTAAATTACCTGAAAACATTTTTAGAAATTTATTAGATAGTTATAATGATAAATTAAATAACGCCATAAAACTAAAAAGTGAGTTAGATAATAAAAAGATTTTGATTACATCTAAACTACAAACTCTTGATTATGATAGTTGTGCATTCATAGTAAAGAAATTTCTAGCACAAAAGAAACCTAGTAAATCTATGATAGCAGAACTTATTGATAGAATTGAAATTGATAATGATAAAAAGATTTATGTATTCTTCAAATTTCAAGAGTTAGCTAGTTTTGTTAGGTGATTTTTTTAAAAGTTTTTTTATCTACCTTGTAAATGTCTTCATAATATTTTCTCCCCCAAAAATGTGTTTACGGGGTTACTTTACCGTTTTTATCTTATGGTGGTTCTAGTTTGCTTATAACACTCTGTAGTATAGGAGTAGTTTTAAATATAAGTAGATACAACAAGTGAAAAAAATGTAGAAAAATAGAAAGTTTTTTCATTTGAATGAAAAAACTTTACTTTATTACAAAAATATTATATAATTTTTCTAGAGGTGGTTTTATGATAAAAAGGGAAAACTATATAAATTTTTTATTAAAACTAAAGGATAAACAAATAATTAAGGTTGTTACTGGTATAAGGCGATGTGGCAAATCTACTTTATTTGAATTATACAAAAAATATTTATTGGCAAATGGCGTAAGTCAAGAACAAATAATAAGTCTTAACTTTGAGAATCCTCGCGATATGAATTTTAATGATTGGAAAGAGTTATACAATTATATAGAAAGTAAACTTAATGATGATAAGATGAATTATATATTTTTAGATGAAATACAAATATTATCTCATTTTGAAAAAGCAGTTGATGGATTATATATTAAAAAAAATGTTGACCTATATATAACCGGCTCAAATTCTTATATGTTATCTGGGGAGTTGGCAACATATTTAACAGGAAGATATATGCAAATTCATATGTTACCTTTATCGTTTAAAGAGTATTTAGAATATTATGGAAATAGTGATGAGGGTAAAAAATATGATTTATATGTTAAAAATGGTGGCTTTCCATATTTGCTAAATTTAGATAATGATGATGAATTAATAAGAAATTATTTAGAAGGTATTTATAATACTGTTCTACTAAAAGATATTGTATTTAAAAACAATATTAAGGATACCATGATATTAGATAGTATAACAAAATTTATTTTTGATAATATTGGACAATTAATATCGACAAATAAAATTGCTAACACATTAGCTTCGAATAATAGAAAATGTTCTGTTAATACTGTTGAAAGTTATTTAAACGCATTAATAAATAGTTATATGGTTTATAAAATATCAAGATATGATATTAAAGGAAAAGAATATTTAAAGACAGGCGATAAATACTATGTATGTGATTTAGGCTTGAGAAATTTTTTATTGGGAACTGTCAAAGATTATGGTAGTATATTAGAAAATATAATATTTTTAGAACTAAAAAGAAAAGGATATGACATACATATTGGTAAATATGATGCTTATGAAGTTGATTTTGTTGTTAAAAATAACAATGGAATAAAATATATTCAGGTTTCTCTTTCAGTAAGGGATGAAAAGACTTTAGAAAGGGAATTAACGCCACTTAAAAATATAGCCGATAATTATCCAAAATATATAATAACGTTAGATTATGATAGTGTTGATTATGATGGAATAAAACAAATATGTGCCTTAGATTTTTTAAGTGGTAGGATAGAATTATAATTATTAAAATAAACACTTTCATTAACAACTATATGAAAAAAACATACTATATAATGAGGTGTTTTTTTGTATTGGTTTTCTAATTTAAATCCTATTATTCAAGCATTATTAGCAGCAACATTTACATGGTTAGTAACCGCACTAGGTGCGCTATCGGTATGTTTCTTTAAGAAGATAAATGATAAAATATTAACTATTGTTTTAGGTTTTTCTTCTGGCGTAATGTTAGCTGCATCATTTTTCTCTCTTATTTTACCAGCAATTAATTTGTGTAATGAACTAGGGAAAAATGAGTGGTTATTTCCAAGTATTGGTTTTGTTATTGGTGGTTTATTTGTTTTATTATCTGATAATTTTTTAGATAAAATAATTAGTGGAAGTAAGAAAAGAAATGCATTATTATTATCAGCAATTACTATTCATAATATACCTGAGGGGATGGCTATTGGGGTTGCATTTGGAGGAATTGCAACTGGTAATATTACATTAATAGGGGCTATGATGTTAGCTCTTGGAATAGGAATTCAAAATTTCCCTGAAGGAGCGGCTGTATCTCTTCCTCTTAGAAGTTCTGGTAATTCAAAAACAAAAAGTTTTATTTTAGGGCAAGCATCAGCTTTAGTCGAACCAATATCTGCAGTTATTGGTGCGTTATTAGTCTTAATTATAAGAAACATATTACCATTTTTATTATCGTTTGCAGCAGGAGCAATGATTGTAGTTACAGCAAGAGAACTATTACCGGAGTCAGTTAAAATAAACAAAAACTTATCTACTTATGGCGTTATAGCAGGTTTTATTATTATGTTAATACTTGATGTTAGTTTAGGATGATTATGTAAAGATTTAATTTACTTAAATTAAATCTTTTTTTTAATTTATAAAAATTTATTTATAGACTTGATAAATTGTAAAAAACATTATAAAATAATATTAGGTGATAGAATGAAAAAGGGATTTACTTTAATTGAAATCATAGCAGTTGTTTCCTTAATTGCAATTTTAGGATTAATTGGTACTATATCAATAACTACAATTTTAAAAAACAATAGAAATGAAGCATATAATTTACAGATTAACAATATAAAAGAAGCAACTAAAGTATGGACTTCTAAGAGAATTTATCTCTTACCAGATGAAGAAGGAAGTTCAATTACTCTAAAATTAGCTTATTTAAAGCAAGAAGGTTTAATTGACAAAGATATTAAAAACCCAAAAACTGAAAAATTATTTTCTAATGATACACTAATAACTGCAACTAAAAAAAATAACATATATGAATTTAATGTAGTAACTATTGATACTGATGATAACTATGATTTTCAAAACAAACCACAAATAATTTTAAAAGGTGAAAGTGATGTTGTTTTAAGTGGTTCTAGTACTAATAAAGATACATACACAGACCCTGGTGCGTTTGGTATAGTAAATGGTAGTTTAACAGAAAATATAACTGAAGAAATAACTTCAAATGGAACAGTGGTATCTAGTATTCCATTAAATAGTGAAAAAGAGTATTTAATAACTTATAAATTAACTGATAGTGCGAATACTGAAACATTTATAAGAAAAGTATCAGTAAAATTCTAATTAAAACATAGACTTATATGTTTTTTTTTGATACAATTATTGTGGTGATAAAATGATTTACAGTTCACTTGATAATCCAAAAATAAAAGAGTTAAAAAAATTACAAATGAAAAAATATCGTCTCTTAAATAAACTTTTTTTAGTTGAGGGTGAGCACTTAGTTAATGAAGCTTATAAGGCTGGCTTGTTAGTTGAATTAATTGTATTAGAAGGTCAAACTTTTAACTTAGATGTCAATATTTCTTATGTAACATTAAATGTTATGAATTATTTATCAGAGTTAGAAAATTCAAAAGTGATTGGAGTTTGTCGAATAAAAGAAAACGAAATAAAAGGGAATAAAATAGTTTTACTAGACAATATTCAAGACCCTGGTAACTTAGGTACGATTATTAGAAGTTGTGTTGCTTTTTCGATTGATACATTAATTTTAGTAAATTGTGTTTCACAATATAATTCTAAAGTATTAAGAGCCGCACAAGGACTTAATTTTTATTTGAATATAGTAAATAGCAGTTATTCAATATTAGATAAATTAAAAAATAATTATCGTATAATAGGTACTAGACTAAATGAAGCTAAAGAACTTAAAAATGTTGCAAAATATGAAAAATTTGTTATAATAATGGGCAATGAAGGAACTGGTATATCAAATTTAAGTAAGAGTATGTGTGATGAATATATATATATACCGATGAATAACAATTGTGAAAGCCTAAATGTTGGTGTTGCGACAAGTATTATTTTATATGAAATGAATAGGTGAGTTTATGAATTATATTTATGTAGGAGAAGTTGTTAATACACATGGGATTAAAGGAGAACTTCGAGTAATTTCAAATTTTAATTATAAAGATAAAGTATTTGTCAAAGGCATGCTTGTATATCTTGGTTTAAGAAAACAAAAAATGACTATTGCATCTTATAGAAAACATAAAAACTTTGCTTTAATTAAATTAGAAGGAATTAATGATATAAATGATGCGATTGCTTTTAAAGGAGATAATTTATATATTGAAAGAGAAAGTATTCAAATAGATGGATATTTTGATGAAGATTTAATTGATTTAGATGTAATTGCTGATGGAAAAACAATCGGAAAAGTTTTAAAAATAGTTGATACTAAGGCTCATAGAATAATTGTTATAAGTGGCATTAAAAATTATATGGTACCTTATGTAGATGAATATATTAAAAATATTGATTTAAATAATAAAACAATTACTATAAATGCTATTAAGGGGTTATTAGATGAAGATTGATGTCTTATCACTTTTTCCAGAAATGTATGATGGTATTTTAAATAGTTCAATTATCAAAAGAGCAATTGCTAAAAAATTAGTTACAATTAATGTTCATAATTTTAGAGACTACTCACTTTCTCCTCATAAAAAAGTAGATGATTATCCATTTGGTGGAGGAGAAGGAATGGTTTTAATGCCACAACCAATTTTTGATGCTGTAGATGCTATTAAAACACCTGATAGTTATATTATTTTAATGACACCAAAAGGAGTACCTTATAAGCAAAGTATAGCTTATGATTTGAGTTTAAAAAAACATATAATTATTATATGTGGACATTATGAAGGATTTGATGAACGCATTAGAAGTTTAGCTGATTTAGAAGTTTCAATTGGAGATTACATATTAACTGGTGGAGAAATTCCTTCAATGGTATTAATAGATAGTATAACAAGATTAGTTGATGGCGTAATCGAAAAAGAATCTCATGAAAAAGAATCTTTCAATAACAATCTATTAGATTATCCAGTTTATACAAAACCAGTTAATTTTAGAGGAATGGAAGTTCCTAGTGTATTATTATCTGGACATCATAAAAATATAGAAAATTATCGTTATGAACAACAATTAGAAATGACTAAAACACGAAGACCAGACTTATTAGAAAAGAGGCAGTGACATGAAAAAACAATATTCTGTTTTAAAAGAAAATAGTAATAAAGATGGAGTAATTTTAGAAAACAAAAATGGTTATAAAGTAAAACCAAAAAATAAAGTACCTTATGATGGAATAAAAGTAAATGAAGTCACAATTGTTGATGAAAATATGATTCAAAAAGTAATTAAAAGAAAAATTAAAACTCAATTGAATAAATATTTAAGAATAATTGAATCTGATGATGAAGATGGCGCTAGAATAGCATTAGATGATTTAAGTAGATATAGAAAGAAAATTGGTAAAAAATATAAAAAATATTTACAAGAAGAATATATTAGTTTAATTAGAAAAAAAATGGGAATAATTGAACAAGAATTAAAGAAAAAAGTAAAACAAATAGATGAAGAAAAAGAGACACATCATACTAGATAGTCTCTTTTAATTTTAATTACGCAGTTTTCTTTAAATTTCTTATTTCTCTTGCACTCATACGAACTGTTTTACCATCGATTGTTATATTTTGCAAATTTGGTTTTCTTGAATGTTTAACAGCTCTATTAGAGTGTGATCTTAAGTTACCAGATTGTGGTTTAACTGAACTTACATTTTTTGCCATAAATACCTCCTTGTATTTTTTCCTCGCTAATTAATTTTACTATATAATTTGAAATAAGTCAAATATTTATTTTAAAAAAAACCAAAATATAGTAAAATATAAATGGGAGGTAATTTTATGCATACACCTTTATATATAAAAACTGACAATTCACTTTTAAAAAGTTTAATTAAAATTGATAATTTGATAGAGTTTGCTAAAGAAAACGATATAAAAGTTTTAACTATAACCGATGATAATATGTATGGCGTAATCGAATTTTATGTTAAATGTATTAAAAATAATATCAAACCAATTGTTGGATTAGAAGTTGATAATATTTTATTATATGCAATGAATTATGAAGGTTATCAAAATTTAACTAAATTATCAACAATTTCTTCAGAACGAAAAATTTTAATAGATGACTTAATTAATTATAGTTCTAATTTAATTTGTATAGTTTTATATGAAAAAAGAAGTATGTATAAAGAATTATCTAAATATTTTGAATATATTTTTCAAGGATATAGTAGCTTAGATGAAAAAAGGGATTTAGAGGGAGAATTAATATATGTAAATGAAATACTATATTTTGAAGAAAAGGAAGCACCTTATTTAAAATATTTATATGCAATAAAAGATGGAATTAGTATTGATGAAGTAAAAATCACTAAAAAAAACAATCATTTTTTCAATTACAAATTATATATAGATGAAAATAATGAAAAAATAGAAAAGTTATGTAATTTAGAAATACCTTTTCACAATGACTTACTTCCCGTATATGTTTGTCCTGATAATATGGATAGTTATACTTATTTAAAAAAATTAGTTAAAGAAGGATTGAAAAGTAAATTTGGTGAGGTTGTTCCCAAAATTTATTTAGATAGACTTAAGTATGAATTAGAAATAATAAATAAAATGGGTTTCTGTAATTATTTTTTAATCGTTTGGGATTATGTTAATTTTGCTAAAAAAAACAACATTTTAACTTGTAATAGGGGAAGCGCAGCTGGTTGTTTAGTATCTTTTTGTCTTGGGATTACTCCAGTTGATTCTATTAAATATAATTTGTTTTTTGAAAGGTTTTTAAATCCAGAAAGAATAAGTATGCCTGATATTGATATTGATTTTGAATATAATAGGAGAGAGGAAGTAATAAATTATTGTATTAATAAATATGGCCTTAAAAAAACAGCGCCAATTATTACCTTTGGAACACTTGGTTCAAAACAAGTTATAAGAGATGTATCTAGGTGTATGAAATTAGATTTAAAACAAGTAGATAAAATTTGTAAATTAATTGATTCTACCAAAACATTAAAAGAAAATTATAATAACTTAAAATTACAACAACTACTTAATAATGAATTTAAGAAAATGTATCAAATCGCTATTAAATTTGAAGGATTAAAAAGACATACTTCAATTCATGCAGCTGGTATTGTAATAAGTAATAAAGATTTAGATGATGTTATACCATTAGTCTATCACAATGACTTTTATATAACTGGTTACTCAATGGAATATTTAGAAGATTTAGGACTACTTAAAATGGATATATTAGCTTTAAAAAACTTAACTTTGTTAAATGATGTATTAAAAGAAGTTAATATTAGTTTGGATGATATACCACTTGATGATGATAAGACATATCAATTATTTGCAAGCGCTGATACGATGGGTATATTTCAATTTGAATCAAAAGGTATGATGAATTTTTTAAGAAAATTTAAACCTACTAATTTTGAAGATTTAATAGCAGCTATTGCTTTATATAGACCTGGCCCTATGGAAAATATTAATACTTATATAAAAAGAAAAAACGGTAAAGAAAAAATTGATTATATCGACAATCAATTAATTCCTATTTTAAAATCTACTTATGGAATTATTATATATCAAGAACAAATTATGCAAATAGCAAATAAATTAGCTTTATATACTCTTGCTGAAGCAGACGTTTTAAGGAAAGCAATGAGTAAGAAAAAAGAAGATGTTTTAATTCATGAAAAAGATAAATTTGTTAATAGAGCAATTTCTAATGGCATAAGTGAAGAAAATGCAATAAAAGTGTATGATTTGATATTAAAGTTTGCTTCTTATGGATTTAATAGAGCTCATTCTGTTGCTTATTCTATGTTAGCTTATAAAATGGCTTATTTAAAAGTACACTATCCTAATATATTTATAAAACATTTACTTAATAGTGTTATAGCAAGTGATAAAACTAAAGAATATATTGATGAAGCAAGAAAAAGAGGTTTAGATATACAAGCCCCTGATATAAACATTAGTAAAAGTACTTATGTAATTTATAATAATAAAATTTATTATCCATTTACAAACATTAAAAATATTGGTGAGAATATTGCTAAAGAAATAGTTTCTAAACAACCATTTAAAGATATATTTGATTTTAAAATGAGATGTAATGTATCTTCAAATGTTTTAGAAACATTAATTAAAGCTGATTGTTTTAGAAGTTTTAATTTAAGCCAAAAAACGCTAGATGACAATCTTGATTTAATTATTAATTATAGTGAGTTAGGTTCATTGTTAGATGACGATTTAAAACCAGTTTTAAACAATAATTCTTGCTATGATAAAAAAACTTTGATGCAAAGAGAATTAGAAGTGTTTGGATTTTATTTAACTGAACATCCATTATCTATTTATAGATGTGATTATAAACTAAAAATAAGTGATTTGCAAAATTATTTTGCTAAAACAGTTAACATAATAGTATTAATAGATAAAATAAAGACAGTTTTAACTAAGAATAATGAAAAGATGTTGTTTATAACTGGAAGTGATGAAGAATCAACTATCGATATTGTTGTATTTCCTAAAAAATATCGAAATGATTTAAAAGTCGGTTCAGTTTATTTAATAAATGGCCGAGTTGAAAAAAGATTTGCTCAACAACAATTAGTAGTAAATGAAATAAAAGAATTGTAAAAAATTCTTTTTTTCTTGACTTTTTAAGTTGTTATTAATATAATGTTAATAACAAAGGAGCGATTTTATGAAGCATATTATAATTGCAGGTGCGAGTAGAAGTGGAAAAACTACTTTAGCATTAAAATTTAAAAAGGAAGGTTTTGTTCATTATAAGATGGACACAATTAAAAGAGGATTAGATAACAATTTTTATGATGGTAGAATAAGTTTATGGAGTGATGCTAGTCCTAAGTTTGCTAATTTAATTGAAAGAATTATTGATGAAGCTAAAACAGATATTATTTTAGATGAAGAGTGGTATGTCATAGATACATGTCATTTATATCCGAAAGATATAGCAAAAATAGATTTAACTAATACATTAGTTGTATTTCTAGGTTATCCCAATAAAACTGTTTATGAAAAACTAAAAGATATAAGAGAATATGATCCTTTTAATCAATGGACTAGGAAGAAAAGCGATGAAGTACTTATTAATAATAGTGCTTTAGATATTGAATATAGTATTTGTGCAAAATTAGAGTGTGAAAAAGTCAATATTCCATTTTTTGATACTGGAACTAATTTCAACGAAGCAATTGAAGAAGCTTATAAATATTTGAAAAGTAACATGTAATTTATAAAAAAACTATATAAAGTCTAAATACTTTTATATAGTTTTTTACTTCAAATTAGCTTTTTCTTTAATTCTGATTGTGTTTTTAAAGTTTAGCTTTGCAATTTCTTTTAATTTTTCAAATCCGTATTTATTAACAATTTTAACACCTAATTCATCAACTTTGTCACTCGCACCTTTAATTAAGAAAGTGTCAATTTTTTCGCCTAACTTGTCAAATTCTTTTAAGAAAACAAATCGACTTATTAGTGAAGCACAAGCAACCGATAAGCATTTATCTTCAGCTTTAGTTAAAAATGTTATATTTCTAACAGCGTTAGTATCTTTTAAGTAATTATAATAAACATATGGAATAGCAAATTGGTCAACTACGATATAATCATAATTATAGTTTAACATTTTAGATAGAACTTTATTGTGTAGAATTGCTTTAACTTTATTCATGTTCATATCTTGACTATATCTTTCATTGTATTCTTTATTACTTAGTATAATACATTCATAAGGTATTACTTCGATTATCTTTGGAACTATTTCTAGTATTTTTTCATCAGTTAATTTTTTACTATCACGAACTCCTAATTCTTCTAGAAAAGGAATATTTTCTTTACATACATATGTCGCACATACAATGATTGGACCAAAATAATCACCTGTTCCAACTTCATCTGAACCAATTGTATTAGCAAAATAAACCTTAGGGTTAAATTGCTCCTTTTCTTTTTTCTTTTTCTCGTCACTATTAGTTATTTCAACTTTTTTACTTGGGTTTAGGTGTTTTTCCATCTCACTCCACATTTTAGCATCAATATCAGCACTTTTTCCTTGAAAAACTACTTTTCCTGATTCATATAAAGTTACTACAGTATCAGCTTCATCAGCTTGAAACAAAGCGTAAGGAGGCGTTTTACTTCTTCTTTTATCTTCAAAATATTCAAGCATTTTCTGTTTAGTATTTTCACTAACTTTTAATGTTATAGTCATATAATCACCACTAAAATTATAACATAAAAATTACCACTTTACAAATAATATTTAGTTTATATTTTAAGATGGGTATATATTTATATTGTAAAACAAAAGTGAATTAGTTGTTAATACATAAATGGTATTATAAAAATTTTATATAATGTATTTTGTTAAAATTAATGAAAAAAGTTGACAACTTTTAATTAATAGTGTATAAAATTATATAGCAAAGGAGAAATGATTTTATGTCTAATTTAGTAATAGTGGAATCTCCAAGTAAATCAAAAACAATTGAAAAATATTTAGGAAGCAATTATAAAGTAGTTTCTAGTAAAGGACATATAAGAGATTTATCTACAAAAGGTAAATATGGATTAGGTGTTTTAGTAGAAGATAATTTTAAACCTGATTATGTCATTATAAAAGGCAAATCTACAATGGTAACAAGTCTAAAAAAAGAAGCTAAAAAAGCTGACAGAGTATATCTTGCTACCGACCCTGACCGTGAGGGAGAGGCAATTTCATGGCACTTATATGATACTTTAGGATTAAATGATGATAACTATGATAGAGTTGTATTTCATGAAATCACTAAGAATGCGGTTTTAGAAGCTTTTAAAAATGTTAGAAAAATTGACAAAAATTTAGTTAACAGTCAAGAAACTAGAAGAATATTAGATAGAATAATTGGTTTTAGATTAAGTAAATTAATGCAAGCTAAAACTGATGGTAAAAGTGCTGGTAGAGTACAAAGTGTGGCTTTAAAATTAGTTGTTGATAAAGAACGAGAAATAAAAGCATTTGTAAGTGAAGAATATTGGACTATAAAAGGAATATTTAATGATTTTGAAGCGGAATTATTTAACTATAACCATGAAACTTTAGAAATTAAAAATGAAGTTAGTGCGAAAGAAATATTAAGTAAACTATCTAAATCTTTTACAATTGAAGATGTTAGTAAAAAATCAAAAAATAAAAAAGCAAAACCCGCTTATATTACTAGTACAATGCAACAAGATGCATCAAATAAATTAGGGTTTAATGCTAAAAAAACTATGTCAATCGCGCAAAAGTTATATGAAGGAATTGAACTTGAAAATGAAACAACAGGTTTAATAACTTATATGCGTACTGATTCTATTAGATTATCTGATGAATTTATAAAAAGCACATATGGATTCATTAAAGGACATTTTGGTGAGGATTATGTTGGTTACGTAAAGAAAACAACTAAAAAAGATAATGTTCAAGATGCTCATGAAGCTATTAGACCTACAAATATTAATAGAACTCCTGATAGTATTAAAATGTATTTAACTAATGATGAATACAAATTATATAAATTAATTTATGATAGAGCACTAGCAAGTTTAATGAGTGACGCAAAAACTTTAAATACAACAGTTATTTTAGATAATAACAATTATCAATTTAAAGCAACTGGACAAATTATAACTTTTGATGGTTACTTGAAAGTTTATAACGAAGATACTAATAATACTATATTACCTGAATTTGATACTTACAAATCTAAGGTTATAGTAGCAAAAGATATAACTAGTGAGCAACACTTCACTAAACCTCCTGCACGTTATACAGAGGCAAAATTAATTAAAGAAATGGAAGAATTAGGGATTGGAAGACCTAGTACTTATGCAACAACAATGGATACACTTAAAAATAGAGGTTATGTAAATATAATCGATAAAAAGTTTGTTCCAACGGAAATCGGTTTTCAAATAACTGATAAATTACAAGAATGTTTTAGTAATTTAATAAATGTTGAATATACAGCAAATATGGAAACTGATTTAGATAAAATAGCGGAAGGTAAGAAAGTATGGTATAAAGTTTTACAAAAATTTTATGATGAATTCGAGCCACAAGTTCGTGAAGCATTTGATAAACTGCCAAAAAAAGAAGTTGTCAAAACAGGTGAGGATTGTCCAGAATGTGGTAGTCCTTTGGTTATAAGAAAAGGAAGATATGGAGAATTTATCGCTTGTAGTAATTATCCAAAATGTAAATATATAAAACAAGAAACAAAAGAAGAAAATGAAATCATTGACTGTCCTAATTGTTCTGGAAAAATAGTTATGAAAAGAAGTAAGAGAGGCAAAGTTTTTTATGGATGTAATAACTATCCAGAATGTAAAACTGCTTACTGGGATAAACCAATCAGTGATAAGTGTCCAAAATGTAATAGTGTACTTACAATCAAAGGTAAAAAAATCAAATGTACAAATTGTGATTATGAAAAGGAATTAGATTGATAATTTCTTTTTTTTTTGGTAAAATAATTCTAGGTGGTTTTATGGAAAGTAGTTTATCATTAGTATTAGATGAAGAAGGAAAAATTTCTTTAACTTTGTTTGGTGGAAGCAACAGTGAAGTTGATGAATATACGATTAAAAACTTTGCTTCATCAGAAGATGTTAGAAAAAAATACGAAAAACAAATAAATGAATTTCTATTAAAAAATAATAATTATGTAGAAAGTGTTATAAAAAGAACTGGTAAACAGTTTAGAGGAAGAATTGTTATATTACATACAGTAGAAAAAGATGGACAGTTTTTACTTAAAGAAAGAAGAGTTTTATATAAAAAAAACTTGATTGTTGCAAGAGAAGCAATTAAAAGTAAAAAAGTTATGAATGTTGTTGCTTGCATTGATACAAATGGATTTGTTAATCCTAAAATGTATGAAGATTTAAATATTAAAATAAAAAAAGGAAAATTTCAACTTACGCCATTTATTAAAGGATTAATAAGACAAGAAAAATACGATACTAAATCTAATTTAAGAAATGTTAGAAGTTGGTTAAATAGTAATTCTAAAACTTATTATGAAAAATTAAGATTATTATCAGCGGGTTATGAATATGCAAGAACACTTTATAAATTCCTAAAAACACCAGATGCTTTATACAAAGAGTATTTAGATTCAAAAGTATTACCAAAAGCTTCTAAACCTATAAAAAAAGACATTATAGAACCGGAGGAAAGAGAATTTGTTTTAGTTGATGGAGTTAGATATCCCATTGATGATATTCCATACGATTTAGATGAATTAACAGATTTAGGTGTGTCTATATTTGATGGTAATGCTAGATGAAAAATTATATAAATGAATTTTTAGATTATTTAATTAATGAAAAAGGTTATTCAAATTATACTATTAAAAGTTACAATGAGGATTTATTAGCATTTTATATGTATTTAGATGAAAACAATATAATTAATATAGACTATAATTTGATTAGAAGTTACCTAAATTATTTGTATAATTTAAAATTTTCTAATAAATCAATTGCAAGGCATATAAGTACACTTAGAAGTTATTTCAAGTATTTATTAAAAGAAAATTATATAAAAGAAAATCCAATGAAATTGATATCCAATCCTAAAATCCCACAAAAATTACCTAAGTATTTAAACTATAACGAGTTAGAAGAAATATTAGAAATACCTAATCAAAGTACATTTTTAGGTTTAAGAAATGCTTTAATTTTAGAACTTTTATACTCAACTGGAGTTCGTGTTAGTGAACTTGTTAATATTAAATTAAGTGATATAGATTTATTAAATAAAAAAATAATAATTTTAGGAAAAGGTAATAAAGAGAGAATAGTTTTATTTGGTAATAAAGCTTATGAACTTATAGTAAAGTATTTAAATAAAAGAGATACAGATTGTGAGTATTTATTTGTAAATAATAACAAAAATACTTTAACTGATAGGGGAGTTAGGTATATAATTGATAATATTGTAAAGAAAAGTGCTTTAAAGTTTAAAATCTCACCACATACTTTAAGGCATACGTTTGCAACCCATTTATTAAATAATGGAGCAGATTTAAAAAGTGTTCAAGATTTATTAGGGCATGAAAGTATAGCAACGACTGGAATCTATACTCATGTATCAATTGAACATTTAAGAAAGACATATTTGGATAATCATCCAAGAGCAAAGAGGTAGTTATGGCAAAATTATATTTTAATTATGGTGCGATGGCATCAGGAAAAACAATTGAAGTTATAGAAACAGTATACAAATATAATTCTAAGAATATGCACGCTGTTTTAGCAAAACCGAGAATAGATACTAGAGGAAATGATAAAGTAGTATCAAGAATAGGAATGGAAAGAGAAACTGATTTTACAATTGGAAAGAATGAAACATTTATAGAGCATTTAAAAAAATATGAAGATATTACTTGTTTGATAGTTGATGAGGCTCAATTTTTAACTAGAATTCAAGTTTTAGAGTTGTTCTATTTAGTTAAAAGATTAAACTTACCTGTTATATGTTATGGATTAAAAGTTGATTTCAGAGGAGAATTATTTGAGGGTAGTAAGGCTTTATTAGAATTTGCTGACACATTAAATGAATTAGTGGCTATTTGTTCATGTGGTAGGAAAGCAAGATTTAATGCTAGAAAAGTAAATAATCAGTATGTATATGAGGGAGATGTAGTAGTAATTGGTGCGGATGAAACATATGAACCAATGTGTGGTAATTGCTTTGTAGATAAAGTTTTACTACCATATTCAAAAGATTTCCAAATATTTGAAAAAAATAAAATAAAAGTATTGCAAAAGTAAAATAAATATGTTATATTTATATTGCTTACTTTTTTGGCGAGGTAGTTCAGTTGGCTAGAACGTCTGGTTCATACCCAGAAAGTCGGGAGTTCAAATCTCTCTCTCGCTACCAATTAGGCATTTAACCAAACTCTTGTAGTTTGGTTTTTTTGTAATATATATAATACTTTTTCTTGCTTTAATTTAAAATAAAAAGTATAATTATTCTAGGTGGTTTTTATGAGTAAAATAAAAATAATGGATGAAATTCTTGCCAATAAAATAGCAGCTGGTGAGGTAGTTGAAAGATGTGCATCAGTTGTTAAAGAATTAGTTGAAAATAGTATTGATGCTGGAAGTAGCGAAATAAAAGTAGAATTAATAGAAGCAGGAACTAAATCAATAAAAGTTATTGATAATGGTTATGGTATGGATAAGGAAGATGCTGTTAATGCTTTTAGTAGACATGCTACAAGTAAATTAATAAGTGAATATGATTTATATCATATTAATACATTAGGTTTTAGAGGAGAAGCACTAGCTAGTATAGCAAGTGTTAGTGAAATAAACTTAAAAACTTGTTCTTCTAATATTGGAACAAGTGTAAATATTAAAGGTGGTAAGTTAATAAATGTTGGTCCTTGTGAGGCAATTAAAGGAACTATAATAGAAGTAAAAGACCTTTTTTACAACACACCAGCTAGATTAAAGTATTTGAAAAGTTTATATACAGAGCTTGCCAGTATTACTGAATATATGAATAAAATAGCTCTATCTTATCCTAATATTAGATTTACACTCATAAATAATAACAATACTATTTTAAAAACTGATGGAAGAGGTAACTTATTAAAAACAATTAGTGATATATATGGAATTGAAGTAGCAAAAAAAATGTTAGAAATAAATGGCGAGGATGATGACTATGTAATAAGTGGTTATATTAGCAAACCAGAAGTTAATAGATCAAATAGAAACCATATAATAACTTTAGTTAACAATAGAGTTGTAAGAAATACTGAATTAAATAGAGTAATAAATGATAGCTACCACTCATATAAACCTGACGATAGGTATCCTATTGTAGTTATAAATATTTCAGTTGACCCAATTTTAATCGATGTTAATATACATCCAACAAAAATGGATATTAAATTTAGTAAAATGGAAGAATTAACTAGTTTAATTAGTTATTTAATTAAAGAAACATTAAAAAAGCAAATATTAATGGTTACCTTCTTCGAGCCGAAAAATGACTTCGTAGAACCTAAAAACACTTATATAGAAACAAATTTCGAAAGTAAAAGTAATTTAGATATAGAATATAACCAACCAAAATATGAACAAGTGAAAATTGAAGAATTACCAATTATCGAAAATGAAATAAAAAATGAAATTACTTATAAAGAAAGTTTTGAAGAAAAACCATTATTTGTATCTGAAGATGAAAATAGATTACCTATAATGGAAGCAGTTGGATTAGTTCATGGAACTTATATAATTGCTCAAAATAGTGATGGAATGTATTTAATTGACCAACATGCAGCTAAAGAGAGAATTAATTATGAAATGGTTTTAGATAAACTAAAAGAACCAGTAAATAAAAATATTAATTTGTTAGTACCTATTACTTTGGAATTTTCTAATAATGAATACATAATTTTAAAAGAAAATTTAGATTTGTTAGTTAAAATGGGGTTTGAAGTAGAAGAATTTGGTATTAATTCAATTATTATAAAAGCTCATCCTGTATGGTTACCAAGAGGATTTGAAAAAGATAATATTAGCAAAATAATCGATTTGATTATCAATAAAGAAAAAGATTTTTCATTAGAAAAATTTAACGATAGAGTATCAGCAACTGTTGCTTGTAAAATGTCAATTAAAGCAAATACAAATATTAGTATTGAAGAGATGAATGCTTTATTAAATGATTTAAGGAGTTGTAAAAATCCATTTAATTGTCCACATGGAAGACCAACAGTTATTTATTATTCTAATTATGATTTAGAAAAATTATTTAAAAGAAGTGGATTTGAAAAAATAAATTAAATATTATATGTATTTGTGATATAATTAGAAAGAGGTGGCTTTATGAGATTAAAAGGACAATATTTCTATACTATTAGAGAAGATATTAAAGATGAAGAAACTGTAAGTGGTAATCTGTTAGTTAGAAGTGGAATGGTAAAAAAAATAGGAAATGGTATTTATATGTATATGCCATTAGGGTTAAGAGTATTTAAAAATATTGAAAAAATTATTAGAGAAGAAATGAATAAAGCGGGAGCTTTAGAATTATTGATGCCTAATTTATTGCCTGAAGATGTTTATATAGAAAGTGGTAGAAGAGAAAATTTTGGACATGATATGTTTTCTCTTAAAGATAGAGCAAATAGAAATTTAGTTTTAGGTCCAACACATGAAGAATTTTTTGTTGAAGCAGCTAAAATGAAAGTAAAATCGTACAAAGATTTACCATTTAATATTTACCAAATTGGAAATAAATATCGTGATGAACCAAGACCAAGGTATGGACTTATTAGGGTAAGAGAGTTTTTTATGAAAGATGCTTATAGTTTTGATTGTGATAGTGAAGGACTAGATAAATCTTATAAAAAGATGTTTGACGCTTATAAAAACATTTTTGATAGGTTAGGGATGAATTATAGAATCGTTAGAGCTGATACAGGAGTCATGGGTGGTAGTTTATCTGAAGAGTTTCAAGCTGTAACAAATATTGGTGAAGATATATTAGTTACATGTGATTGTGGTTATTCATCAAATATTGAAGTAAGTAGTTGTGTTTTAAATAAAGAAAAGGAAGAAAGATTAAAGACTAGAGAATTAGTATACACACCGGATGCAAAAACAATTGAAGAAGTATCTAAATTTTTACATGAAAAACCAACAAAATTTGTTAAAACATTGATATATAAAATAGATAATGAATTTTATGCATGCCTAGTTAGTGGTGATAGAGAAGTTAATGAAAATAAATTATTAAAACTACTTAATGCCAAAGAGATTAGTTTAGCCGAGGTAAATGAAGTCGAAGAAATTACGAATGCTAAAGTAGGTTTTGCCGGTCCAATTGGTTTAAATATTAAAGTTATAATTGACCAAGATATATTATATAAATACAATTTTATAGTAGGAGCAAATCAAACTAATTATCATTTTAAAAATGTTAATGTTCAAGATTTTAAATATGAAATAGCTGCCGATATTAAAAATGTTAAAGAAGGTGACATATGTCCAAATTGTGGAAGAAGGCTTACCTTTCAAAGAGGAATTGAAGTAGGAAACACGTTCAAGTTAGGAACAAAATATTCTAGTAAATTAGGTTTAAACTATTTAGACGATAAAAATGAATTAAAGCCAGTATACATGGGGTGTTATGGAATTGGATTAGGAAGAATTATGGCTGCTTTAGCCGAACAAAATAACGATGAATTAGGATTAGTATGGCCAGTATCAGTAGCCCCATTCAAAGTAGCAATCGTAATTATTAATAATGAAGATGATAAACAAAAAGCAATTGCTAATGCTTTGTATAATGATTTAAATAGAAATAATATTGATGTATTGTTAGATGATAGAGATGAGCGTGCTGGAGTTAAATTTAATGATATGGATTTAATTGGAATTCCATATAGAATAACAATAGGTAAAAAAATAAATAATGATTTAGTTGAATTATATATAAGAAGTACAAAAGAAGTGTATGATATTCATGTTAATGATATAATGGTTAAGATAAAAGAATTACTAGATTTATAATTCGACAAAATATAACTGATTAGTAAAGTATAATTATTTTAAGGTGAAGAGTATGAAAAAATATTTTGTAACAATAATAATTTCTTTATTAATCGGTTTTTTATTAGCAAATTTTATGTTAAGGCAATATGATAGTACTGTTAAAGTAATTCCGACATTTAAACAAAATGAAACCATCTATTTAGTTCAACAAGGTGTTTATTCAAGTTTAGAAAGTATGAAAGATAATACTAAAAAATTAAATTATTATGTTTACACCATGAAAGATGGTTTTTACTATGTTTATGTTGGAATGAGTTTAGATAGTGAAATAATTAAAAAAATTCAAAACTACTACACTGACTTAAAAATAGAAACAATTATTAAAACAATTACAAGTGCTAATAATGATTTTACTAATACTTTAAAACAAACAGATGAAATTTTAAAAGAAACCGATGATAAGGATACAATTAAAGAAGTAATTAATCAGATATTAAAAAAATATGAAGGGAGTTAGATATGAATGTCAAAATAAAAGATATACCATTAAATGATAGGCCGAGAGAAAGATTATTAAATTGTGGTAGTAATTCACTTTCAAATGAAGAATTATTATCAATCATTTTAAAAACAGGAACTAAAAATGTTTCAGTTAAAAATATCGCTGTCAATTTATTAAAACAAATAGGTGATATTAAAAATTTAAATAATATTACTTTAGAAGAATTAATAAAAATAAAAGGAATAGGTAAAATAAAAGCAATTGAGTTAATCGCTTCAATTGAGCTTGGAAAAAGAATAAATGAAACATTTGAAAATATTAAAGAAATCAAAATAATAAATCCTTTAAATATATATAATTATTATAAAGATAAATTAAAAAATAAAAAACAGGAATGTTTTTATTGTATATATTTAAATTCTAAAAGTGTCATTATCAAAGAAAATTTATTATTTATGGGAACTATTAACCAAAGTTTAGTTCATCCAAGAGAAATATTCAAGGAAGCTTATTTAAGCAGTGCTTCTAGTTTTATATGTATTCATAATCATCCATCTGGAAGTAATGAACCAAGTGAAAATGATATAAATTTAACTAAACAATTAAAGGATATAGGAGAATATTTAGGAGTAAAATTACTAGACCATATTATTATAGGAAAAAACTATTTTAGTTTTAAAGAAAATGGTTTGATATGATATAATATAAATGGTGGTTGTATGCGACATAAATTTTTCTTCTTTTTTACATTTCTAGGATTATATTTTTTGTTAATGCTTATTTTAAGTCTATTTGTAGAAATAAAAATTTTAGATTTAATTATTTTGCTTGTTGTTTGTTTTTTTGTTTTTGGTTTATTTCATAATATATTAAGTGATATATATGACAAAAAGAAACCGTTTAAACAGTTTGAAAAAAGAGAACCATTAGAAAACAACGAAATAATAATAACAACCTTAAAAAAAATAAAAGAAAAGCAATATATAATACCTATAAAAGATGGGGTAGTTGCAATTAATAGAGGCGGAGTTCATGTTGTAAAATTGTTTCAAGCAAGTGGAAATTTAAAGTATGATAAGAATTGGTATTTTAATAATTTGAAAATAGATAATCCATTTGATTATAAAGGAGACTATTATTATTTAATTAGAAATGTTAATACCAATTATGAAGTTTATAATATAAATGTGGTTACATTATCGGAATTATTATTTAAAGTTCAAAATAGTTTAATCGTACCAAAATATACATATGAAGAAGTAGATGAATTATATAAGGAAGTGACTTATGGCAATTACAAAAACTAAATTTATAAATTATTTAAGATGTCCTAGGTACGTCGCTTTAGATAATCTAAATGAAAATGAACTTGAAAGTGATGTTTCACTAACACAATATAGAGAAGAAGAACAAGAAGAAAAATTGAAAGAACTTTATGGAATGATGTATGATGATAGTGGTAATGACATACTAACAGTTAAAGATGAACAATTGGAAGTAATGTTGCCATACTATAACGAAATTGAAGTATTAGCAGGTAATGTTGCTTCAAAATATTTTCCTGGAACATTTAAATTTGCTTATAATACAAAAGACCAAGAAAGTTTTGACTGTAAGATAAATGGAATTAGATATTTATGTTATGTCGATATATATAATGAAGTAGATGATTATTTTAATATAATCGAAGTAAAAGCAACAACATCAAAGAAATTTTTAGACATGGGGTATACTGAAAATAAAGAGTTTCAGCCACTATTTGAAAATATAAATGGAATTTATCATGTAAGTAGTAATTTATCGGAAAAGGGCTTGAAAATAAAACAAAAACTATTTGATAGATTTGATAAAAGTGGACATTATGTATACGATTTAGCAGTTCAAAGATATATAATTGAAAATGATTTAAAACAAAACAACCAAGAAAGTAAAATAGACAAAATCAAATACTATTTAGCAGTTTTAAATAAGGATTATGTTTTTGAAGGAAAATTTGAAGGTGTTAAACCAATTTATGATGAAGATGCAAATGGTAATGAAATTATAACATTTTTCGATTTAACTGACATAACAAAAGAGTATATGGATTTAATTTCACTTGATAGAGCTAAAGTGGAAAGATATATAAGAGAGTTAGATGCATCTTATGTACCAATTAATTATTATTGTGAAAAGAAAAAAACTACTAAATGTAAATATGTTCCAATTTGTTGGAAAAATATCCCTAACAAAAATTCAATATTTAATTATTTAGATGCTCATCATGGATTCAAAGATGACGAAGGACATAAACATGGTTGTTATGAACTTGTAAGTGATGGTATAATTAATCTAGTTGATATGCCAGACAATTACTTAGAAAGAGAAAAAAATATAATCCAAAAACAAGTTACAAAAACCCATATACCATATTTTAACAAAGAAAAAATTAAAGCAGGAATCGCGCAGATAACTTATCCAATATATCATCTTGATTTTGAAAGTTTTCCTTGCCCATTACCACGATTCAGAGGAGAAAAATGTTATAGTCAATCAGTTTTTCAATTTTCACTTCATATTGAAAAAGAAGAAGGAGTTTGCGATAAAATAAATGACCACTATGGTTATTTAGCTGTTAATACAGATGACCATAGATTGGAACTAGTTGAAGAGATGATTAAATATATCAAATTGGATAAAGGAACAATTTTAGTTTATAATGATTCATTTGAAAAAACTAGATTAAAAGAATTAAGTGAAATATTTCCACAATACAAGAAGGAATTATTAAGAATGCGTGATATGGTGTTTGATTTAATGAATATAACTAAAACAAGAAGTAGTTTATACGAAGAATTAGGTTTTAATAAAGAAGAAGCATCTTTATTTAATTATTATCATGAAGATATGACTGGTTCATTTTCGATTAAAAAAATATTACCTTTATTTAGCAATTTAACATACAAAGGAATGGAAATTGCTAATGGAGTGGAAGCGTTAGTTACATATGCTAAATTTCCAAAAATGACTCAAGTTGAATATGAATATAAATATCAAAAATTAGTAGAGTACTGTAGGCAAGATACATGGGCGATGGTTGAAATATTAAAAGGTCTAAGAAAAAGTGTCAATTAATGTAAAAAAACATGTAAAACACTTGTTAAAATATTTTATTTGCTATATTATCAAATTAGGAGGGTGATAAGATGATTTATCCGTCAATCGATAAACTTTTAAATCAAGTGGGCTCAAAATACTTATTAGTTAATATTGTTGCTAAAAGAGCAAGAGAGATGAGCGAAACAGAATATTATCAAATGAAAGATAATGAATATGTATCAAAGAAAAATATCGGAAGAGCTTTAGAAGAAGTATCTAAAGACTTGATTCATGTTAAAGGTGAATAATGAAAATTACCAAAGTAAAAAAAGTAGGTAAAAAATATAAATTGGTTTTTGATAATGAAGATGTTTTAACTACATATGATGATGTCATTATTGAAAACCATCTTTTATATAATAAAGAAGTTGACTACGATTTACTTAGACAAATTGAGTTAGATAATATTTATTATGATGCTTATTATAAAACAATTAATTTTATTTCTAGAAAATTAAGAAGTTTAAAAGAAGTAGATGAATATTTAACAAAGCAAAATGTTAATGATGAAAATAAAAATAAAATAATAAAACACTTAAAAAAAATAGAGTTAATTAATGATTTTAATTTTGCAAAAGCATATATAAATGATAAACTATATTTATCTAACGATGGACAAAATAAAATAAAAAAAGCTTTACAAGAACATGATATACCTTCACCTTTAGTAGAGGAATTAATTGAACCATTAAAAGAAGAATTTGATTTAAAATTAAGCAGATTAATTACTAAAAAAATTAAAAGTAATACTAAATATGGAGGTTATTACCTAAAACAAAAAATTACTAATGAGTTAATCAATTTAGGGTATGATAGCAATAGTATTAATGAATTTTATGACGAAAATTTAGTTTGCTATGATTATGAAAAAGAATATGATAAATTATATAAAAAATATTCAAAAAAATATGAAGGTATTGAGTTAGATAGAATAATTAAACAAAAACTATATCAAAAAGGAATAAAACCACAATAAGTGGTTTTTTTAAATAATAAAACCCACTAAAGTGGGTTAATATTAATATTGGCTAATTATAGCATTATATTTTGATTTAATAGCATCATCATAGATATTTAAGTTGTATTTTTCTCTTAAACCAATCCAATATACATAAGTGGCGTTTTCTTTAGCTAGTGCATCAGTAGTTAATTTACTAATTACTTTGTCTTTTACAGAATCTAAAGTAGGTTTTTCGTTTTGACTAACTTTATAAATAATATGATATCCAAATTGAGTTTCAACTGGTTCAGTAGTCATTTTTGAAACTTCCAAATCTTTAGAAGCGTTAAAGAATTCTTCAACCAACCCTGATTCATTAGTGAAATTACTGATTAATCCACCTTCGCTAGCAGAACCAGTATCGTTAGATTCTTTTTTAGCAAGTTCTGTAAAATCTTTTTCTAAATCTTTGCTTTCACTCAATTGGTTGATTAATAATTTTGCTTTTGCTAGTGCTTCTTCTTTTGCTTTAGCTTTTTCATCATCAGACATAGTATCTTTAACTTCTGGGATGATTAAAATATGTCTTACTGTCATCTCACCATAAATGTTATCATTATAGTATTTGTTAATTTCTTCTTCCTTAATGGTTGAATTAACATATTTTTTTAATACTGCTTGTTTTTCTTCGTTTTTAATTATGTCCTTTTCAAAATCTTCTTCATTAGTATATCCATATTGAGATAAGAAATTTTTAAAATTATCTCCTAAACTAGATTTGTATGATTTGAATTGAGCAGAAGCGGTAGTTTTTGCACTTTTACTCATATCTTCAGTTAGTTCTTGCGAAATGATATAATCATCCACCATATTTACTAATGCAGTAGTTCCATACACGTTGCGCATACTAGCATAAAAATCTTCAACTGTAAATTGTTTTCCACTAACATCGGCTACAACCTCTTGTCCGTTTTGTAATTTTGGAACTTTAGTACAACCAGTTAATACAATAGTTCCACATAAAATTAAACCTAAATATTTCTTCATTTTATCTCTCCTAACACTAACTAATTATATCAAATAAAATTTTAAAATACAACATTTTATTGTGAACAATTAATGAAAATTATATAAATTTATCAAAAAAGTTAATTTTATTTTCTAACACTAGCACCATTTATTAAAATTTCCATACAATAATGTGAAAAGATAAAAAGGAGGATGATTTACATGTGTTGTAATAACGGAATTTCAAGTGCAGCAATCGTTTTAGTATTATTTATTCTTTTAATAATCATACTTGGAGCATATATTTAGGGGGTAATCATGGAAAAAGAATGCCATAAAACTTCTTCAAATAGCTGTAACTATGTTATGATTATTGTATTGTACATTCTACTAGCTATAATTTTAGGCTCTTGCCTAATACATTAAAAGAGGGAAACCTCTTTTTTATGTATTTAACATTAATAAATTATTAAAGTTCTACAAAAGAAAAAAGTATGTCATTTTTTTTGTTTAAAAATTTTAAAAAAGTATTTACAAAAAGGGTGTAATAGAGTAAAATAGTGGTAGAAAGTGGCACTTAGTGGGTGAAAGTGGGTGATTTCTATGTTTATGGGTGAATACCACCATACAATTGATGATAAAGGAAGATTAACAATTCCATCTAAATTAAGATACGAATTAGGTGAAGAATTTGTTGTTACAAAAGGACTTGATGGATGTTTATTTGTCTATCCAAAAGATGAGTGGAACAATATTACTCAAAAATATAAGGAATTACCAAATACAAAAGATGCCAGAAATTATTTAAGATTTTTCTTGTCAGGAGCTAATTTATGTGGCTTTGACAAACAAGGAAGAATAAATATAACCCAGCCACTTATTAATTATGCTGATTTAAAAAAAGATTGTATTATAATTGGTGTAAATGATAGACTTGAAATTTGGAATAAAGAAAGATTTGAAAAATTCTTAAGTGACAATGAGGATATTATGTCGGATATTGCTGATTCCTTATTTGCTCCAAAAATTTAGGTGTTCATATGCATGAAAGTGTTTTATTAAAAGAAAGTCTTGAATTTTTAAATTTAAGAGATGATAGCATTATTGTTGACTGTACATTAGGTTATGGAGGTCATAGTAGCAACATACTAAAAAGAATACCTAATGGACATCTATATTCTTTTGACCAAGATATTGATGCAATCAATTATAGTAGTGAAAGATTAAGCAAAATAAATAGTAATTTTACAATCATAAAAAGCAATTTTAAAAATATAACGGCTAAGTTAAATGAACTAAATATAACTAAAGTAAATGGTATTTTATATGACTTAGGGGTTTCAAGTCCACAATTAGATGTTAGTGAAAGGGGGTTTTCATACCATTTAGATAGTAGACTAGATATGCGAATGGATAAGGATAATAAATTATCTGCTTATGAAGTTGTTAACAATTATCCGTATGAAAAACTAGTCAAAATATTTAGAGAATATGGTGAAGAGAAATATTCAACTAGTATAGCAAGAGGAATAATAAATAATAGACCAATTGAAACAACACTAGAATTAGTAGAGATAATAAAAGAAAATGTTCCTTTTAGTTATAGGAAAGATAAACATCCAGCTAGAAAAGTATTTCAAGCCATTAGAATTGAAGTTAACGATGAGATGAATGTTTTAAATGATAGTTTAAGACAGGCACTAGAACTATTAACTTTAAATGGTAGATTATGTGTTATTACATTTCATTCATTAGAAGATAGATTAGTTAAAAAAATGTTTAGGGAAGTATCTAGTATACCAAATGAGTTATCTAAACTGCCAATTATACCAGAAGAATATTTGCCTAAATATAAAGAAATAAAAACGCTTACTCCTGATTTAAAAGAAATTTCTAGTAATAATAGGAGTAGAAGTGCAACTCTTAGAGTAATTGAAAGGATAAGATAATATGAAAAGAAAAGGAAGAATAACAAAAGGGGAAAAAATGTTATATGTAATGGGTCTTTTAAGTTTCATGTTTGTCGTTGTACTAAAAGTATTTCTCGGTGCTGGAGTTGGAAACTACAAGATGAGTATCGAAAAAATAAGATATGAAATCAGCACTGAAAGTAAAAAGGTAGAAAGCCTTACAATGCAAGTAAATGAATTAACTTCATTTGATAATGTTAAAGAAGTTGCTAAAAATCTAGGATTAGCGTATAATAATGATAATATTATTGTGGTAAACGATTGAGGTGATTAAATGAAAACAAAAAATATGCCGAAGTGGAAAACACCGATGATTACATTTGGAATATTCTTTGTTTTTATTTTGGCTTTATTTCTAAAGTATTGTTATTTAGCATTATTCCCAAATATTTATGGAATTAATATGAAAGAGTTCGCCTCAAGGAGAAATACGTATTCTCAAACTTTATATTCAAAAAGGGGAACAATTTATGATAACACTGGCAATACTTTAGCTCTAGATATATCATCATATACTGTTATTGCTTATTTAGATCCCGCTAGAACAGGAGATTCTAAAACACTATATCATGTAGAAGATAAAGAAAATACGGCTAAAGAGTTAGCCCCTATATTAAATATGGATTATAATTATTTATTAAAACTATTAAATCAAGATGCTTATCAAGTTGAATTAGGACCTGGTGGTAGAGGAATAACAGAAATTACTAAAAACAAAATTGAAGAATTACATTTACCAGGAATTGGTTTTATTGAAAGTTATAAAAGATATTATCCTAATGGTGATTTTGCCTCATATATTATTGGTTATGCTAAACAAAAAGAAGAATATATAGAAGAGAATGGACAAGGCAAGTATCAACAAGAAATCGTTGGCGAGATGGGAATAGAAGTTAAATATAATGACATACTAAAAGGGAGCAATGGTTATTTAAAATATCAACAAGATAGATATGGTTATAAAATACCAGATACAAAAGAAGAAAAAGTAGATGCTTTAAATGGTAGAGATATTTATTTAACAATTGATTCAAATATTCAAAGAATACTAGAAACAACTATTAGTAAAACTGAAGAAAAGTATGAACCAGAGTGGGTAACTATAAGTGTAATGGACGCCAAAACGGGTGATATATTAGGTAGTGCTTCCTCACCATCATTTGACCCAAACACATTAAATATAACTAATTATGAAAATCCACTAACATCTTTCGTTTATGAACCAGGTAGTGTTATGAAAATATTTACATATTTATGTGCAATTGATAAAGGAACATATAAAGGTGATGAATTATATCAATCAGGTAATATAAAAATCGAGGATAGAATAATTAGTGATTGGAACAAAATTGGTTGGGGAAAAATTACTTTTGATTATGGATTTGAAATGTCTAGTAATGTTGCTGTTTCAAATATAATGCAAAGATTCTTAACTAAAGAAGATTTAAAAACATGTTTAAATAATTATGGATTTGGTAATAAAACTGGTATAGATTTACCAAGAGAATTATCAGGTACAATTAAGTTTGAGTTTCCAGTTGAGGTTGCAGCTGCAGCTTATGGACAAGGAATATCAACCACACCGATTCAACAATTGCAAGCTTTAAGTATAATCGCTAATAATGGTAAAATGCTAAAACCACATATAATAAGTAAAATAGTTGACCCTAACACAGGCAAGGTAGCTTATGAAAGAAAAGTGGAAGAATCATCTCAAATTGTAAGTGAAGCTGCCATTAAAAAAATTCAAGAGTTGATGTATAATACTGTTAATGATGTAGAAAGAAATGCAACAGGAGTTAAATATAGGGTTGAAGGTGCTTCAATCATGGGTAAAACAGGAACTGCTGAAATTTTTGATAATCAAAGTAATACATATTTAACAGGATGGAATGATTATATATTTTCATTCTCTGGTATTTTTCCTTCAGATGACCCACAATATATAGTATTTGTTTCAATTAAAAAACCAAATACAGGAACAAATGCAGCGGTAGTCGATACAACTAAACCATTACTTGAATCACTTGCTAAATATAAAGGCATAATAAGTAGTGTTTCTAGTGAAAATACATCTAAAATTGTGAAATTATCTTCTTATGTAAATGAGGAAATTAAAAATGTAAAAGAAGAATTAAAAGATTTAAATATTTTAGTAATAGGTGATGGAGATATGGTAGTTAATCAATATCCAAAAGAAAACACTAATATATTATCAACCGATACTATATATTTACTTACGAATTCTAGTGAATTTAAAATGCCTAATTTAAAAGGTTTTAGCCGAATCGAAGTTTTAAATGTATGTAATTTATTAAAAGTAGAGTGTGATTTTACTGGTGATGGAGTGGTAGTAGAACAAAGCATAAAGGAAAACGAAATAATCAGTGAACCAATTAATTTTACATTAAAACAAACACATAATTTTGAATAAATATATTGCTAAAAAAATTAATAAATGATAAAATTAAAATGGAAGGTGTTTATGATGGATGAAACAAGAATTTATGATGGTGATGAAATTAAAAACGCTTTAATAGGTCAAACTATTAAAGAGGTAGCCGAAATATTAGAAGAAAAAGGATATAATGCTAAAAACCAAATTGTAGGTTACTTAATGAGTGGAGATCCAGGATACATATCAAGTCATAAAGAAGCAAGAAGTAAAATAACAAAATTTGAAAGAACTAAAATTTTAGAAGTTTTAGTTGATAGTTTTATTAAATAAATGCGTTACTTAGGATTAGATTTAGGTACTAAAACATTAGGTTTATCAATTAGTGATAAAACACTTACAATTGCTAGTAGTTATAAAACAATTAGATATAATGAATATGAAGAATTATATGCCGAACTAAAAAAAGTAATCGAAGAATTTGATATAACTAAAATGATTTTAGGTTACCCTAAGAACATGAATAATACAATTGGACCTAAAGCACTATTAGTAGAAGAATTTAAAAAAAACTTAGAACAAATATTTAAATTAGAAGTTATTTTACAAGATGAACGCCTAACAACAGTTGAAGCTACTAATTATATGTTAGAAGCAGATATCTCAAGAAAAAAAAGAAAGCAAAAAATTGATAGTTTAGCAGCTACAATTATATTACAAACTTATTTAGATAGGAGAGATAAAAATGAGTAATGAAAAAATGAGTTTTAAAGTAATTGATGAAAAAGGAAATGAAATTGAATGTGAAGTATTATTTACATTTGAGTCTGATGAGACAGGTAAAAATTATATTGTTTATACCGACAATACAACAGATGATTTAGGAAACACAAAAGTATATGCCTCAATATATAATCCAGATGAAGAAAACTTAAAGTTAACTGCTATTGAAACTGAAAAAGAATGGAAAATTATTGAAACTATTTTAGATGAATTACAAAAAGAAGTAAAATCTAATATGGAAGGACAAGAGCAATAATTTGCTCTTTTTAAATTATGAAGAAGTATTGTAATATTTATAAATTTGTAATTATATTTTTGGTTGTTTTAATCATATTAACTTGTGGAAGTTATAAAATAGGAACTAGTAGTGTAAGCAAAGATTCCTTTGAAGTTAAAATTACTATTCCAAAAGAAAGTACTTATTTAAGTATATCTAACCTATTGAAAGAAAACAATCTAATTAGGTCAGAATCTTTTTACAAAATTTATATTAAAATATTTAAACCAGACAACTTAAAAGCAGGTATTTATACTTTAAATCGAAATATGAATGTTAAAGAAATAGTTGATACATTAGAAGGTAATGTCAAATCAGAAGAAATTACAATAACTATTCCTGAAGGAAAACATATTGAAGAAGTCGCTGAAATCATATCTTCTAAAATTAATATGTCAAAAGAAGATATACTGTTATATTGGCAAAATGAGGAAGTATTAAATAGTTTGATTGATAAATATTGGTTTTTAACTGATGTTATTAAAAAAGAAGGAATAAGATATAGTTTAGAAGGTTATTTTTTTCCTGATACCTATTCTATTTTAAAAGAAAGTAAAATCGAAGATATAACTTATAAGATGTTAGACAAAATGGATGAAGTTTTATCAAAATACAAAGAAGAAATTTCTAATAGCAAATTTAATGTTCATGAAATTTTAACTCTTGCTTCTATAGTTGAACACGAAGCAATATTAGATAGTGATAGACCAATGATTGCTGGTGTGTTTATAAATAGACTTGATAAGAGTATGAAACTACAAAGTTGTGCGACTGTAGGATACGCTATTAATGAATGGAAACTATCGTATAATTATAAAGATTTACAAACAGATTCACCTTATAATACATACTTTTATGAAGGACTTCCAATAGGTCCTGGAAATATGCCAGGAGAACTTTCAATTGAAGCAGTATTAAGACCGACTAAACACGATTATTATTACTTTTTAGCAAACGTTAATGACAAAGATTCTAAAAAAACATATTATTCAAAAACTTACTCTGAACACAGACAAAAATGTGTTAAGTACTTAGGACGCAGTTGTTAATGGATGAAATTTTAAACCAAGCTTTAGAATTTGATGTTCCAATTATGCAAGAAGAAGGAATTAAGTTTTTAATCAATTTTATTAAAGAAAATAATATTAAAAATATATTAGAATTTGGTTCAGCAATTGGATATTCAGCAATCAATATGGCTTTAATTAGTAATGATATAGAAATAACTACTATAGAAAGAGATACTTTTAGATATAGTTTAGCGGTATCTAATATTAATAAATTTAATTTAGAAAAACAAATTACAATTATTAATGATGATGTATTTAATTTTGAAGTTTCTAAAAATTATGATTTAGTTTTTATAGATGCGGCTAAAGCTCAAAATACAAAATTTTTTGAAAAAGTAGCTAATAATACTAAATATATAATTACTGATAATTTATCATTTCATGGATTAGTTGGAACAAGTAGTGACATTAAAAGTCGTAATTTAAGAGGATTAGTTCGTAAAATAGAAAATTATATTGAGTTTTTGAAAAATAATAAAGAATTTGAAACAAAATTTTATCAAATCGGTGATGGAATTGCTGTTAGTAAAAAAATAATTTAAAAATGGAAGATGAAAATCTTCTTTTTTAAATGTTTTTATAATTTAAAAAATGTTTATATTAGCTATTACAATATAGAAATTACCAGTTGTAATAATTTATCAATTTGATAGTTAAGAGAAAGAATAAGAACAAAAAATACTTGCAAGAGTTTATGAATTAGTATGAAAACATTGTGTTTTCAAAAGTTTTACATATTTTTCAACAAAAGTATTGTTTAAAAATTAATTTTATGTTATAATCCTAATTGATATGGAAGGAGGGATTTATCAATGAGTAAGGTTATAGTAAGAAATGGTAATGTAGATAATGCATTAAAAACCTTTAAACAAAGAAATGTTAAAGATGGCCTCCTTAAAGAAGTTAGAAAACGCGAACACTATAGTAAACCTGGCGAGAAACGTCGTATCGCAAAAAAAGAAGGAATTAAAAATTCTCGTCGTCGTGAGAGAAACTATAATTAAGCCATTTAGGCTTTTTATTTTAAGAAAGGGTGAATTTTAATGAAAGAAAGATTAACTAATGATTTAAAAGCAGCCATGAAAGAACAAAATAAGGAACTATTAAGTGTTTTAAGAATGGTAAAAGGCGCTATTCAAATGGAAGAAATCAAAGTAAAACATGAACTTAGTGATGATGAAGTTATTGCGATTATTGGAAAACAAATAAAGACAAGAAAAGAATCAATTGTTGAATTTGAAAAAGGTGGTCGTAATGACTTAATTGAAAAAACTAATGAGGAAATTAATATGCTAAATGTATATATGCCAAAACAATTAAGTGAAGAAGAAATAAAAGCTGAAATTGACAAAGTTTTTGAAGAACTAAAACCAGCAAGCAATGAAATGGGTAAAATTATGCAAGCTTTATCTAATCTAAAAGGAAAAGCTGATATGGGATTAGTAAGTAAACTTGTAAAAGAAAGATTTTAAATCATAAAGTAATTTATGATTTTTTCTTGCTAAAAATACTATTTTATATTATACTTAAACAAGGTGAGGTTATGAATAAAAGAATATCAACAATAATTTTTATAATTTTAGTTGTACTTTTATGTGTTCCAGTTTTAACTAGCGTGATATATAAATTTGGGGTAAACAAATTTTACAAAGCATGTTTAGATGTTAAGTACAAAGCAAACTTAGAATATATAAAAAATCATAATGCAAATTTAGAAATAAATTTAAGTGAAAACAACGATTTTACCAACCTTTTAATAAATGATGGTTACATAAAAATAAAAGAAAACAAAGTCAGTTTTACTTTAAAAAATTATTATTTAAGTAAATGTGCTTATAAATTAGAAGATAGTGATGAAATAATTGTAATTTCTTTAACTGATAATTGTAATATTAATTTAATAAATAACAATATAAATAATAATTTTACTTTTGATTCTAAAACTCAAACAATTACTGATTATAGTGGTTCTAGTGATGTTATAATACCTAATAAAATAGATGGCATTGATGTAATAAATATTGGTAAAAGAGCTTTTCATAATAAAGGAATCACAAGTGTTTATATAAATTCTTCTGTAAAAACAATTGAAGAAGAAGCATTTTTAAATAATAATATTACAAGCGTTACTATAAAAGGCGAGCCAGTAATTAAAGAAAAAGCATTTATGAATAATTTTATTGAAAACATAGATATAGAATCTGCTACATATGAAATAGATTCATTTAAAAATAATCTATTATCTGAAGAAGATGCTTATTTTATAAATGATAATATTTTAATGAGTTATGGTGGTTATAGTAAAAATATAACTATACCTTCTTTTGTAGAAAAAATTGAAGCTACATTTAATAATTTAAATGTTACAACTTTTAATACTGGAAATAACTTAAAAGAAATACCAGATTATTTATTTAAAGATAATAATTTAGAAGAAGTTATAATAGGAGAAAATGTAGAAAAAATAGGCAAAGAAGCATTTATGAATAATAAAATAGATAATTTAACAATTTTAAGTAGTAAGATTATTCTTGAAGGTGCATTTAAAAATAATTATATAACTACCATAAATTTACCTAGTAATTTAAAAGAAATAAAAGAAAGTGCATTTATGAATAACAAAATATATAATATTACTTTTGAAAGTAAATTAGATTACATAGGAGAAAAAGCTTTTAAACATAACTATATAACTTCTCTAAATTTAGATGTAACTAAAATAGATAAAGAAGCATTTATGGATAACTTAATTGAAACCATAAATATAAATTGTACAAATTATGGAATAGACTCATTTAAAAATAACTTATTAAACAATAATGACGCTTATTTTGTTAATGGTAATACTTTAGTAAGTTATGGAGGTTATGAGAAGAATATTATAACAATTCCTAGTGATGTATTAAGGATAAGTGCTACATTTAGTAATTTAGATGGTTGGGTTAATCTTAATAATACAAAGGTTATCGATGCTAATGCATTTGCTAATAACAAATTAAAAAAAGTAAATTTAAGAAATGTTATTGAAATAGGAAAGAACGCTTTTTTAAACAATGATTTAACTTCTCTTATTGTTCCTAATAGTACAATGTTTATTAAAGAAGGAGCATTTAAGGGTAATAAATTTAACAAAGTAATTATGCAAGGAAAAACTAGTATGAAAGATTTTAAAGAAATTTATTTTGATAGTTTTGATAGTGGGAAAATAGTATTTGAAGGTGAATAAATGAAAAAATATATAATGGTAATTGCAGTTATTATAATAGGAAGTTTAGTGTATTTTTATTTTAATGATAAAAATAAAATCACTACAACAAATGAGGGATGTTTTGAGTTTGAAAATAATACAATAATTTCGTATAATCCAATTTGTGGTCCTAATGTTATAATACCTTTGAAAATTAACAATGAAGAGGTTTTTAATATAGGAAATTATGCCTTTAAGGGATTAAATTTAGAAAATATTACATTTAACAATAATTTAAAAAGTATTGGAATTGGTTCTTTTATGGATAATAAATTAAAATATGTATCAGTTCCTGATAGTGTATTTGAAATAAAAGCTTTAGCTTTTAATAATAATGAGATAAGAAGTCTTTATGTTGGTAATAATGTTAGTGAAATTGGAATAAAAGCATTTAATAATAATGATTTAAAAATAAAATATGCTTTTATTTATAAAAGAACTAATAATGGAATAGATAAAACAAATATCATTGGTTATGGTGGACGAGACAAAAATATAAAAATACCTGATGGCGTTACTACGATAAGTTCATATGCATTTAATGATTCAAAAATAGAAAGTATTACCTTTAATAAAGAGTTAAAAAGAATTGAAGAATATGCTTTAAGTGGTAATAACATATCTGAATTAACTATTTTAAGTAATATAAATTATATTCAAGATAACAATTTAACAGATAAAAGCATTAGGTTAATTAAAATATTAGGTAAAAATGAACTATCAGAATTTGATTATTTTGATAATGAATTTACAAAGAAAGGCTTAATAGTATTTGGTGATTCAAATGAGTAAAATATTAATTATGCCAAGTAATCAAAAACAACTTGAAATTAAAAGTGATGGAGTTATAGTTGGTATAAAAGATTTAAGTGTTGGTGTATTAGAATTAGACGTTAGTGAAATAAAAAATATAAATGATAAAGAAGTATTTGTTTCAATAAATAAAAATATATCTAATAAAGAACTTGATTATTTAAAAAAAGTATTATTGGAATTAAACAAAATTAATATAAAAGGTGTTATATTTTATGATTTGGCAATACCTAACTTAAAAGAAGAATTAAATTTAAAATATGATTTAATTTGGAATCAATGCCATCATACAACTAATAGTAAAACAGCTTTATTTTGGGCTAATTATGTAGAAGGTGTATGGATAAGTAATGATATTACTTTAGAAGAAATGAAAAAGATGAGCAATGTAAACCTACTTACAATGGTAACTTTGTTTGGTTATTTGCCGATGTTTGTATCAAAAAGACCACTTATTTCTAATTACTTAAAAACATTCAATTTGGATTCTAAAAGTAAATATTATCTTAGCAAAGAAGGAAAAAAATATCCAATTTTTGAAAATACTGG
>HF989914.1:0-77177 GCA_000432255.1 Acholeplasma sp. CAG:878 | reverse complement strand
TTGTTTTAGATGGATTAAAAGAAAGTTTAGTTTTAAAAAATATAGATTATTTTGTTTTAAATGGATTAGATATTGAAAATTTAGAAAAAGTTTTTGAATTATTTAAGAATTTAAGTGAAGACAACTTAGAGTCTTCAAAACGAGAATTAAATGAATTAATACCTAATTTAGGAAAAGGTTTTCTATATCAAGAAACTATTTATAGGGTGAAGAAATGAAAGTAGAATTACTTGCTCCAGCAGGAGATTTAGAAAGATTAAAAATAGCTTTTACATATGGTGCTGATGCGGTATATTTAGGCGGGAATTTATTTGGTTTAAGAGCAAACGCTGTTAATTTTACTTTAGAAGAAATAAAAGAAGGTGTAATATATGCTCATAATCTAAATAAAAAAGTGTATGTAACAGTTAATATAGTATTACACGATAAAGAATTAGATTTATTAGATGATTATTTAAAAAGTTTAAGTGAAATAGGTGTAGATGCAATTATAATAAGTGATTTAGGTATTATTCCAGTTGCTAAAAAATATAATTTAGATGTTCATATATCAACACAACAATCTACACTAAATAAAGAAGCAATTAAATTTTATCAAAAATTAGGTGTTACAAGAGTAGTATTGGCAAGAGAAGCTTCTAAAGAAGAAATAGAAGAAAATGTAAAGACAGGAATGAAAATCGAAATATTTATTCATGGCGCTATGTGTGCATCGTATAGTGGTAGATGTGTATTATCTAATTATTTAACAAATAGAGATGCTAACCGTGGAGGTTGTAGCCAAATATGCCGTTGGGATTTTGATTTAATTGGTGATGGAAAATTAGTAAAAGGTGAAAAGAATTTTACTTTTTGTTCTAAAGATTTAATGTTATTAAAACATATTAATGAAATAATTGATATGAATGTAACTAGTTTAAAAATAGAAGGAAGAATGCGTTCGATTTATTATATTGCAACAGTTATTTCTATTTATAGAAAAGTAATTGATGAATACTGTAACAACAAAGATAATTACACATATAATATTAACTATGAAAAGGTACTAACTAGATGTGCAAATAGAGATTGTTATGTACAATTCTTTGATGGTAATTATGGTAGTGATTGTAATTATTATAATGAAAGAATCGAAATATCTAATCAAGACTTTCTAGGACTTGTACTAGATTACGATGAGGATAATAAAATGTTAACAATCGAACAAAGAAACTACTTTGAAGTTTTAGATAATGTTGAGTTTCTAACGCCGACTAACATAGGTATACCATTTACAATTAAAGAGATGTATGATTTAGATGGTAATTCATTAGATGTAGCCCGTCATCCTAAACAAATTATTAAAATTCCATGCGAAATAAACTTAAGTAAAAATTCTATGATGCGTGTTAAAATTTTAGGTTGACAAAAATAATTTTTTATAGTATTATTTTGTAGTATCAAAAAATTGAGGTGAAATTATGTCAAATACAAAAGAAGTTTTTATGACCGAAAGTGGTTTAGAAGAAATAAAAAAAGAATTAGATTATTTAAAATTAGAAAAGAGACCAGAGGTAATTACTGCTCTACAAGAAGCAAGAGCATTGGGTGATTTATCTGAAAATGCTGAATACGATGCTGCTCGTAATGAACAAGCACAAGTTGAAGCAAAAATTAAAGAATTAGAAGTTTTAATCGAAAATGCTAAAATTATTGAAAAAGTTCGAACTGATATTGTTCAAATTGGAACAAAAGTAAAAATAGAGTATGTAGAAGACAAAGATATAGATGAATATACAATTGTAGGAAGTAAAGAAGCAGACCCATTTTCTAATAAAATATCTAATGAATCACCAATTGCTAAAGCTATTATTGGCAAAAAAATTGGTGATGTTGTATCAGTAGATAGCCCTAACGGTAAATATGACGTTAAAATTATTGAAATAAATTAAAGAGAAATCTTTAATTTTTTGGATTTACTTGATTTATTTTGAATTATATTATATACTATTAAAAGTGGAAGGAAGGATTTTATGGAAAAAGAAATATTAGTTAAGTTTGAAGGAGAAGAATGGCAAGATGCTTTAAATCAAGCATTTAAAAAAGCAAATAAAACTGCTAAAATAGATGGATTTAGACCAGGAAAAGCACCTAAAGATGTGTTTTTAAAAAAATATGGAATTGGTGTATTATTTGAAGAAGCAGCAGAGATTTTATTAGAAGATGCTTATAAAAAAGTAATGGAAGATAATAAAGATTTACAAATTGTTGCTCAACCAAGAGTAGAAATCAATAGTGTAACAGAAGATGCAATAGAATATAAATTTGTTTTAGTAACAAAACCAGAAGTTGAATTAGGTAAATACAATGGTTTTAATATTAAAAAAGAAGAAGTTACAGTAACTGACGAAGAAGTTGATGAAGCTCTTATAAATATGCGTAAAAGATATACTGAAAATGTTAACAAAGATGGTAAAGTTGAAGATGGAGATATTGCTGTAATCGACTTTGAAGGATTTGATAATGGAGTTCCTTTTGAAGGTGGAAAAGGTGAGGATTATTCATTAAAAATTGGAAGTAATACATTTATTCCAGGTTTTGAAGAACAAATAATTGGAATGTCTAAAGGTGAAGAAAAAGACATTAATGTAACTTTCCCAGAAGATTATCATTCTGAAAATTTAAAAGGGAAACCAGTTGTTTTTAAAGTAAAAGTAAAAGAAGTTCAAGAAGTAAAATTACCAGAATTAGATAAAGATTTTTTTGAAGATTTAGGTATGGAAGGAATAGAAGATGCTGAATCATTAAAAAAACAACTTAAAGAGAACATTGAAGCTCGCAAAACTCAAGAAGTTGAAAATAAATATATCGATGAATTATTAGAAGCTGCTGCAGGTGAAACTAAAGTTTCAATACCACATATTATGATTCATGATGAGTTAGACCGTATGTTAAAACAATATGAAGAAAGATTAAAAATGCAAGGAATAACTTTAGAAATGTTTTATCAATTTACTAATTCAGATGAGAAAGCGTTAAAAGACCAATTACACGGCGAAGCAGAAAAGAATGTTAAATATCGTTTAATGTTAGAAGCAATAGCTGAAAAAGAAAACATTCAAATTAGTGATGAAGAAGCTTCAAAAGAAGCTGAAGATTTAGCTATTAAATATGATATGAACAAAGATGAATTCTTAAAATTATTTGGTGGCTTAGAGATGGTTAAATATGATTTAAGCATGAAAAGAGCTATTGAAATATTGAAAAAATAAAACTAGTATATGCTTACATGAAAATGTAGGCTCTTTTATTAATTGATTTATATATATTTTATTTTTAAATACTTATAAAATTTTTAAATAAAAATACTCTAAGCTTCATTATTAAATGAAGTTTTTAGTTGAAATATACTATAAATCAAAAATACGATTTCTTACAATGAAGAAATGTTAATAGTAATTTTTAATATAAAATGATAATATAATTTAATGGTGATTAAATGAAAAAAGTAGTTATAAAATTTTTATTATCCATAATTATTATGCTAGTGGTTTTAATACTAATAAAACAAAATGTTGGATTTAAAACAAAATTTTACCAATATGTATATGATACTAATTTTTCATTTGCGACAATTAATAATTGGTATGAAAGTAAATTTGGAAGTCCCTTGCCATTTAAAGACCTTATAAAAGAAAACCAAGCCGTTTTTAAAGAAAAGTTAAAATATTCTGATGCTTCTAAATATATGGATGGAGTTAAATTAGAAGTTGGAAGTAACTATTTAGTACCTAGTTTAGAAAAAGGAATAGTTATTTTTATAGGTGAGAAGGAAGATTATGGAAATACTGTAATAGTACAACAACAAAATGGTATTGATGTATGGTATTCAAATTTAGATAATATAAATGTTAAGTTATATGACTATATTGATAGTGGCGTTTTAATAGGAGAAGTAAACAATAACCTATATTTAAAATTCATTTCAAATGGAGAGGTAGTAGATTATAAACCATATATTTAAAATTCATCCATTTTTTTATGTTGTTGCAATTATATGTTTAATAACTGGATATATAAAGTTTTTCTTATTTTTCACTTTTTTAATTTTATTTCATGAAATTGGTCATATATTTGCAGGAATAATTTGCAAATGGAAAATAGAAGAAGTAATTATAATGCCATTTGGAGGGCTAACTATATTTAACAACAAAATAAATCATCCATTAAAGGAAGAATTATTTGTCAGTCTATTAGGGCCAATTTTTCAATTAATAATAGGTTTATTTATAAAAGATAATACCTTATTGAATATTCATTATTCACTATTATTGTTTAATTTAATACCGATTTATCCATTGGATGGTTCGAAAATAGTAAATGTAATATTTAATAATTTCTTATCTTTTTATTCTAGTTTAAAACTAATAATATATTTATCTTATATAATGATTTTACTAGTTATATTAAAGTATAACAATATATTATTATATCTAATAATGTTATTAATATTATATAGAGTAGTATTAGAACATAAAAAGGTAAAAGAAATTTTTAATAAATTTTTACTAGAACGATATCTTTCAAATTTTAATTATAAAAAAACAAAAAAAATAACAAAATTAAAACAAATGAGTTTGAATAAAAAACATTTATTTAGAATTAAAAATACATGGCTAACAGAAAAAGAAATACTTAAGAAAATATTTGACAAATAAAGGAAAATGTGTTAAAATTAATTACTGTGTAGAGACCTCTCTACAACCGCACAAAAAAGGTTATAAACATTTAATGTACCTTAATGGCGAGTCTGAGATTAAAGGAGGTATTATATGAAAGCTGTAATCGAAACTGGAGGAAAACAATATTATGTTGAAGAAGGTTCAATTATCTATGTTGAAAAATTAGACGCTGAAACTGGAAAAGAAGTAAAATTTGACAAAGTTTTAATGGCTAATGGAGTATCTGGGAGACCATTTTTAAATAATGTTGTTGTAACAGGTGAAGTTTTAAAACACGGAAAAAACAAAAAAATTAAAGTATTTAAATACAATGCTAAGAAAAAATTCCGTAAAACTCAAGGTCATCGTCAACCTTATACTAAAGTTGAAATTAAAAGTATAAAAGAGAATTAATATGATAAAATTCAAAGAAAATGATAACAAAATAATTATAAGTGGTCATGCTGGTTTTGATGAATATGGAAAAGACATAGTATGCGCTAGTGTATCGAGTATAGTAATAACTTCTGTTAATGCTATATTAAGATATAATAATAAAGCTATTAAGTATACTAATGGTGATGAACTTGTTATCGAAATATTAAAAAAAGATGAAATAGTTAATCTTTTAATAACTAATATGTTAGAATTATTAGAAGAATTAGAAAAACAATATCCAGAAAATATAAGGAGGTGTTGATTGTGTTTGAATTGATGCAATTAAATATACAATTATTCGCTCATAAAAAAGGTCAAGGTTCTACTAAAAATGGTCGTGACTCTATTTCAAAAAGACTAGGTGCTAAAGCTAGTGATGGCGAATATGTAACAGGTGGTTCAATTATCTATCGTCAAAGAGGTACAAAAATTTATCCAGGAACTAATGTAGGAATTGGTTCAGATGATACTGTATATGCTAAAATTGATGGTTATGTAAAATTTGAACGAAAAGGAAAAGACAAAAAACAAGTAAGTGTTTACCCAACTTTGTAAGCACTTTTTCTTTTAAAAAATTTGATTTGTAAATAAGTTATACAATTAAGGAGGCATATATGAAAATTTTAACAAAAATATTTTCTTTTGTATTTGAATTAATATTTTTTATAGGTATAACAATATTTGGTATTTCATTTCTAGTAAGTAGATTCTTTAATCAAAATTATTATACACAAATTCTAGATGATATTGACATTAAAGAAATGAAAATAAGTGAGTTAGGAATTAAAGAACTAGATGAAAAATACAAGGATATGACAATAGAAGAAGCAATCATAACTGAACTTGAAAGTGCTTCTATAGATAGTAAAATAGCAATTGAGGTAATTGAAAGTAGAGAGGTAAAAGAGGTATTAGGAAAAATAATAAGTGAAGTGGTTGATTATGAACTTACAGATGCTCCTATACCACAATTAGATTATGATTCTCTAGACAAATTATTAAATAACGAACAAGTAAGTAAAATACTTAAGGAAGAGCAAATTGAAATTGATAAAGAAGAATTATTGAACGAAATCAATAAAACCTTAAGAGAAGAATTAGGTGATGTTAATGAATGATTCAGTAGTAATTATACTTAATATAATAAAAAGTCCATATTTATGGTTAATATTATTGGGATTTGTAGTGATTATATATTTGTTATTGTCACTAATAAATAAAAGTTTTAAAAAGCCACTAAAATCATTAGGAATTGCTGTTATTATAAGTGGTATATTGTTTATAGTTTTAAGATTTCTCACACCAACTTTAGTAGACTTTATCTTTGAAGAATATGCTAATATGATTAAAACCTTGATGCCAAGAATACTTAGAACTATTACTACAATAGGTATTATATATATATTAATAGGAATATTATCATTAGTTATATATAAAAAAACTGAAAGCCTTGAATAATCAAGACTTTTTAAGTGAAAACTTGACTTTTTAGACAAAAAAAATTATAATGTGTTCATAATAAATTTTAGATAGGTGATATTATGTTTATAGATGAAGTTAAACTCATACTAATTGCCGGAACTGGTGGAGATGGTTGTATGGCATTTAGAAGAGAAAAATATATTGAAATGGGAGGACCTTATGGCGGAAATGGTGGTAAGGGTTCTGACATTATATTTAAAGTAGATGAAGGATTAAATACATTAGTTGATTTAAGGTATCAAAAACAAATCAAAGGAAAAAAAGGAAACAATGGTCTAGGTAAGGGCATGCATGGTGCTAAAGCCGAAGATGTGATTATTAATGTTCCTCTTGGGACTATAATAACAGATTTAGATACAAATTTAATAATAGCTGATTTAACTAAAAAAGATGATGAAGTTATCGTTGCTCATGGAGGTAGAGGTGGAAGAGGAAATATGGCGTTTGCTACGCAAGCGAACCCCGCACCAAGATACGCCGAAGGTGGCGAACCAGGAGAAATAAAGAATGTAAAAGTAGAATTAAAATTACTTGCTGATGTCGGTTTAGTTGGAATGCCAAGCGTTGGAAAATCAACAATTATTTCTAAAATATCAGCCGCTAAACCTAAAATAGCTGCTTATCATTTTACAACTTTAAAACCCAATTTAGGAGTAGTAAAATCTAACAATAGTTCTTTTGTAGTTGCCGACTTACCAGGGTTGATTGAAGGCGCTAGCCTAGGCGAAGGATTAGGAGACCAATTTTTAAAACATATTGAAAGAACTAGGGTTATTGCTCATGTTATCGATATGGGAGGAACTGAAGGAAGGTGTCCATATGAAGATTATATTAAAATTAATAAAGAATTAAAAGAATTTAATCCTAAAATATTAGAAAAACCACAAATCGTGATTGCTAATAAAATGGATATGCCAGATGCCGAAAAGAACTTAGAAGAGTTCAAGAAAAAAGTAGATAATGTATATCCAGTTAAAGCTATTACAGGTGAAGGATTAAAAGAAGTTATAGAAAAACTATCAGAAATGTTAGATAAAATAGCAAAACAACCACTTTATGAAGAAGAGAAATTTGAAAGTCATGTATTATATAAATTTTCTTTAAAAGAACCTTTTACAATTACTAAAGAAGAAGATGCCTATGTAATAAAAGGAGAAGTAGTTGAAAAATTACTCCGTATGACTAAATTTAATACAGATGAAGCAGCTGCTCGTTTTGCTAGCAAATTAAGACATTTAGGCGTTGATGATAAATTAAAAGAACTAGGAGCGGAAGAAGGAGATACAATTCGCATTTTAGATTATGAATTTGAATATACAGAATAAGAGTTTTACTCTTATTTTTGTAATTTTAATACAACTATTTATAGTAATATAAAATTTGTTTTAGTTGACTATAATAATTATTTGCGTTAAAATATTATTAATGAATATAATTATAATGAATTCCTAAGGAGGAGTATTATGTATTATTTAATTGGAATAAAAGGAACAGGTATGAGTGCTTTAGCTCAAATTCTATTCGATTTGGGTTATGAGGTAATGGGAAGTGATAAACCTGACCATTTCTTTACAGAAAAACCTTTAATTGAAAGAGGTATTAAAATTTTGCCATTTAATAAAGATAATATCAAAGAAGATATGCTTATAGTTCAAGGAAACGCTTTTTCAGATACAAATGAAGAAGTAGTAAGGGCAAAAGAATTAAATTTAAAAATTTATACATATCAAGAGATGGTTGGAAAATTAACTAAAATGTTTAATACTATAACAGTTGCAGGTTGCCACGGTAAAACAACAACAAGCGCTATGTTAAGTCATGTGTTAAATAATATAGTAGGTGCTAATTATTTAATTGGTGATGGAAGTGGTTATGCTATAAAAGAAAATAATTATTTTGTTTTAGAAGCATGTGAATACAAAAGACATTTTTTAAGTTATACCCCACAATATGCTATAATAACTAATATAGAATTAGATCATATAGATTATTACAAAGATATTGATGATTATATTGATGCTTTTAGAGAATATGCCAATAATGCTGAGAAGATGGTTATAGCGTGTGGTGATGACCAATATACACATATGCTTGAACCAAAAAAACCAATATTCTTTTATGGCTTAAATGAAGATAATGATATAGTTGCCCGTGATGTTAATTATACTAATGAAGGTACTAGTTTTGATGTTTATGTTGAAGATAATTACTATGGTCATTTTGACTTACCATTATTTGGTAAACATATGCTTTTAAATTCTTTAGCAGTAATTGGTGTTTGTTATTATGAAAGATTAGATGCTAAAGAAGTATCTAAAAACTTGAAAACATTTAAAGGAGCAAAAAGAAGGTTCAAAGAAAAAGTAATTGGTGATATTGTAACAATTGATGATTACGCCCACCATCCAACAGAAGTAAAGGTAACGATTAAAGGGGCAAGACAAAAATACCCAGATAAAGAAATCGTAGCCATCTTAAAAACACATACTCTATCAAGAACTAAAGAAATGGCAAACGAATTTGCTGAAGCCTTAAAACTAGCAGATAAAGCTTATATTATGGATGTTGGAGTTGATAGAGAAGAAGTGGGATATGATGATGTCACATACAAAATAATTCAAGAAAAAGTTCCTGGTTGTGAATATATGTCACTTGCTCTAGTTGATAAATTATTGAAACATAAAAATGCTGTAATGATCTTTATGAGTAGTAAAGATATATATGTATTACAAGAAAAATATGAAAAATTGTTAGAAGGTGAGCAATGAAAAAAGGATTTACTTTAGTTGAACTATTAGGAGTGGTTGTACTACTTGGTATTATTGCAACGATTGTTGTTACGATAGTTGATAGAAGTTTAAAAGAAAATAGAAAAAACGCATATAATATTCAAATTAATAGTATTGTTGAGAATACAAAAAATTATTTTGCTGATAATCCAGAACTTTTGCCGGATTTAAGTCAAAGCTATACAATAACGCTAGGTGATTTAAAAGAAAAAGGATATATAACAAAAGATGTTATTAGTCCAATAAGTAGTAAAAAATTTAGTGACGATACTATAATTACTGTTACAAATACTAATGATGGGCTTAGGTACGAAGTTGATGTTAAAGAGGTAGAATAATACCTCTTTTTGCTTGTTTTTTAAGTCAAAATAATGTATAATCAAGTTTAGGTGAGAACATGGCAAATTATGATGAAAGTTCTATTAAAATATTAGAAGGATTAGAAGCAGTTAGAAAAAGACCAGGTATGTATATTGGTTCAACTGATAAAAGAGGCCTACACCATTTAATTTGGGAAATTGTTGATAATAGTATTGATGAGGTTTTAAATGGTTATGGTAAAAAAATAAAAATAATATTACATAAAGATAAAAGCGTTAGTGTATCTGATGAAGGTAGAGGTGTTCCAGTTGGGATGCATGCAAGTGGAATGTCTACCCCTGAAGTAATATATACAGTATTACACGCTGGAGGTAAATTTGAAAATTCTGGATATAAAGTATCAGGTGGTCTACATGGAGTTGGGGCAAGTGTTGTTAATGCTTTATCAAAATGGATGGAAGTCACTATAAATCGTGATGGTTATACATACTATATTAGATTTGAAAACGGTGGTAAAGTAAAAATACCTCTAAAAAAATTAGAAAAAACAAGTAAAACAGGAACAACTGTTAGATTCCTACCAGATACTCAAATATTTTCAACTATTCAATTTTCATTTACGACAGTGTGTGAAAGAATGCAAGAATCAGCTTTTTTATTGAAGGGATTAACTGTTGAGGTAATCGATGAAGAAGATGATAAACATGAAACTTTCTGCTATGAAAATGGATTAAAATCATTTGTTGAATATTTAAATGATGGTAAACCAGAATTACACAAAGTTGTTCATTTTGAAAGTGTTAAAGATGGAATAAATGTTGAAGTGGCTTTTCAATATACTGATACATACCAAGATAATTTAATTAGTTTTGCTAACAATGTTAAAACAATTGATGGTGGAACTCATGAAGTTGGCTTTAAAACAGCTTTAACTAAAGTGTTTAATGATTATGCTAAAAATAATGGATACTTAAAAAATAAAGATAAAAATTTAGAAGGTAGCGACACTAGAGAAGGATTGACAGCTATTATAAGTTTGCAAATTCCAGAAAATTTACTACAATTTGAAGGACAAACAAAATCAAAATTAGGTACTCCTCAAGCAAGAACAATCACAGAAAGTATCGTTACAGAAAAATTACAATTTTTCTTAGAGGAAAATAAATCAGTCGCAACTTCTATACTAGACAAAATGGTTAAAAGTAAGATGGTAAGAGAAGCAGCAAGACGTGCTCGCGATGAAGCAAGAAACGGAAAAAGTAAAAATAAAAAAGAACATGCATTGAGTGGCAAATTAACTCCAGCTCAAACTAAAAATCCAAACAAAAATGAATTATTTTTAGTCGAAGGAGATTCAGCTGGTGGTTCTGCTAAACAAGGAAGAGACCGTAAATTTCAAGCTATTTTACCACTTAGGGGTAAGGTACTTAACTGTGAAAAAACAAAATTAGAAGAGATTTTAAAAAACGAGGAAATAAACACTATTATTCATACAGTTGGAGCTGGTGTTGGAAGTGATTTTGATATTAATGATGCTAATTACGATAAAATAATAATAATGACTGACGCTGATGTTGATGGGGCTCACATTCAAATATTATTATTAACTTTCTTTTATCGATATATGAAACCTTTAATTGAAAAAGGAAAATTATATATTGCAATGCCACCTTTATATAAACTATTTAGCGGTAAAGTAGTATATTATGCTTGGACTGATGAAGAGAGAAAAGAAATACTTTCTAAATCTAAATTAAAGTTAGAAACACAAAGATATAAAGGTTTAGGAGAAATGAATGCTGATCAATTATGGGAAACTACAATGAATCCTGATACTAGAAGTTTAGTTAAAGTTAATATAAACGATGTCTTATTAGCAGAAAAAAGAGTAAGCATTTTAATGGGGGATAAAGTAGAACCTCGTAAAGAATGGATAGAAGAGAATGTCGATTTTACCTTACAGGATGATTATGTATAGAAAATATATTAAAAGATTATTAGATATAATTATATCGTTGATTTTAATAATTTTAACTTTTATTCCGATGTTAATAGTTATGTTAATAACTCTAATTAATTTAGGAAAACCGATTATCGACATTAGAATACCAAGAGAGGGTAAAAATAAAAAACCATTTTATATGTACAAAATAAGAACTAGAGTTTATGATAAGCAAGGAAATAGTACATATACTAAGACAAGTAAAATAATAGATAAATTATCACTAAATGAATTACCACAGTTTTATAATGTTTTAATGGGTGATATGTCTTTAATAGGACCTAGAGCATTCATATGTAATGAAAAATTACCAGAAGGCACTATTAGTGAAAAAAGATATCTAGTAAAACCAGGAATTTTTGGCTTAGCTCAATCAAGAGGTGGAAGATACCTTAGTTATAGTGAAACATTAAAATGTGATATTGAATATTATGATAATTTAAGTTTTATGTTCGACTTTAAAATATTAATTAATAATATAATTGTTATATTTAAACAATTATTTAAATAAGAGGTGAATTATGCAAGATATAATCAAAAGAATTTATGATTATTCACTAGAAGATATAATGGGGGATAGGTTTTCAAGATATGCTAAAGAAATTATTCAAGATAGAGCCTTACCAGATGTAAGGGATGGCTTAAAACCTGTTCAAAGAAGAATCTTATATACAATGTATCAAGGTAAAAACACATATGATAAACCATATCGTAAATGTGCAAAAACCGTTGGAGATGTTATGGGACACTACCACCCACATGGAGATGCTTCAATATATGATGCAATGGTAAGAATGAGTCAATGGTGGAAACAAAACACTTTATATATCGATATGCATGGTAATAATGGTTCAATGGATGGGGATAGTCCAGCCGCTTATCGTTATACCGAAGCAAGATTAGGTAGAATAAGCAATGAATTATTAAAAGACATAAATAAAGATACAGTTGTAATGACATATAACTATGATGACACATTATTCGAACCAACTGTCTTACCAGCAAGATTTCCCAATTTATTAGTAAATGGAGCAAATGGAATAAGTGCTGGATATGCAACTAACATTCCTCCTCACAATTTAGGTGAAGTAATAGATGCTACAATAAAAAGAATAGATAGTCCTAATTGCTATTTAGATACTATTTTAGACATTATTAAAGGACCAGATTTTCCAACCGGAGGAATTGTTTGTGGAAAACAAGGAATAATCGATGCTTTCAAAACAGGAAAAGGAAAAGTAATAGTTAAATCAAAGTATGAAATAGTTAAAAACAAAGGAAAAGACCAAATAATAATAACTGAAATTCCATTTGATGTTAATAAAAGTTTATTAGTTAAAAAAATAGATGAAATTAGAATTGATAAAAAAATAGAAGGAATTTTAGAAGTAAGAGATGAATCAGATTTAGAAAATCCAGAAACAATAGTAATCGACTTAAAAAAAGATGCTGATACAAATTTAATAGTAAATTATTTATTGAAAAATACTGATATGCAAATATCTTATAACTATAATATGGTTGCTATAGTAAATCATAGACCAGTAGTTTTAGGAATATTATCAATATTAGACGCTTATATAGCTCATCAAAAGGAAGTTATATTAAAACGAACACAATTTGATTTAGAACACGCAAAAGCAAGAATACATATTGTTGAAGGATTAATTAAGGCTTTAAGTATTTTAGATGAAGTTATTAAAACGATTAGAAGTAGTAAAAATAAAAGTGATGCTGAAGTTAATTTAGTTAATAACTATGATTTTAGTGAAAAGCAAGCTAAAGCAATTGTCGAATTACAACTTTATAAATTAACTAATACAGATGTTTCTGAATTAATTGAAGAAGCTAACAATTTAAAAATAATTGTTGATAAATTAAATTCTATTTTATCTAATGTAGATGTTTTGAAAAGTGTTATGAAAGAAGAATTAAGAGAAATTAAAAAACTTTATGCCGTAGATAGAAAAACAGAAGTGTTAGATGAAATCGAAGATATAAAAATAGATGCGACTAAAATGTTACCAAAAGATGACGTCGTAGTAGCAATAACTAAGGAAGGTTATGTTAAAAGAGTATCACTTAGAAGTTATAATAAAGATGAAGACACACTAGTAAAAGATGGAGATTATTTAATTGGATTATATGAAATTAATACATTAAATACAATTTTATTATTTACTGATTTAGGTAATTATATATATTTACCAGTATATGAAATACCAGAATTAAAGTGGAAAGAATTAGGTAAACATATATCTAATATTGTAAAACTTAATAGTGATGAAAACATTATAGCAAGTATGCCGGTATATGAGTTTAACAACACTTTAATAACTTTATTTAGCAAAGATGGTTTTGTAAAAAGAACAAGTTTAAATGAATTTAAAGTTAATAGATATTCTAAACCAATGTGTTGTATGAATTTGAAAAATCATGACAAATTGGTAAGCGTATCTAATGTAGATGGCAATAACATATTTGTAACAACTAAAAATGGTTATGCCTTAAGATACAATACATCGGAAGTATCAACTGTTGGAATTAAAGCAAGTGGCGTTAAGTCGATTAATTTGAAAAATGATGAAGTTAGAAGTGGTTTAGTATTTAATAGTGCTGATTATATAACTGTAATTACTGAAAATGGTACAGGAAAAAGAATTAAATTAAATGAATTTGAATTATCCACAAGAGCAAGAAAAGGTATTTTATTAGTTAGGGATGTTAAAACTAATCCATACAAAATATTAAAAACGTTTGTAAATACTAAAAATATTTTAATATTAACTGATGAAATTAAACATTTAAAAGTAACAGAATTGCCAATTGTAGATAGATATTCAACCGGTACAGTTATTAATAAAAAAGGAATTAAAGATTGTTTTGAATTAGTAGAATTGACTAAAAAAACAAAAGAAAATAAAGAAATAGAAGAAGAAATATTAGATATATCGTTAGATGATATTGATAATAGAATGCTTCAAATTGAAGGTATTATTGATAATATTGACATAGAATAATACTTGAAAAATGATTTATTATGTGTTATTATTTAAATAGTAGGAGTGATTGATATGGTTATGTTAAATAATGTATACAATGAGTTAACACATGGGGGGTTATTTAACTAACCATATAAATAAACACGGAGAAACTAGGTTTATTGCCTAGGTTTCTTTCGTGTTTTTTTGTTGCTTAATAAAAGGAAGTGGTATAAAAAATATAATAAGATGAGATTAAAGTATAAAAATAATTAGTAGAGAGGAAAGTAAAAATGAAAAATAAAAAGAATGGATTTACATTAATAGAATTATTAGCAGTCATTATAGTACTAGCAATAATAGCCTTAATAGCTACTCCAATAATATTTAATGTAATCGAAAATGAAAAAATTAAGTCAATAGAAAATAGTTGTTATGAAGTAATTGATGGGGTAAGAACAAAGTATGCCGAAGGATTATTAAATTCAGAAGATGGAACAGTAAAATCAAAAGGAAATGTAACAGAAATAACAGTATCGGGAGAACAACCAATCGCTGGAATATGGGAGATTGATAATTCAAGTAATCCAGATAATCGAGGAATAAAAATAAAAGATGTAAAATTTGCATCAATGAAAGATTATACATGTACAAATGTAAATAGTGATGGAACCATTAATAGTAAAGTTACTTGCGCTAAAGATGGAAAGAACGAGGAACCATGCAAAAATTAAGTCATTAGAAAATAGTTGCTATGGAGTAATCGATACAGTAAGAACAAAATATGCAGAAGGATTATTAAATTCAACTGATGGAACAGTTAATCTATCAGGAGAAGTAGCAGATTTAACAATAGCAGGAGAACATCCATACATGGGGACATGGACAATAGATAATTCAAAAAATAGTGATGAAAGAGGAATCAAAATTGTCGGAGTAAAATTCGCATCAATGAAAAACTATACTTGTTCAAATGTTGATGAAAATGACAAAATAACAAGTAAAGTAACATGCGAAAAAGATGGAGTTGATGAATTTCAACCTACTATTAGCGCGAAAGAAGCAGCAGTAACAGTAAATAAAGGAACAGATGTAAAAATCAAAAATTGCTTCAATGTAAAATTTGGAAAAACTGGCGGACAAGTTACATGTGAAGTAGAAAATGTAAGTTCATTAGATGCAGGAGACCATACAGTAAAATGTACAGCAACAGGAACAAATGGAAAAACTGCAGAAGCAACTGTAAAAATAACAGTTAGTAATACAGTTGGCTTAAAAAGTGCAATATTAGGAACAAATAACTCTAATGTAATAGCAACTGACCAAACTTGGACAACTTCATGGCAAACAAGTGACCAAAGCGGATTATATGCCCAAACATTGGGGGGTAATAAAACATATTATTTCAGAGGAAATCCAACAAATAACTACATAAAATTTGCAGGAAAAGACTATAGAATATTAAGAGTTAATGAAGATGGAACAATTAGAATAATGTTAACATCAAGTATTGGATACAATAAATTTAATAGTACATACAAAACATATGATAAAATGTATTATACAAATTCAGAACTTAAAACGGTAGTTGATAATTGGTTTACTACCAATATAACAGGAGATAATGCAAGTAAAGTAGTAAGTGGAAACTATTTCTGTGAGGCTGCAAGAGTTGCATATGATGGAACTAATTTTAAATTAAAAACAGGTTCTACAAAATTGACAGCAAAAGAATCATATACACCAACATTTGAATGTACAACAGATGGAAATGGAAAAGGAGTAGTAACATCAAAAGTAGGATTAGTAACATATGATGAGACAATCTATGCTGGAGGATGGTATTATGTAAGAGGGCGTAGTTATCCATATTACTTGAATAGTGGAAGTAGTTATTGGACTATGAGCCCCGCCGGCTTCAGTAATATGTATAATAGTGCTAATGCTAATGCTTGGTATGCTAATAGTGATGGTACTACTAACTACGATTATGTCAGCGCTACTCGTGGCGTCCGCCCAGTTTTGAACCTAAGTGCTGATACGCTTGTGTCTGGAAGTGGAACAAGTGCTAATCCTTATGTTGTAAAATAAAAATCAAAATAAAAAACTGAAAATAATCAGTTTTTTTCTTTAATGTGATATAATTAATTAGGAGGTTTTTATGAAAATAGGTATTTTTGACTCAGGAATAGGTGGATTAACAGTTTTAGCAGAATTAATAAAAAAATACCCAAATAATAAATATTATTATTTTGGAGATAATATAAACGCACCTTATGGAACAAAATCAAAAGAAGAATTATTAAAACTATCAAATAAAATAATTAACTTTTTAAACAAAAAAGATGTTGATTTAATTATAGTTGCGTGTGGAACTATAAGTTCTAATGTATTTGATAAATTACCCAAAGACACTAAAATATATGATGTTATAAGTCCTACTATTGATTATATAAACAATTCTAATTATGAAACTATAGGACTAATAGGAACAAATATGACGATTAAGAGTAAAACATTTGAAAAAAGAATAAATAAAAAAATAATAGCTAGGTCATGTAATGATTTTGTACCATATATTGAAAATGAACAATCTCTAACAGATATAATACCAAAATATATGAATATTTTTAAAGATAAAGTCGATGTGTTAATACTAGGATGTACACATTATCCAATTATTGAAAAAGAATTGAATGATTATTTAGATAGTAAAATACCATTAATAAATATGGGTACAATTTTAGCTGACACATTAAAATTAGGTAACAAAGAAAAACAAATAAGATTATATTTTAGTAAAGTAAATCACACATTAATTTCAAATATAGATAAAATAATTAAAGAAAAGTATTATTTAGAAGAAGTAGTATTGGAGGATTAGTATGCCAGAATTACCAGAAGTAGAAACAGTAAAAGAAACACTAAAAAAACAAATTTTAAATAAAAAGATAATTGATGTACAAGTGTATTATAACAATATAATTGCTTACCCCAAAGTAGAAGAATTTATTAATAATTTAAAGGAACAAACAATAATCGATATTAAAAGAAGAGGAAAATGGTTAATGTTTGAATTAAATGATTATTATTTATTAAGTCATCTTAGAATGGAAGGAAAGTTTTATATAAAAACAAATGAACCTTTATCTAAACACCAACATGTTGTATTTAAATTTGAAGATGAAGAATTAAGATATCAAGATACAAGAAAATTTGGAAAAATGTATCTATATAAAAAAGATGAAGTTTATAATAATAAACCATTAAATGAATTGGGATATGAACCATTTGATGATAATTTAAATGTTAAATATTTAAAAGAAAAATACAAAAATAAGAAAACACCAATTAAAACAGTTATTTTAGATCAACAAATAATTACAGGATTAGGTAATATATATGCTGATGAGGTACTTTTTTTAAGTAAAATTAATCCTTTAACTAAAGCATGTGAATTAAATGAAAAAGAATTACAAGCAATTATAGATAATTCAAAAATTGTATTAGAAAAAGCTATTGAATTAGGTGGTACTACTATAAAAAGTTATGAATCAAGTGAAGGAGTTCATGGAAGATTTCAAAATGAATTACTAGTGCATACAAAAAAGAATTGTCCAAATTGTAATTCTGATATTTTAAAAATAAGAGTAGGTGGAAGAGGAACTTATTATTGTCCTTGTTGTCAAAAAAAACACAATTAATGTGTTTTTTTAATTTCCATTATTACAGGCATAATAATTGGTTTTCTTCCAGTTTTAGTAAATATATAATCTGATAGTTCATTAATAACTAATGGTTTGATATCATTGTTTTTACTATTTATTATAACTTTTTCAACATAATTTTCAAGTTCATGTAGTAATTCTTGATTATCATTGACAACTACAAAACCACGAGTAGCAATGCTTGGTTTTGTTATTAATTTATTATTTTTAGTATTAATAATTACAATAACAATACCATCATTAGACATTATTTTTCTTTCTTTCATAATTAGATTATCAACATCACCAATTTTATTACCATCGACATATATATCACCAGCAGGAACAGTACCTTGTTTTTTAACAATACCTTTTTTAATAGTTAAAACTTCGCCATTACCTAAAACAAATGTGTTTTCCTTAGGTACGCCACATAAAGTAGCAAGGTCAGCATGTTTTTTAAGCATACGATATTCACCGTGAAATGGCATGAAATATTTTGGTTTAATTAGTCGCAACATTAACTTTAATTCTTCTTGACTTCCATGACCAGATGTATGAATATCACTTAATAGTGTATTGGTATATACTTTAACACCTTTTAAATATAATTTGTTGATTGTTCTTGATATACTAATAGCATTACCAGGAATAGCTGATGATGAAAATACAACTACATCATCTGCTTGTAATTTTATTTGTCTATGACTACCATTAGCAATTCTTGATAAAGCAGCAAGTGGTTCACCTTGAGAGCCAGTACATAACAAGCATACTTTATTATTTGGTAAATGATTTGCTTCTTCAGGTGTTATAAAAATACCTTTATTTTTAATATAACCATCTTTAATAGATATTTCAATATTAGTATCCATGCTACGTCCAAATACAGCGATTTTTCTACCGTTTCTTTGGCAAGTATCAACTATATGTTTTAATCTGTATATATTAGAAGCAAATGTTGCAATTATAATACGTCCACTATGAGTTCTAAAAATACCAGCTAACGCTTCATCAACTTTTGACTCACTAGCTGAAAAACCACTATTTAAAGCATTAGTACTATCACTTAAAAGTAGAGTAACACCTTTTTTTCCAACTTCGGCCATTTTATGTAAATTAGCCATTGGACCAATTGGTGTTAAGTCAAATTTAAAATCACCCGTTGTTACAATAGTACCATCTGGAGTATGAACTACAATACCATGTGAATCTGGTATAGAGTGAGTTGTCATAAAAAATTCAACACTAATATTTTTAAATTTAATATGATTTTTTTCAGTATAAACAAATAAATTTTTATATTGAATATTTCTTTCTTCTAATTTTTTTCTAATTAGACCCACTGCTTGGTTTGGAGCATATACACGAGGAATGTTTACCATATTTAAAAGAAAAGGTATCGCTCCTATATGATCCTCATGACCATGGGTTATAAATAGAGCTTTAATATATTTTTCATTTTTCTTTAAAAATGTGAAATCTGGAATTATATAATCAACACCCTTAATCTCTTGTGGAAAAGTAATACCTGCATCAGTAATAATGATTTCTTTGTCATACATAATGCAATACATATTTTTTCCAACTTCACCCAAACCACCTAAAGCAAATACTTTAGTAAATTTATTTTCCATGAATCCTCCTTTCTTAAAAGTTTTGCGACTAATTAATTATACATTGTTTTTGTAAATTTGTAAAGTAAAAACACCACTAAGGTGTTTTAGTAAGTTTTTCCTTTAAGTTCTTTTATTGTTTTTTCCATTAAACAACTTATTATAGTATTATTACTTTCTTCTAATAAATTGGAAAGTTGATTTAGTCCTTCATCACTAAGTAAAGTAACTCTTGCTTTAATTTGACACATATAATATGGTTTTACTTCTTCAAATGTATCTTCTTTTATATTTATATTAAGTAAACTAGTTAAAAGGTTTAAACAATTAGAATCAATTGCTTCATTTATAGTATTATCATCAAGACCTAATAATCTACCACATGTTTGACATGTTGTATAAGCAGTATTTGGTAGTTCAAAATTTGCGTCAAACAATAAATTTTCACAATCATCTATACTAGCAGCAGCAATTCTAAATTTTTCATACATAAAACTAATCGCTAAATCCTTTGAACCTATATAAGGTAAGTATTCGTTTAAATAAACTAAAGCATTCATAGTAATATCATTATCAATGCAATTATTAAGTTTACCTACTTTAAAAAGAACTGATTTAATATAAGGTAAATTGCCGTTTTCTTCTGCAATTGTTAACATTTCATCTTCCATTTGCTTTATTTGAACTTTTGTAAGTTTACTTTTAATTCTTGCCATTACAATATCATCACATTTTATTTCATCTAATTCTTCGGTACTGATTGCTTCAAGATTTTCGTAAAATTTCTTTTCTTCTTCTAATTTTTCTTTAAGTTCAGCTTTTGATAAATGCCATTCTTGACTATTTTTTCTTCCTTGACATTCTAAGTAACCTAATTTTTGATATAATTCAGTAATATCTTTTGTTAGTTTTAATAATTTTTTAAACATAAGTCACCTCACGGTTTCTTATTATAACACAAAAAAAATAATTGTAAAGTAAGATTAAAAATAGTATAATAAATATAGGTGATTAAGCATGCAAATATTTAAAAAATTTAAAAATTTATTTAGCAACAAAGAAGAGTTAGAAGATTATAAAACAGGTTTAGAAAAAACAAGCAAAGAATTTAAATCAAAATTATCAATTTTAAATGGTAAATATAAAAAAGTAAGTGATGAATACTTTGACGAACTAGAAGAAATTTTCATAACAGCCGATATCGGTGTTGAGACAGTTATGGATTTAATTGATAAATTAAAAAGAAGAGTAAAAAAAGAAAATATAGTTGATAGCAAAGATTTAATGGATATTATAATTGATGAAATGTTTGTTATTTATGTTAATAATGATATCATTGTAAATAAGATAAATTATAGTAAGGAAGGACCAACTGTAATACTATTTGTTGGTGTTAATGGAGTAGGTAAAACTACTACAATCGGTAAAATTGCTTATAAATTAAAAAAAGAAGGAAAAAAAGTATTATTAGTAGCTGGAGATACATTTAGAGCAGGAGCAGTAGAACAAATAAAAGAATGGGGTATTAAAACGAATTGTGAAGTTTGTTATAAAGATACAAAAGATGCTGCTAGTGTTATATATGATGGATTAGAAAAAGCTAAAAATGAAAATTATGATGTTGTTTTAATCGATACAGCTGGAAGACTTCAAAATAAAGTTAATTTAATGAATGAATTAGAAAAGATTAATAAAGTAATTGGAAAAATTATTCCAAACGCCCCTCATGAAGTTTTGTTAGTAATCGACGCTACTAGTGGTCAAAATGGTATAAGTCAAGCCAAAAGTTTTAAAGAAATCACAAATATAACAGGAATTGTATTAACAAAACTAGATGGAACTGCTAAAGGTGGTATTGTACTTGCAATTAAAGAAAAAGTCGGCATTCCAGTTAAGTTTATCGGTTTAGGAGAAAAAGAAGAAGATTTAAAAGTATTTGATATTGAAAAATATATCTATGGATTATTTGGAGGTAATGATGAAAACTAGAAAAGTAATCGATTTAAAAGAATTTTATCAAATAACACTATTATTTCAAATGGCTTTAATTATTTTTATAATTAGTTTCGGTATTTTATCTATTTTTAATAAAGATTTATTTATAATATGTGAAGTTTTAATTAGTGTTATGATGTTTGTACTAGCATTTAATAATCAAAAAGTATATAAAAGAAAATATATGACATATGTTTATATGTTGTTTGGAATACTACTATTAGTTAGCTTATTTATATAGTATGGAAGATATAATACTATACACAAATCTTTTTGATTGTTATTATAATCTTTTAACTTTAAAACAACAAGAATATTTTAAAGCATATTATTTTGACAATCTAACCTTACAAGAAATCGCTTTAAATGATAATGTAAGTAGAAATGCTGTTTTTAAGTCATTAAAAGATACTATTGACAAACTATTAATGTATGAAGAAAAGTTAAAAATTTACAATAAAAAAAAATTAATATTAAATTTAGTTAAAGACGAAAAATTAAAAGAAGAAATTATAAATATTTTAGATTAATTTCTTTTTTTTATTTCTAAAATATGTTATTATATTGAAAGGGAGGGAAAAACATGGATGTACTACCACTAGATAGTTTTATAGTAATCAATCATACATTTTTAAATGATCAGAATAGAGAAGTGTTATCCCTTTTATATCAACCAATAATGGGAAGCATTGCTTTTAATTTATATGTTACTTTATGGGGATTTATTGGTAATGAAAATATTAATCATTATGATATAGTAAATACTATGCAATTAAAATTAGAAGATATATGTAAAGCAAGAGAAAAATTAGAAGCCTTAGGTTTACTTAAAACATATGTAAAAAAAGGTGATTTAAATGAATATATATATGAATTATACTCACCACTTACTGCTTATGAGTTTATAAATAATCCAATTTTAGATACATCTTTATTTAACAATGTAGGTAAAAAAGCATATGAAAACATTGTTAATAAATTTAGTATTCCAAATATCAATTTAAGTGAATATAAAGATATAAGTAAAACATTTAGAGATGTATTTAGTTTTACACAAACTAAAAGAATTAATAATAAAAATATTGTCAAAGTAAAACATTTAGGATTAGATTTTGAGCCAACAATCGACTTAAGAGAAGTATTAGGAAATATTCCAAGTGAGTTGATTGATTATAAAAGCATTGATAGCAACACAAGAATGTTAATTTATCAATTAGCTTTAGTTTATGGTTATGATAACAAAACGATGACTACGATTATTGAAGATTCCCTAGGTTGTAATAAAAAAATTGAAACTGATGTATTAAAAACAAATTGTAGAAATTACTATAAGTTTGAAAATAAAAATCATGTTCCAGCGATTGTTGATAGAGAACAACCTTATGCTTGGCGTAGTAATACTAATGGAGGAAGTAAATTAGATTTATATATAAAAGAATTAGAAGAAGCAAGTCCAAAAGAATTTTTAACGAGCAAAAATGGTGGTTGTGAACCAACTAGAGCTGATTTAAAATTAATCGAATATTTGTTAATCGATTTAAATCTAAAACCAGGAGTTGTAAATGTTTTAATAGATTATGTTTTAAGAATAAATAATAATAAATTAAATAAAGCATATGTTGAAAAAATAGCCTCACAATGGATAAGATGTAATATAAATACGGTAGCCGATGCTATTAATATTGCCAAAGGTGAAAATAAGAAAAAAATAAAACAACAATCTAAAAAATTACCCGATTGGTTAGATAAAGAAATAAAATCAGATTTGATGAGTGAAGAAGAATTGAGAGCTTTTGAAAAAGAATTAGGAGTAGGTATTAATGATTAAAGCAAGCGAACTTACTAATGGATATAATAAAAAAACGGAACTTTCTTACGAATATGAAAAAAGTTTAGAAAATGAACAATTTAAAAATTTCGTTAATAAATTTAATCTACCTAAAGAAGAAATGATGAAGCATACATCTAATTTAGAAGAAAGTACTATAGAATATAATAATTGTTTAAATTGTAGCGGATTAATGGAATGTTTGAATAAAATAAGAGGTTATACATACTTACCTAAAGTTGTTAATAATACATTAGTCTTTAGATATAAGGCATGTCATTATACAAATAATAAAAATAAAGAAAATAATCATTTAAAATATGTTAAATATTATAACACTCCAGTAGGTGCTAGTAATGCATCTTGGAGTAATATAGATGGAAAATATCTTAAAAGAAAAGATACAATTAGATGGTTAAATGATTTTAAAAATAACTATCCAAATGTTTCAAAAGGATTATATTTATATGGTAATTTTGGATGTGGTAAATCATATTTAATAACTGCCATGTTAAATGAGTTAGCAAAAAAACAAGTAAGAAGTACAATCGTTTTCTTTTCTGAATTTTTACAAGAATTAAAAAGTTCATTTGATAGCGATTTTTCTGATAAATTACTAAATGTCAAAAAAACACCAATTTTATTAATCGATGATATTGGCGCTGAAGCAATCAGTGCATGGTCAAGAGATGAAATATTATGTCCTATTTTACAGTATAGAATGGATGAAAAACTACCAACATTTTTTACTTCTAATTTAAGTATTGATGATTTAGAACAACACTTAAGTTTTAATGGAAAAGAAGTTGTGAAAGCAAAAAGAATAATTGAGAGGGTTAAACAATTATGTGATGTTATCGAAATGAATAGCGATAACATGCGTAAATAGTGTGTTCTTAAAGTTAGTAGGTGAATTATATGAAGTTTAATTTTAGTATTAATAAAATGAGAGAATTGGTTTTAAAATATCCTTTTCTAAAACCATTTGATAAAGAAGTTTCAAGGCAACTTTTAGAAGAAATTGAAAGAGAAATTGAAAAATTAAATAAAGCAATAAATGAATATAAAAAGAATAAAAATAATTATTATAAAGAAGAACAAAAGTTGAGATTAAAACCAGATGTAAAAGAAGCAGTTTTGTTTTGTAATTTTCAAAAGCAAATTTTACAAGAATATTTAAGCCACGCTAAAAAGATAAATTCTTTTAATGAGAGAAAAGCAGTAGATAAAGATGAAAAAAAAGAAGTGACTTTATCTTCTGATTTATTGGAAAAAGCTAAAACTACGGAAATTGAAACATTTAAAATATCAGAATTAACATCACTATATTTATATTTATTAAATACTTTAGTTGACCTAGATTTATTAAAGCAAGTTGCTATTAGATTAATGGTTATTTATAGTAGTTCTGATAGTAAATTAAAAGAAGAAATCGAACCGTTGTTGAACAGTTTAAAACACCAAACAATCATTAAAAGAAGAGAATTAAAAAAACAAAACAAAAAAGCTTTAGTTAATAAATTAAAAGAAATTTATTCTATATTAGATTTTAAATATGAAGAAATTACTTTTTACGATAATAGAATAGATATAATCAAATACTTTTTAAACACTTTAAATAATTATGATAAAATCAAAAGATTAATCGAATTAATGCCAGATATCTTAAATATCTCTATAAATAATCAAAACATTATTTTTGTAATATTAGATTATTATTTTGAAAGTTGCTTAATTGAGCTTAAAAATCAAACTTCTACATATATTCCTAAAGAATATTATGAAAAAATATTTAATTTATTTGTCAATCATCCTTATTTTAATAAAGAATATGAAGCTTTAATTCAAATTAAAATCGAAGAATTTGTTGAAACAATTAAGCACTATAAAAAATATCCGGAAATTTTAAAAAGTATTTATAATTTAGGTAAACAAGAAGAAAACAACATTGAAGACTTTATAAATCCTGATTATTCTTCATTTGGATATTTATATAGAAGGCAAATGGATTTAAATGAAAGAGTTGAAGATTCTCCTACTTTTGCTATAACTAGTCTAGATAATTCTTATATTAATAAATGTTATTCAGCAAATATTAATGAAAAAGGAAGAGTGGTAATTAAAGTTCATACTATTGATATAAGTGCTTATGTAAAATATGATGAATTAGAATCTTATTTTAGAAATAAGATGTTTACAGGCGAAAATCCGATTTTTCCAATGGATATTATAACAAATTATTTATCATTTGAACCAATGATTAAAAGACCTGCTATAACATATGAAATAGAACTATCAAATAATGGTAGAATAGCAAGTTTTGATATATATAGAAGTATTGTTAGTTTAGATAAAATATATTCATATGATAACTTTATATTACCAAATAAAGAAGTAACATTTAGTTATTATACATTGTTAAATGATTTTGATTTAGATGATAAAGATTTTGGAAAAACATTAGAAAAAATGTATTTATCTAAAGTATCAAGAGCAGTTGGAACTTATTTTACTAAAAAAGGATTACCATGCATTTATCGTGTTCAAGCTCATCAAGATGAAGATTCATTTGTAAGAGATATGAATGTTCTAAACAGTTTGATGGGAAAATTAGATAGAAATACGGCTAAAGTAATTTATCAGATTATATGTGAAGATACTAATAAAGCTTATTACGCTAGTGAAAATATAGGTCATGATGGTTGTGGGCAAGCATATTTTTTAGATTTGTTTAGTCCTATTGACAGTTATATTACATTAACTTTACAAAAACTGATTGATGATTTTTATATCAACGAAAGAAAATATAAAAGTGAAGAATGGCAACAAGAAATTAAAAAAATTATTGTTCTAGCAAATCAACGAAGAGTTGAACATAGAACTAAGGAAAAACAAAAGAGCCTAATTTAGGATTTTTTGTTAAAATAATGAACGTATCAAAAGGAAGACTAAATATGGCAAATATAAGTAATACAGTAGTATGTGATGGAAATGATACACCATTTTCTTTCAAACTACAAAAATATAGTGATACTACAAACATATATAGTTTTGCTTATCGTATTATAATTAAAGCATTAGATTAATTCTAGTTTAAATCTAGAATTTTCTTTTACCATAAAATAAATGTTTGTAAAAAACATAACTAAATGGTATAATGTTAATGGGTGATTAAGAATGGATTTATCTAATATAACAGTTGAAAAAGAATTACAAATTGTTTTTATGGGAACACCTTATTTTGCTGTTCCTGTATTAGAAGGATTGATAGAAAATTATAAAGTAAGAGCAGTTGTCACACAACCTGATAGAGCAAAAGATAAACATGGTAATTTAATTGAAACACCAGTAAAAAAAGTAGCAAAAGAACACACAATTTTAGTTTTACAACCTAATAAAATAAAAGAAGAATATCAAGAAATAATAGATTTAAAACCTGATTTAATTATAACTTGTGCATATGGGCAAATCATTCCTAAAGAGTTACTTGATTGTCCTAGATTAGGATGTATTAATGTTCATGCTTCATTACTTCCTAAATTAAGAGGTGGAGCTCCTATTCAAAGAGCAATTATGAATGGATATAAAGAAACTGGTATAACAATTATGTACATGAATGAGAGAATGGATGAAGGAGATATAATTAGCAAAAAGAGTATTGAAATACTCGATACTGATACATCCTCATCTTTGCATGATAAATTAATGCTCTTAGGAAGAGATTTATTATTAGAAACTTTACCTAGTATAATTAATGGAACTAATAGTAGAGAAAGACAAGAAGCAAGTGAAGCAACATATGCTTTCAATATTAAACCAGAGGATGAAAGAATTGATTTCAATAAAAATGCAAGACAAATTTATAATCAAATAAGAGGATTAAATTCATTTCCAGGTGCTTATTGCTTTTTTGAAGGCAAAAGATTAAAAGTATTTGAAAGTTCACTTTCAAATAACTATCCAATGGGACTTAATGGAGAAATTACAAGCGTTTATGATGATGGTTTTGGCGTTAAAGTGGGAAACGGAGAAATTATCTTTAAAGTCGTTCAATTAGAAGGTAAAAAGAAAATGAACGCCAAAGATTTTATGAATGGTTTTCAAACTCTTCTTGGAAGGATGCTAATGTAAAATGAAAGAAAAATTCAAAAAACTAAAAGAAATATGGGCGAATAAAAGATATAGAGCTATTATAATTTTAGCTTTATATGCTATATTTTTTGTGTTTTGTTTTATTTACATTAATTCTTTTAAAGAAGAAAAACCAATTAGTGATAACTATACAAAGTATTACTATGTTATAAATAATGAAATAACAGTTAAAGATTTTAAAATAACATATAATGGAAAAACATATTCGAAAAATGATTTTAAAGAATATAATTTTGCTCTAAAATTAGAAGATATTAATAACTTGATTAAAAATGGTACTTTAGAAAGTCAAAATTATATTTTAAATACATTAACTTACATTGTAAGTGTAGAAGAGTATAATAAACTATTGGAAAACAAATTAAATACAGATGAAAATATAAAAATAGTTGTTTATAAAAAAGATGATAAAACAACAAAAATAAATTGTGATTTTAGTTTAGTGTATGGTTATCCATATACGGTAGATTACATTATGGAGTAAGGAAGGAAGAAATAAAATGGATGTAGTAGTTATAATTTTAGTTTTAGGAGCATTAGCCGTATTAATATTCAAAAGATTTGGAAGTTTTGTATATTATGTAGCATTTGTAGATATATTTTTAAGATTAATTGATTTTTTAGGAAACAATATTCCACCAATTAATGGTTTTATAAATACATATTTTCCAAGTAGTGTTTCAGGAATTATTAGTATGTATTCAAGTGGTATATTTGAAATTGTATTATTATGGTTATTATTTGCTAATTATGTAGCATTTGAATGTTATATTGTAAAAACTTTTTTTAAGAAAAAATAGGTGATTTTATGTATTCATATATAAAAGGAATAGTTACTCTTATAGAAAGCAATTATATTGTACTAGATAACAATGGTATTGGTTATTTGATTTACACACCAAATCCATATAGTTTTAAAGAAAATGAAGAAACTTTAGTATGGATTTATCAAAACATTCGTGAAGATGAAATGACTCTTTATGGTTTTAAAACAAAAGAAGAAAAAGACTTATTTTTAAAACTAATAGAAGTTAAAGGATTAGGTTGTAAAATGGCACTTCCAATGCTAGCAACTGGTTCAATAAGTGGAATAGTTGACGCTATTGAAAGAGAAAATATACTTTATTTAAAGAAATTTCCAAAAATTGGCGACAAAGTTGCCAAACAAATTATTTTAGATTTAAAAGGCAAATTAAATAACAACATTACTATTTCAAAAGATAGTAATGAAGAAGTAATTGAAGCCTTAAAAGGATTGGGTTATAAACAAGCTGATATTGTAAAAGTATTGCCAAAGGTAAATAGTAATGAAACATTAGAACAACAAATAAAAGAAGCATTGAAATTATTACTTAAAAGTTAGGAGGATTTTATGGATGATAGAGTTGTAACTGAGAACACTCTTCTTGAAGATTCATTTGAAAAAACGATTAGACCTGATAGTATTGAAGAATACATTGGTCAAAGTGAAATCAAAGAAAACTTAAAAGTTTTTATAAAAGCTGCAAAAATTCGTGAAGAACCATTAGATCATGTATTACTTTATGGTCCACCAGGATTAGGTAAAACAACACTAGCGTATATTATAGCAAATGAATTAGGAAGAAATATAAAAACAAGTAGTGGTCCAGCTATAGAAAAAACAGGAGATTTGGCTGCTATTTTATCAACACTAGAACCTGGTGATGTATTATTTATAGATGAAATTCATCGTATTCCAAGATATATTGAAGAAATTTTATATTCAGCTATGGAAGATTTTACTTTAGATATCGTTATAGGAAATGATGCAAGTAGTAGAAGCATTAAAATAGACCTCCCACCATTTACTTTAGTTGGAGCAACAACAAGAACTGGTGACTTAACAAGTCCACTAAGAGATAGATTTGGAATTATCTCAAAATTAAATTATTATACTGAGGATGAGCTAAAAGAGATAATTAAAAGAACAAGTAGAGTTTTAAATAGTCCAATCGAAGAAGATGCAGCTTTAGAATTAGCAAGAAGAAGCAGAGGAACACCAAGAATAGCAAACAGATTATTTAAACGAGTTAGAGATTTTGGATTGGTTATGAATAAACCAATAATTGATAGTGAAATAACAAGACTAGCTTTAGATAAATTAAAAGTAGATAGTAGTGGATTAGATGAAACTGATTACAATTTATTAAAAGCGATAATAGAAAAATTTAATGGTGGTCCAGTTGGAATCGATGCAATCGCATCTTCAATAGGTGAAGAAGCATCTACTATAGAAGATGTTTACGAACCTTATCTATTACAACACGGATTTTTAAAACGAACAGCGCGAGGTAGAGTAGTAACGCCAAAAGCCTATGACCACTTAAAAATAGAACATCAAGAAAAATTGGAGATAGAATAATGAAAACAAGTGAATTTGATTATGAATTACCTTTAGAGTTAATTGCCCAAACACCACTAGAAAAAAGGGATGAATCAAGACTTTTGGTACTAGATAAAAAAACTGGAAGCATTAAACATGAGGTATTTAAAAATATAATTAATTATTTAAATGAAGATGATATTTTAGTAGTAAATGATACTAAAGTAATTCCCGCAAGATTATATGGTGAAAAAGAAGAAACAAAAGCTTTAATAGAAGTATTATTACTAAAAGAAATATCTAATAATAAGTGGGAATGTTTAACTAAACCAGCTAAAAGAATTAAGGTAGGAACTGTTGTTAATTTTGGCGATTTACTTAAAATGAAATGCGTCGAAGTTAAAGAGGAAGGTATTAGAATTTTTGAATTAAAAAATGAAGGTATTTTATATGAAATTTTAGATAAATTAGGTACTATGCCACTACCTCCATATATTCATGAACAATTAGAATCTAAAAATCGATATCAAACAGTTTATGCTAAAAACAGTGGAAGTGCGGCCGCTCCAACAGCAGGATTACATTTTACAGAAGAATTATTAGAAAAAATAAAAGAAAAAGGCGTTAAAATAGTTCCTATTACTTTACACGTTGGTCTTGGAACATTTAGGCCAGTTAATGTAGAAGATGTTAAATCTCATCATATGCATCAAGAATTTTATCAAATGAGTAGTGATACTGCTGATATATTAAATAATGCTAAAGGAAGAATTATAAGTGTTGGAACAACATCAACAAGAACATTAGAAACGATTAAAAATTTATATGGAAAGTTTATCGAATGTAGTGGTTGGACAGATATATTTATATATCCAGGGTATGAATTTAAAGCAATTGATGCTTTAATAACAAATTTTCATCTTCCTAAATCAACTTTAATGATGTTAGTAAGTGCACTAGCAGGAAAAGAAAATATTATGAATGCTTACAAAATAGCAGTAGAAGAAAAGTATCGTTTCTTTTCGTTTGGTGATAGTATGTTTATAAAATAATAATAGATAGTAAACGCTATCTATTTTTTTCATATAATATTTTGGGTGATTTTATGAAAGTAGCAGTTTATGCTATATGTAAAAATGAAAGTAAATTTGTTGATAGATTTATGGATAGTGTTAGTGAAGCTGATGATGTTTTTATATTAGATACTGGTTCAACTGATGATACAATAGATAAATTAAAAAAGAGAGGCGCTTTTGTAAAACAAGAAATTATAGAACCATTTAGATTTGATATAGCAAGAAATAAATCATTAGAAATGGTACCTGATTATTATGATATATGTGTTTGTGTAGATTTAGATGAAGTAATATCTCCTGGATTTAGAGATGAATTAATTAAATTATTTAGTGACAAAACAACAAGAATAAGGTACATCTATAATTGGAAATTAATAGATAATAAACCAGTTGTTAGTTTTTACGCTGATAAAATACATAAAAGAAAAGGATATACTTGGAAACATCCTGTTCATGAAGTTTTAGTAGGTGAAGAAGAGGTTATAAAAACAACTGATAATATAATAATTAATCATTATCCGGATGAAACTAAATCAAGAAGTAATTATTTAGAATTGTTAGAATTGTCAATTAGGGAAGAACCAGAAGATGATAGAAATATGCATTATTTAGGTAGAGAGTATATGTATCATAAAAAATACAATGAAAGTATTGATACATTAATTAAACATTTAAACTTAAAAACATCTACTTGGAAGGATGAGAGATGTGCATCTATGCAATATATTGCAAGATGTTATCAAAACTTAAATAGATTTGAAGAGGCGAGAATGTGGTTAGAAAAAGCTATAAAAGAAGCACCTTACTTACGAGAACCATATGTAGAAATGATGTTTTTAAACTACAATTTAGAAGAATGGGAACTATTAATAAAATATAGTTATGATGCTTTAAAAATTAAAAAACACAACAAAACATACATTAATGAACCATTCTGTTATGACCATACAATTTATGATTTATTAAGTATAGCTTATTTTAATTTAAGTAATTATGCTAAAGCACTAGATTGCGTTAATAAAGCGATTGAAATAAGTCCTAATATAGAAAGATTAAAAGAAAATAAAAAAACAATTGAAGATAAAATAAATTTGTTATAAAATATATTTAGGTGATAAAGTGGCAAGTGCAGTAATACATTTATGTGTAGCAAATGAATATTTAAAAAAAACAAATAAAAAAAGTTTAGAGTTATTAATTGGAAGTATCGCTCCTGACATAGCAAAATATATTGGAGTTCATAAAATGGAAACTCATTTTCAAGAAAAAAATGATGACATACCAGATTTAAAATTGTTTTTAAATAAGTATTCTAATTATTTAAGCGACGATTTTGTTTTAGGTTATTATATTCATTTATATACTGATTATTTATGGTTCAAGTTTTTTTTACCAAGGTATGTTGAAAATCCTTTAAAAAACAAGCTACAAGAAGAAGAGTTAACAAATTATTTATATGCTGATTATAGTAACTTAAATATCGAATTGATTCGTGATTATAATTTGAGTTTAGATATTTTTTCCAACGAAATTCCTAAGATTAATAACATTATAGAAGAAATACCTATGGATAAATTAAACATAGTTGTAGATGAAATGGAAAGAATTATTAAAGATTCAAAGAAAGGTCAAACTTATATGTTTGGTATAAAAGAAGTTGAAGTTTTCATTGATTTGGCTAAAGAAGCAATTTATAACGAGGTAAAATCATGGTTATAGTAATACTAGGTCCAACAGCAGTAGGTAAAACAAAACTAAGTGTAGAATTAGCTAAAAAATTAAATGGTGAGATTATAAATGCTGATAGTACTCAAGTTTATAAAAATTTAAATATAGGAACAGCTAAAGTAACAGAAGAAGAAAAGCAAGGTATTGCTCATCATTTATTTGATATTAAAGAATTAACTGAAAACTATACTGCTTATGATTATCAAAAAGATGCTAGATGTAAAATTGATGAAATATTAAGTAGAAATAAAACACCTATTTTAGTAGGTGGGACAGGATTATATATTAAAGCGGCTTTATATGATTATAAATTTAGTGATGAAAAAATAGTCAACAATTATGAGACATTAACTAACGAGGAAATATATAATGAGTTATTAAAATATGATAAAAATAATAAAATTCATATTAATAATCGAAAAAGATTGATTAGAGCATTAAATTATTGTGTTTCAACTAATTTACCTTTTAGTCAAAAAGAAAAAACAGACAAATTGATTTATGATTCTATTTTTATTGGCTTAACTACAGATAGAAGTATTTTATATGATAGAATTAATAAAAGGGTAGATGTTATGGTTACTGAAGGTCTTTTAGAAGAAGCAAAACAAATATATGATAGCAATATTAGAACAAAAGCCGTCACAACACCAATAGCTTATAAAGAATTATTCCCATATTTTGAAAATAAAGAAACACTAGATGTTTGTTTAGAAAAAATTAAACAAAATAGTAGAAAATATGCTAAAAGGCAATACACTTGGTTTAATAATCAAATGAATGTTACATGGTTTAATGTTAATTTTAATGACTTTAATAAAACAATTGATGAAGTATATGAATACATAAAAAAACTGGTTTAATCCAGTTTTATTGGTTTATTTAACTCTTTATTGATGTATTCTTTGTCAAACATATTATATATGTTGCTAACTTTCAATTCATATTCTAGTATGTTACAATAATTTGTAATTAATTTGACATCTTTTTTAATACTTTTTAAGTATTCTTGACCTTTATTATTAAATCCTAATACCCTTACATAAGAAACATCATAATGTTTAGTTTCAAATTCACATAAAATATGAACCAAACTTCTTTTTATATAATTATAACTATAGTTTTTAGTTTTAACTTTACTAATCAATTCATCTATATTATTACAATCATTTATTACTTTTTTAAGTTTATTATTTATTTTAATGTCTACATATTTAGATATATCTTCATTCATGATTTTATATTTTAAAATGTAGAAATAATCATTTAAACTTCTATTTTTAATATATTTTAAAGTTTTACTTGGAACATATTTATCAATATTTTTGTTATTTTTTACTAAATTTCTAATCGCTGATGCACTAATTATATTACTATTAATATCTAAACTATGGTAGTTATTTGTTCTTTTAATTGTTATAGGTTTTATATTGCTATTTATTTTATTAATTGCTTTTATATAACTTATTCCTAATAAATCATTTGGACTATCAATATTAGAATTAATAGAACAGGCAATACTTTTAGGATAATTGTATCCTTTTTTTATATTATTTTTTAATTCTTCATTATTTATATTAGTATTTGCTATTTTAATTAGGTTATTTAAATCATTTGATTCACTTCCAAAAACTAAATAATCAGCTTTTAATAAATTTAATGTTTTGACTCCCCCATAAGCATAATAATCTGAAGCTTGAGTAGCAAAAACAAAAGGTAATTCTACAACTATATCAACGCCGTATTCTAGTGCTAGTTTAGTTTTATCCCATTTGTCTATAACACTAACATCGCCTCTATTTAAAAAATTACCTGCTAAGACTATAGTAATAATATCATTTGGGAACATTTCTTTTACCATATTTATTTGTTTTAAATGTCCATTGTGAAATGGATTATATTCTGCTATAATTCCTACCATAAACTCACCAACTTAATTATATCATTAATTGTTTACTTTTCAAAGATTTTAATGTATAATGTTCTAGGTGATTAGATGATTATTGATATTACAAAACTTAGAAGTGGTGTTTTAGAGTCTCTTCCAATTGATTTTAATTATTCATTTAAAACTGATGAACTTAAAAATACAGATATCATTAGTTTAGATGACGTTAATATTAAAGGAAATATTAGTTATAATTATGGAAGATATTACATATCTATAGATATTAAAGGAGAATTTATATTACCTTGTTCCTTAACTCTAGAACCAGTAAGTGTTCCATTGAATACTCATGTTGAAGGTGATTTAGAGGAAATTTTACAAGAAATTGGTCAAAATTTAACAAATACACTTGATATTTTTCCAATTATATGGGAAAATATATTAATGGAAGTTCCTTTGAAGGTTGTAAGTGGAAAGAAAGCTACTAAAACAAGTGGTGATGGATGGAAACTTATTACTGAAGAAGAAAAAAGAGTTAATCCAGAATTAGAAAAACTTAAAGAATTATTATAGAAAGAGGTGTTATAAATGGCAGTACCATTTAGAAAAGTTAGTAAGACTCGTGGACGTAAACGTCGTACTCACTACAAAATAAGTGAAAATACAACTACTACATGTCCAAAATGTGGAGAAGTTAAAAAACCACACAGAGTATGTCCAAAATGTGGAACTTACAAGAATAAAGAAGTAATTAAAACAGCTGAATAGTTGTTTTTTTCTTTATTTTTGATATAATTAAACTGGAGGTATTATTATGATTAATTATTTATTTAGTGCAATATCTAATGATGGATTTAATGAAAATCAAGGAAAATATTTAAAGAAGGATATTAAAAACAATTCAAAGATTGTATTCATATCATCTGTAGCAGATGCTTATGAAAAAAATGATTTAAAATTTAACAATTTTATAGAAAATTTTAAAAAAATAGGAATTACTTTTAATTCTTCAAATTTAATCGATAATAGGAAAAAGAATTTAGAAGCTAAAACTTTAATTGATGAAGCAGATATAGTATTTTTAATGGGTGGTAGTCCTATATTACAAATGAATTTTATTAAAGAATATTCTTTAATAAATAAAATTAAAAACAAAAAAATAGTAATAGGTGTTAGTGCTGGGGCAATTAATCAATCAAATAAAGTAGTATACATAGATGAAACTTACGAAGATAGAGTGCTAAAATACGATGGATTAGGACTTGTAGATATAAACATATATCCTCATTTAGTTTGGAGCAATGTAGATTATTTAAAAGAAGTTTTTGAGGTAAGTAATTATGTACCTATAACTATTTTGCCTAATGATTCATTTGTTAGGATTGAAAATAATGATATTTTATATGTTGGTGAACACAATTTAGTTGAAAACTATAAAATTGATTTAAATGGACATGATTACATTCCAATTAAACACAAAGGAACCATTTTTTTAGAAAGCGAAAGGCTTATTTATAGAAGAACTACTAAAGATGATATAGATGAATTTTTCTATATTCAACTAAATCCAAATTTAAGAAGGTATTTAGGAACTACTAAATTAGGTAATGATTTAGAAAAAAACAGAAAATATTTTAGTGAATCTAATTACGACAATTTAGACTATTATAGATGGACAATAGTAAAAAAAGAAGACAATAAAATACTTGGAACTATATATTTAAATATTCATGATGAAAAAGCCAAAACTGCTGGAATTGATTATTGGTTAAGGGAAGATGAATGGGGTAAAGGTTATGTTACAGAGGCATCTAAAAAAATTTTAGAATTTGCTTTTGATGAACTAGATTTAAATAGAATTGAATCATGTGGTGCGAAAGATAATAAAGGAACATTAAGAATAATGGAAAAAATTGGATTAAAGTATGAAGGAACTAGAAAGCAGGCAATGTTTTATTACTATGGTGGTGTAGAAGATTTAGTTATGTATGGTCTTACAAAAGAAGAATATTTGAATAATAAAAAGGATTTAATATAAAAAGAGTTTATGTTATGTTTTTGTAGTCAATTTTATTTGAAAATTTGGTAATTAGTGGTATAATTCTGATTATAAGTATTCAAGAAAGGTGATTAAAATGGATGAAAAAATAAAAGAAGCATTAGAAAAAGAAAAAAAAAGGCAACAAGATAATATTGAATTAATCGCATCAGAAAACTATGTAAGTAAGGCAATTCTAGAACTACAAGGAAGTATTTTTACTAATAAATATGCTGAAGGTTACCCTAGTAAGCGTTATTATGGTGGTTGTGTTAATGTTGATACAATTGAAAATTTAGCGATTTCTTATGCAACTAAGTTGTTTAAATGTAATTATGCAAATGTCCAACCACATTCAGGAAGTAATGCCAATATGGCAGTATATAAAGCGTTACTCGAACCAAATGATAAAGTAATGGGAATGAATTTAAGTCATGGTGGACATTTGACCCATGGACATAGGATTAACTTTAGTGGTTTAGAGTATAATATTGTAAGTTACGATGTTTCCAAAGAAACAGAAGTAATTGATTATGATGAACTAGAAAGATTAGCTTTATTAGAACGACCTAAAATGATTATAGCAGGCGCAAGTGCTTATTCAAGAATAATCGACTTTGAAAGGATTAGCAAGATTGCTAAAAAAGTTGATGCATATTTTTGGGTTGATATGGCTCATATAGCAGGATTGGTAGCTACGGAACTTCATCCATCGCCAATTCCTTATGCTGATGTTGTGACAACAACTACTCATAAAACCCTAAGAGGTCCAAGAGGAGGATTAATTCTAACCAATAGTGAAGAAATAATAAAAAAAATAAATAAAACTGTTTTTCCAGGTATTCAAGGTGGACCTTTAATGCATGTTATAGCCGCTAAAGCCCAATGTTTTTTCGAAGCTTTAAAACCAGAATTTGTTTTATACCAAAAACAAGTATTAAAGAATATTAAAGCTTTATCAGATACCTTACAAGAAAAGGGATTAAGAATAGTATCTAATGGAACTGATAACCATTTAATTTTAGTCGATGTAACGTCATTAAATTTAACAGGAAAAGAGGCTGAAGAATTATTAGATGAAGTAAATATTACAGTAAATAAGAATTCTATCCCTTATGATAAGACCTCACCGACTATTACAAGTGGTATTAGAATAGGTAGTCCTGCTATGACAACAAGAGGATTGAAAGAAGATGATTTTAAAAATATAGGTTTAATTATTTATGATACTTTAACTAAGAGTGATAGTAGAGAAAACTTAATTAAACGAGTTTATGAAATTACTTCAAAATATAAATTTGGGGAGTGATATTTTGATTTTAGATGGAAAAAAAGTGAGTCTTGAAATAAAGCAAAATATAAAAGATAATATTATCAAAAATAATATTAATCCCAAATTAGTAGTAATTCAAGTTGGAAATGATGAAGCAAGTAACGTTTATGTTAACTCAAAAAGAAAGGCTTGTGAAGAAGTAGGAATATCTTTTAAACATTTAAAGTATGATAATGTTAAAGAAGAAGAATTAGCAAACAAAATAATCGAATTAAATAATGATAACAGTGTATCTGGTATACTAATTCAACTCCCATTGCCAAGTTATTTGAATGAAAATAGGCTACTTGATCTAATAAGTCCTAATAAAGACGTTGATGGATTAACTACAACTAATATGGGTAATTTATTTAAGGGTAATAATAATTTAGTTCCATGTACTTCCCTAGGAGTAATAAAATTATTGAAATATTATAATGTTAAATTAGATTGTAATGTTGTAATCATAGGAAGAAGTAATTTAGTCAGTAAACCATTAGGACAACTATTTTTACAAGAAAATGCAACAGTTACAATATGTCATTCATATACCAAAAACTTAAGAGAATATACTAAAGATGCTGATATATTAGTATCAGCAACTGGTGTTAAGGATTTAATTACAAAAGATATGGTTAAGGAAGATGCTATTATTGTTGATGTTGGAATAACAAGATTTCAAGGAAAATTATATGGAGATGTAAAAAAGGATGGAATTTTAAATTATTCACCAGTTCCAGGAGGAGTTGGTCCTATGACAGTTGCAATGTTATTAAATAACGTTTATGAATGTTTTATGAAAAATAAATAAAATAGTAAAAAGTGTATATTTGTAAATGATGTGAAACAAAATTTATAAAAAATTAATTCAGTATAATTGAGTTAATTTTTTTGTTATATATTTAAAATAAATTATTGATTATTTTAATATTTAAACAAAATATGAAAAAACATGTTATAATGTTAATAAGTAAATATAATATAAAAAATAAAATACTTTGTTAAAACTATAATAATCAAACTTTTGTTATGAAATGCAAAAAGGTATTGACTCTCCATATGACTGAAATGTTAAACTTTATTTGAAAGGAGGAATAGTTGGTATTAAAAGGAGTAGATAATATGTATAAGATTGGCGATTTTTCAAAAATCGTGGGTATTCCTGTTAGAACCTTAAGGTTTTATGCACAATATGGAGTTCTAGAACCAAGTCAAATAGATAATTTTACTGGTTATAGGTATTATAGTGATGAAAATGTTATTGAATGCGAATTAATTAAATTACTTAAATCTCTAGATTTTACTTTAGAAGAAATTGCTACTTATAAAAATCATTTGAATAATGAGATATTAGAAAAAAAGAAAAAAGAAATTGAAGAAAGAATATATTTGTTAAGTTTAAAATACAAAAGATTAGAAATATTACAACAACAAAGCGCTCTTAAAAAAATAAATGAATTACAAGAAACAACTGAAGAAAAGGTGTTGAGGAGGAAGTATGAAAAAAGAAATATTAAAAGAAATGCTTAATAGTAAAAAAAATTTAATTGTATCAGGTGATATTTCATCTGGTAAAACATCAAATGTATTGTTTCCATTAGTTGGGGAAGCGATTAATGATGGACAAAGTTTATTAATACTAGATTCAAAAGAGGAATACATAAATAAATATTATAATGATTTAAAGAATAAAAACTATAATATTATTATATTAAATTTAAGAGATTTAAATAAAAGTGATGGTTGGAATCCTTTAGAATATCCTTATAATTTATATAAGAAAGGTATGATTGATGAAGCTATAGATTATATAGAAAAACAAGCAAAAATAATGTTTTACGAAAATTCTACAATAGACCCATTTTGGTCAAATACGGCATCAGATTTTTATACTGGTATTGTGCTTGGATTATTTGAGGATGGCAAGGAAGAAGAAATTAATTTAAACAGTGTTAATTTAATGTTTAATGGAATAAATAACAATTATGCTACTAGCGATTATATAACTCAATATTTTAAATTGAAAAATCCATGTTCACAATCTTATATTTTTGCGGCGTCTACTTTTCTTGCTCCAAAAGAAACAAAAGGAAGTATAGTTTCAGTTGCAAGAGAAAAATTAAGAACTTACGTAAGTAGAGAAATGTTAAGTGTTTTACTTAACAAAACTACATTTAGTTATGATGATATTATGACTAAACCGACTGCTATTTTCTTAATTGCCAAAGATGAAAATAGATATATAAATAATGTTGCAACAATGTTTATTGAACAATTATTTACAATATTAATAAACTCAAAAAAATATAATAAATTTAATTTTGTACTTGATAATATTGATGTATTAGAAATGGTTAATGAATTAAGTGATATGTTAAGTTCTGGAATTTCAAGAAATATTAGATTTGAAATAGGTACACGTTCTTACGAAGATTTGATTGAAAAATATGGAAACTATATAACTAAACTAAGTGACTTAGTAATAATTTCTAAAACAATAAAATTATTTATTAATAATCAAGAATATGAAGAAAAAGTAGATTCATTATATATACCAGTTGAAAAATTGAACATAGATAAGCCAGTATTAGAAAAAAAGCAAATTAAAATGTTTAATCTTGAACAGTTTGTTCGTTTAAAAAAAGAAAACTTTGGAAATCAATTTGAAACTGAATTATCAAATGAACCAACTAAAATTGATAATTTAATAAAAGAAATAGATAAGAAATTAGAACAATTAGATATAGAAGAAAAAATACATGAAGCAGAAAAATTAAATGTTTGCAAATCTTCTTTTCAACAATTTAGAATATAGGATGTGTTATAATGATACTTAGTAATAAATCTAATTTAACTAAAAATTTAAATAAATCAAATCGAATAAAAGCAAGTATTATGGGATTTGTTGTAGGCGATGCTCTAGGTGTTCCAATTGAGTTTCAAAGTAGAAATATACTAAAAAGAAAAAAAGTAAAAGATATGGAAGAATATGGAACGCATAATCAACCGAAAGGAACTTGGAGTGATGATACTTCTATGGTATTAGCAACCATGGATGCAATTGTAAATACACCGATTGATGATATGAATACTTATACAATGTTTAAAAATATATTAGATGCATTTTTAAATTGGAAAATTAATAGTAAATACACGCCATTTAATAATGTTTTTGATATAGGAAATTCTACTAATTATTCTTTAACAAATTACAAAAACAAAAAAGAAAAATACAATGAAAATATCATTAATGATTCAAAATTAGAAAAATTAATTAATTGTGGATATGATGATATTAGTTCAAATGGAAATGGTTCATTGATGCGTATTTTACCATTAGCAATTTATGGTAATATGTTAATTTTAGACGATAATTTATTTAAAAATTTTATTTATACTGGTTCTTCTTTAACTCATTCACATATATATAGTAAAATTGGATGTTTTATTTATTCAAAATATATAGAATACTTATTAGACGGTATAAATCCAAAAGATGCTTATATTTTACTAAAAAAATGGTTTAATAATTGTGATGTTTTAAAAGGAGACAAAGAAATTACTTTAAATATATATAAAAGGATTTTAGTAGATGACATTAGTAATTTAGGTGAAAAAGAAATAAAGTCAAGTGGCTATATTGTTGATACCTTAGAAGCAGTTATGTGGACCATTTTAACGACAAACAATTATAAAGATGCTTTACTAAAAGCAGTTAATCTCGGTGATGATACAGATACTATTGGAGCTTTAACTGGTGGTTTAGCAGGTTTAATCTATGGTTTTGATGAAATACCACAAGAATGGTTAAAAGTAATTCAAAAAAAAGATTATGTATCTGAATTAATAAATAAATTTATTAACAAATTAAACGATTATGATAAATATTTATACGAAGAAGATGAAATAGCAACTAGAAAAAGTTGGAAAATTCTTGATATGCCAAATGAAACAAAAAAAATTAAATTAGATTTAAAACTTACGAAAGAAAATTTAACCAAATTAAAAAAAGGACATATTCCAAAAGAAATGGAAGACCATTGGTTTGCATTTTATGAAAATAATAAGTTTTACATATATAGAAGTTGGACAGGAATTTGCTTATATATAGTTGATATACAAGAAGATGGGACTATTTTAAGTGCTATAGTGAATAGAAATATAGAACAATATAATAATACAAATGATTTAGATGATATAAAAAGTATAAAGCATTTAATTTATTGGTATGCTGGAGAAAGAAAAAAGTCTATTCAAATACTGAATGAAAAATAATAGGTGTAAATATGAATGAAGAATATATAAAAAAAATTAAAATTGATAACATGGATAAATTAGCTGATTACAGAAAAAAACTCTATGAAAAACCAATTTTAAAAGATTTATTTTTAGAAGTGACATTAAGATGTAATGCAAGATGCGAACACTGTGGTAGTAGTTGCGGTGATACAATTTTAAAAGATGAAATAAGTATAGAAGATTTAAAAAGAACATTAAGAGATATTTCTGAAAGATATAATGCTAATGAAATACTTTTAAATGTTACTGGAGGAGAACCATTAGTTAGAAAAGACTTATTTACTCTTATGAAGTATGCTTGTGAACTTGGATTTAGATGGGGCATGACAACAAATGGAATGTTAATAAATGATGAAATTATTAATAAGATGATTGATACTAATATGGAAACTATATCTATTAGTTTAGATGGTTTAAAAGAAACTCATGAAAGTTTTAGAAAAGTACCGAATAGTTTTGATAAAATTATTAATAACATAAAAAAATTACAACAAGTACCAAGTATTAAGATTGTTCAAGTTACAACAGTTGCTAACAAAAAAAATATTCATGAATTAGAAGATGTATATAATTTGATGAAAGAGTTAAATGTTATTTCATGGAGAGTTATAAATGTAGACCCAATAGGAAGAGCTAAAAACAACAACGATATTTTATTAGATAAAGAAGATTATAAATATTTATTCAATTTTATAAAAGAAAAAAGAGAAGAAAATTTAATGAATGTTGAATATGGTTGTAGTCATTATTTAGGAATAAATTTAGAAAAAGAAATACGAGATACTTATTTTATATGTACTGCTGGGTTATATGTAGCAAGCATTTTAAGCAACGGTGATATATTTATATGTCCAGATGTAGAAAGAAGAAAAGAATTTATTCAAGGAAATATCAAAACTGATAATTTTGTTGATGTATGGGAAAATAGATTTAAAATTTTTAGAACCGAAAACAGAACAAAGTGTAGTAAATGTGAAAAATGTTCAAATTGGAAATATTGCTTAGGAGATTCATTTCATACATTTAATTTTGATGAGAGAAAACCTAATTTTTGCATAAAAGATGTATATGGTGATGATTAATATGTTGAAAAATATATAATTGATAATATGGAGGAAAATAAAATGGGATTATTTAATAAAAAAGATAAATATAATATTGAGGCAGAAGATAATAGGCCTCAAATAGTTTATGGTATTCCTGATGTAATTAGAAAGCAATGGGAAGAAGAAGCAAGGGCAAAACAAGATGAAATTAAAGAAAAATATACTATAGAATCTGAAGATAATTTGCCAAGAGAAGTATACGGAGTACCAAATTGGCTTCAAGAAAAAAGAAAAAATGAAAATAAGGAAAAGTATGTTATAGAACCAGAGGATAATGTACCACAAAAGGTTTATGGTGTTCCTAACTATGATTTTTCACAAGATAAAGTAAAAAAAGAAAGTATTAATGTAGTTGTCGAAAATTATTGCTTATCTTTAACAAAAACGAATAATAAATGTGTTTTATTATATTTAGATAATAGTAAAACATCATATATTAATGATTTAAATGTTTCGATTTCTCTTTCGAAGTTTGATGAATTTTGTAATAGATTAAAAACAATTATTGCTGATTGGAATACAAAATATTCTGGAGATAAAAGTATAGCGTGGAAACTAAAAATTAACATAGATGGATTAAATAAACAAATAAATGGCAATGGTGCAGAGCCTGAGAATTGGAATGATTTTATTGATTTGTTATCAGAATACGAAATACTTTTTAAAAAAGTATCAAATTATGAAAACAAAATAAAAATGGAATTACCGCTAGAGAAAATAATAGAAAATAAAGTGAACGATTCTTTCTTTTCTAAATTGCTTATTAATTATTTTAAAAATGAAATAGGAAAAAGCGATAATGTTTCTAAAGTGTTATTTAATGATTTATCTAAATATGATGATATATTTAATGAGTTTATTTTATATTTAATGAAAAAGACTTATGCCCTACCTAATGCTATTAATATAGAAGGGTATACAGCGAAGCAAATAGCAGAATTAAATCCTCATTTTAAAGCAACAGGTGTATATACATTTTTAAAATATTTGCGAGAAAATCCAGAGGAAGCAAAAGATATAATAAGCAAAGGTTTTCCAAATAAAGATGTAGTTAATTATATAGTAGATAATGATTATTACATAAAACTTACACATATTCCATTTCATGGTTGTTATGGAACAGCAGAAGAATTGGAAAAACAAAAAGTTCAACCAATTATTACCTATTATAAAGTAATAACTAATGAACCAATGATTATGGGTAAAATCACTATAATTGTTAATGAAGTAACAAAAGATGGAATTAAATTAACAATTCCACATCAAGAAGGTATAATAGGAGATTATGAAAAATATAGAAACAAACTTTCTAATGAAGTTTTTCTTAATTTAAATGAAACATTTGAGTTATACCTAGATGTTTACGATGCGATGGAAAGTTGGGAACTATCTTTGGTAAAAATGAAAGATTGTTAAAATAAACTTATACATTAATATAATTAAAAAAAATAGATAAAATAGGAAAAAGTTAATTGAAAATATTAACTTTTTTTGTTATAATTAACTAGTAAAATAGAAGGAGGAAATAATATGAAATATGTTTATGCCTTTAGTGAAGGTAACAAAGATATGCGTAATTTACTTGGTGGTAAAGGAGCAAACTTAGCCGAAATGACTAATTTAGGATTACCTATACCTCAAGGATTTACAATTACAACAGAAGCTTGTACCAATTACTATGACAATGGATGCGAAATTTCTAAAGAAATTGAAACACAAATTTTTGATGCTTTAGAAGAATTAGAAAAATTACAAGGAAAAAAATTTGGGGATACTGAAAATCCATTGTTAGTATCAGTAAGAAGTGGTGCTAGAGCGAGTATGCCTGGTATGATGGATACAATTCTTAATTTAGGATTAAATGATGTAGCAGTTGAAGGCTTTGCAAAAAAAACTAACAATCCTAGATTTGCCTATGATTCTTATAGAAGATTTATTCAAATGTATTCTGATGTAGTAATGGAAGTAAATAAATCTTTCTTTGAAAAAATCATTGATGAATTAAAAAATGAAAAAGGTGTATGTTATGATACAGAACTTACTGTTGATGATTTAAAAGAGTTAGTAAAAAGATTTAAAAAAGTTTATAGTGACCATATGAACGGGGAAGAATTCCCACAAAATCCAAAAGAACAATTGATGGGTGCTGTTAAAGCAGTTTTCCGTTCATGGAACAACCAAAGAGCAATCGTTTATAGAAGAATGAATGATATTCCAGGAGATTGGGGAACGGCTGTTAATGTTCAATCAATGGTATTTGGTAATATGGGCGAAACTAGTGGAACAGGTGTTGCATTTACAAGAGACCCTGCAACAGGAGAAAAAGGTATTTATGGTGAATATTTAATTAATGCTCAAGGAGAGGATGTAGTTGCTGGTGTTAGAACTCCAGAACCTATTACTAAACTAAAAGAAGATTTACCAGAATGCTATGATGAATTTATAACTTTAGCTAATAAGTTAGAAAACCATTATAAAGATATGCAAGATATGGAATTTACTATCGAAGAAGGTAAACTATATTTCTTACAAACTAGAAATGGTAAAAGAACTGCTCATGCCGCTATTAAAATAGCATGTGACTTAGTAGATGAAGGAATGATTACAAAAGAGGAAGCAGTTTTAAGAATTGATGCTAAAAGTTTAGATCAATTACTTCATCCAACATTTGATGTAAAATCTTTAAAAGAAGCAAAAAGTATTGGTGAGGGACTTCCTGCAAGCCCAGGTGCTGCTGCTGGTAAAGTAGTGTTTACTGCCGAAGAAGCTAAAATGTTAGGTAAAGGTGGTAAGGGTGAAAGAGTAGTTTTAGTTAGATTAGAAACTACACCAGAAGATATCGAAGGTATGGTAGCAGCTCAAGGTATTCTAACTGTAAGAGGTGGAAGAACATCACATGCTGCTGTTGTTGCTCGTGGTATGGGAACTTGCTGTGTAGCTGGATGTGGAGCTATTAACATTAATGAAGAAGCTAAAGAATTTACTTTAGGAGGAATTACTTTCCATGAAGGTGATTATATTTCTCTAGATGGTAATACTGGTAAAATTTATGCTGGTGATATTGAAACAAAAGAAGCAACTGTTAGTGGTGATTTTGGAAGAATTATGTCATGGGCTGATGAATATAGAACACTTAAAGTAAGAACTAATGCTGATAATCCTCGTGATACTAAAAAAGCAGTTGAACTAGGAGCAGAAGGAATTGGATTATGTAGAACAGAACACATGTTCTTTGAAGAAAATAGAATTCCTAAAATCAGAAAAATGATTTTATCTGAAACAGTAGAAGATAGAGTGGCAGCTTTAAATGAATTAATACCATTCCAAAAAGGTGATTTTAAAGCTATGTATAAAGAATTAAAAGAGCTTCCTATGACAGTTAGATACCTAGACCCACCACTACATGAATTTTTACCAACTTTAGAAGAGGATATTATTGCTTTAGCTAAAGATATGAATGTTACAGTAGAACATTTAAAAAATAAAATCTCTGAACTTCATGAATTTAATCCAATGATGGGACATAGAGGTTGTAGATTAGCAGTTACTTATCCTGAAATAGCTTGTATGCAAACTAGAGCTTTAATGGAAGCTGCCATTGAAGTTAAGGAAGAAGAAGGTTATGATATTGTTCCTGAAATTATGATTCCATTAGTTGGAGAAGAAAAAGAACTTAAGTTTGTTAAAGATATTGTGGTTAAAGTTGCAGAAGAAGTTAAAAAGGAAAAAAATTCAGATATTAAATATCATATTGGTACTATGATTGAAATACCAAGAGCAGCTCTAACAGCAGATTTAATTGCTAAAGAAGCAGAATTCTTCTCATTTGGAACTAATGACTTAACACAAATGACCTTCGGTTTCTCAAGAGATGATGCTGGTAAGTTCTTGGATTCATATTATCAAAATAGAATTTATGAAATTGACCCATTTGCTAAATTAGATCAGGTAGGTGTTGGACAATTAGTTAAAATGGCTGTAGAAAAAGGTAAAAAAACTAGACCAGATATTAAGCTTGGTATTTGTGGTGAACATGGTGGAGAGCCATCAAGCATAGAGTTCTGTCATAATATCGGACTAAATTATGTTTCTTGCTCACCATATAGAGTTCCGATTGCAAGATTAGCAGCCGCACAAGCCGCAATCAAATCTGGGGATAGAAAGTAATTTACTTAAAATACTGTAAATCCTATGATTATATAAAAAACTAAAAAAATGAATGTTTAAACATTCATTTTTTTAAAAGATTGAAATAGATACTTTTATCACATATTTCAATCTTTTTTTGGTTGAAATTAAATAATATACGACAAGAATTAGGAGGTGAGAAAAAATGTGATTGTTGTATATAAAACATGAATTAAGAAATTTATTTCTTGTTAAAAGTTAATTATTTTTATAGCATTTTAACCTTTAAGCGTATAACCATCAATATCCTGGTTTACATTCTTCAAATTTGCTAGTAATTTGTATATCTTTTGGAATACATACACATGTGTGAAGTTCTTTATCATAGTAATTCAATGAAAAGATAATGTTTTAAATTTTTTAGTGATTGCCATATTTTTCTTGTAATTAAAGGAAATTTATAATATAATTAATAAAGGTGATATATATGTATTTTATAATATATTTAATATCTTTTGCAATCATATACTTATTTTACCTCGCGACGGTAATCCTGCAAAAATCAAAAATAGAAAAATTTAAAAAAAGCAATCAAGTTATGTTTTTTGTCAAAAGGTTTAATTTAGATTTAAATAAAATAAATATAACTAAATTTATGAATGTAATCGCGCTCTCTAACGCGTTCATAATTTCTACTGCTTTTATGACAACTTATTTAGTCAAAAATTTTGTTTTACAACTATTAGTTGGTTTCTTAACTCTAATACCACTATTAGTAATATGTTATAGTTTAATTGGAAAATATTATATAAAAAAAGGATGTGTAATGAATGAATACAAGTGAAATAGAAAAAAAATGGAGAAAGTATTGGGAAGATAACGATACTTTTAGAACAGATATAAAAGATTTTAGTAAACCAAAATTTTATTGTTTAGATATGTTTCCTTATCCATCAGGAGTAGGATTACATGCAGGACACCCAGAAGGGTATACAGCAACTGATATTGTATCAAGAATGAAAAGAATGCAAGGTTTTAATGTATTACACCCAATGGGATTTGATTCTTTTGGTTTACCAGCTGAACAATTTGCTATTAAAACTGGAAAAAATCCTAATGGATTTACAGAAAAAAATATTGAAATATTTAAAGAACAATTAAAAATGTTGGGTTTTTCTTATGATTGGTCTAAAGAAGTATCTACAAGTGACCCAAAATATTATAAATGGACTCAATGGATTTTTAAACAATTATTTAATGATGGCTTAGCTAAACAAATAGATATGCCTGTTAATTGGTGTCCTGAACTTGGAACTGTACTAGCTAATGATGAAGTAATCGATGGTAAAAGTGAAAGAGGGGGTTATCCAGTAATAAGAAAAAATATGAAACAATGGGTAATTGACATTCCTAAATATGCCGAAAGATTACTAAGTGGTTTAGAAGAAATAGATTGGCCAGAGTCAACTAAAGAAATGCAAAGAAATTGGATTGGAAAATCTATTGGCGCTAATGTAGTGTTTAAAATTGCTAATCATGATTTAGAATTTACAGTATTTACAACAAGATGCGATACATTGTTTGGAGCAACATATTGTGTTTTGTCCCCTGAACATGAATATGTTTCAAAAATAACAACTGAAGATAAAAAAGAAGAGGTAATTAATTATCAAAAATTATGTGCATCAAAATCTGATTTGGAAAGAACAGAATTAAATAAAGAAAAAACTGGTGTTTTTACAGGAGCATATGCAATAAATCCTGTTAACAATGAACAAATTCCTATTTGGATATCTGATTACGTTTTAGCAAGTTATGGTACTGGTGCGATTATGGCTGTTCCTGCTCATGATGAACGTGATTATGAGTTTGCTAGAAAATTCAACATAAAAATTATACCTGTAATCGAAGGTGGAGATGTAGCTAATTCCGCTTATATAGGTGATGGTATTCATATTAATTCTGGTTTCTTAAATGGTCTAAACAAAGAAGATGCTATAAATAAAATGCTAGAATGGCTAGAAGAAAATAAAAAAGGTAATAAAAAAGTAAATTATCGTTTGAGAGAATGGATATTTGCTAGACAAAGATATTGGGGAGAACCAATACCTGTAATTCATAATAATGATAATATCATTGCATTAGATGATAAAGACTTACCTTTAGTATTACCTGTGTTAGATAATTATAGTCCTTCTAAGGATGGTGCCTCACCACTTGAAAGAGCAACTTCTTGGGTAAATACACCTCTTGGAAAAAGAGAAACTTCTACAATGCCTGGTAGTGCTGGTTCAAGTTGGTATTTCTTAAGATATATCGACCCTAATAACGATAAAGAAATAGCTGATAAAGATTTATTAAAACATTGGATGCCAGTTGATTTATATGTTGGTGGTCCTGAACACGCTGTTGGACACTTACTATATTCACGAATGTGGAATAACTATTTATATGATAAAGGAGTATCTCCAGTTAAAGAGCCATTTAAAAAATTAGTTCATCAAGGAATGATATTAGGCTCTAATGGAATTAAAATGGGAAAAAGATATCCAGAGTATGTTGTTAATCCTAATGATGTTGTAAAAGAATATGGTGCAGATACATTAAGATTATATGAAATGTTTATGGGACCTCTTGAAGCAGATAAACCATGGAATAGTGATGGTGTTAATGGAGCTCATAGATTTATTGAAAGAATATACAGATTGTATACTGAAGGAAATATAAAAGATTTAGAAAATAAAAATTTAGAAAAAATATATCATCAAACAGTTAAAAAGGTAACTGAAGATTATGAGACACTTAATTTTAATACTGCTATAAGTCAAATGATGATTTTTGTAAATGCAGTATACAAAGAAGATATATTTCCAAAAGAATACGCTGAAGGTTTCTTAAAATTGTTAAATCCAGTAATACCTTTCATAACAGAGGAATTATGGGAAAAACTAGGGCATAATAATACTATAGCATATGAAAAATGGCCAACATTTGAACAAGAAAAAGCAAAAGAAGAAGTGTATGAACTTGCTGTTCAAGTAAATGGTAAAGTAAGAGGAACTACTACAATTGCTTTAAATAGTTCTAATGAAGAAATGTTAAAATGTGCTAAAGAATTAAGTAATGTTTTAAAATATTTAGAAGGAAAAACAATTGTAAAAGAAATAGTTATACCAAATAAAATAGTAAATATAGTTGTAAAATGAAAGGAATAAAATATGAAAAGAAATATACTAATAGGAGGAGCGTGGCCTTATGCAAATAACTCTTTGCATATAGGTCACTTAGCCGCATTACTTCCAGCTGATGTTATTGCTAGATATTATAGAGGTTTAGGTGATGAGGTTGTTTATGTATCAGGAAGTGATTGTCATGGAACACCAATTACTGTAAGAGCTAAAAAAGAAGGAGTTAAACCTGTTGATATTGCAACTAAATATCACGAAGAATTTGTAAATAGTTTTAATTCATTAGATTTTTCTTATGATTTATATACCGCTACAATGACTCTAACACATAAACAAAAAGTAATGGAATATTTTACTAAAATATTAGAAAATGGTTACATTTATGAAAAGGAAGAAGAACAAGATTATTGTCCTAATTGCGAAGAATTTTTATCAGATAGAGAAATATTAGGTACTTGTCCAATTTGTGGGGGAAAAGCGATGGGAGAACAGTGTGATGAGTGTTTAAGTCCAATCGACCCTTCTAAACTTCTTTCAAAACATTGTAAAACATGTAATAGCGAAACAATAATTAAAAAAAATAAACACTTATATTTTAAATTATCAGCATTTCAAAAAGTTTTAGAAGAATTTATAAATAGTCATGAGAATGATTGGCGTAAAAATGCTTTAAATGAATCAAAAAAATATTTAAATTTAGGTTTAATTGATAGAGCAGCTACAAGACAACTTGATTGGGGTGTTGATGTACCAGTTTCAGGATACGAAGATAAAAAAATATATGTTTGGATTGAAGCTGTTTTAGGTTATCTAACAGCAAGTGAACAAGTTTTAAAGAAAAGAGGAATCGACTTTAATTCTTTTGTAACTGATAATGACAATTTAAGAACTTATTTTGTACATGGTAAGGATAATATTACTTTCCATACTATTATTTATCCAGCACTATTACAAGCAATTAATCCAAAATGGCAATTACCAAAATATATTATCTCAAGTGAATATGTTAATATGAATGATGAGAAAATGAGTAAAAGTAAAGGTAATTTGATTACAGTTGATTATTTAGCTGAAAACTATAATAAAGATACAGTTAGAATGTATATGATTAATAATGGACCTGAAAAAAAGGATGTTAATTTTTCAAGCACTGATTTAGTTAACTACCACAACAAATTTTTAGTTGGAGTAATTGGAAATTTCATCAATCGTAACTTATCATTTATCAATAAAAAATTTGACGGAATTATAAAAGAAGGGGTAATTGATTCTAAAATTAAAGAAACAACTATTAACTTATATAATGAAGTTGGTTTATTAATTGAAAAAGGTGAATTAAGACAAGCAATTGAAAGTATTATTGAATATGCTACATTAGGTAATAAATACTATGATGAAAATGAACCTTGGGTTAAAGTAAAAGAAAATATTGATGAATTTAACGATATAACATATACTTGTGTTTATATAATGGCTAATTTATCAAATTTATTAAATCCATTTATGCCATCAAGTGCAAATAAAATTAAAGATATGTTGAATTTAGATGAATATAAATGGGAAGAATATAACTTAAAAGGCAATCTTAAAATTAATAATTTAGATTTATTATTTACTAGAATGGATTAATAAATAAAAACATATAATAGTGTTAACCAAAAAAGGTTGACACTATTATATTTTTGTGTTAAAATGAATAAAGAAAGGAAGGAAATTATGGCAGTTAAATTAAGATTAAAAAGAATGGGAAGTAAACAAAGACCATTTTATCGTATCGTAGCCGCTGATTCTCGTAGTCCAAGAGATGGAAAATTTATTGAAACTATTGGAACTTATAATCCAATTACAGAACCAGCTGAAATCAAAATTGATGAAGAATTGGCTTTAAAATGGTTAGGAAACGGAGCAGAACCTACTGATACAGTAAGAAATATTTTCAAAAAACAAGGAATTTTAGCTAAAAATCACGCAAACAAAAAAGAAGGTAAATAATTATGAATTATGCCGACTTAGTAAGTTTTTTAGTTAAAAGTTTAGTTAAAGATGGAGCATCAGTTTCTGTCAAACAATTTGCTCCTTTAGAAGACGAAATACATATTGAAGTATTAGTAAGTAATGATGAAATTGGTTATGTCATTGGAAAAGGTGGCATTATTGCTAATGCGATAAGAACGATTGTTCAGGCATCATCTTACGCACATAACGATAAAAAAGTTAGAATTCATATTGATTCTATTTAAGAAGTTTTTACTTCTTTTTTTGTTAATCAAATTATACTATATTTTAGGAAGCATTTTACTTCTTTTTCTTGTATTAAAAAGTTAAATATATTATAATATTATATAGAGATATTTATGGAGGTAAATATGAAACGAAGAGTTATTAGTGCAGTAATCGCACTTTCTGTATGTGTACCAATTATTTATGTAGGAGATATTTATTTTAAATTATTAGTTATAATACTAGCTGCTTTAGGATTAAGAGAATTTTTAAAAATTAATGATAGTCCTAATGGAATTAAATTAGTATCTTTTATAAGTTCTATGATGATTGTATACTCTAATTTAGATAGTAAATCATTTACAAATATATTTGATATTAATATGGTTTCTATTATATTTCTTATTTTTTGTTTTCTTGCACTTTTATATCATAAAACTTATACTGTCGATGGTACATTTAAAACTTTAGGATACACATTGTTTTTAAGTTTAGGTTTTTCATTATTTCCGATTATTAGAAACATGAGTCTACCTTTGTTTGTATATTTATTTTCAATAACTATATTTAATGATACATTTGCTCACGCAATCGGAACTATTATTGGACGACATAAAGTAAATGAAATTTCACCTAATAAAAGTTATGAAGGATATATAGGGGGAATTATATTAGGAGTTATATTAAGTACAGTGATGTATTTAATTGTAGTTAACCCTTATGCTTCTATTTTAAAAATAACATTTATAACACTCGTATTATCAATCGTAGGTCATCTAGGAGATTTGTTTTTCTCGCAAATTAAAAGAAATCATAATATAAAAGATTTTTCAAATATTATGCCTGGTCATGGAGGAATATTAGATAGGCTAGATAGTATAATTTTAGTTATGTTAGCATTTGTATATTTTAGTAAATTATTATAGGGGGAATTTATGACAATTATATATTTTATATTAGTTTTAAGTATTACAGTTTGTGTCCATGAATTTGGTCATTTTCTGTTTGCTAAAAAAGCAGGAATCTATGTATATGAATTTAGTATTGGAATGGGACCAAGACTATTTAAATTTAACAGAAAAAATGATGAAACTGATTATAGTATAAGATTACTTCCAATTGGTGGTTATGTTCAGTTATCAGGAGAATCAATTGAAGTTGATGAAAACATACCAGAAGAAAAGAGAATGCAGTCAAAAACTTGGAAACAAAGATTTTTAACTATCATTGCCGGAGTTATGTTTAACTTTATATTTGCGTTTATAATTTTCTTTATTTTTGGTTTAGTTAAAGGAAATAATATAGGAAGTGTTGTAATAGACCAAGTACCTGAAGATGGCAGCGCTTATAAAATGAATTTAAAAAGTGGAATGGTAGTAACCAAAATAAATGGAGTTAAAGTTAATAACCAAGATAGATTTTTATTAGAATATCAAATCAGTTATGGAAAAACATTAGAACTTACAACAATGCTTGATGGAAAAGAGGAAGTTATTAATATTCCGTTTGAAGATAATTATGGATTTACGCTTAAAGAAAATGTTAAATATGGTTTCTTTGAAGCAATTAAATATGCGTTTTTAAAATTTATTAGTTTAGTAGAGCAAATGTTTTTAATTATATTTTATTTGATTACCGGAGACTTGAAATTAAACGCTTTATCTGGTCCAGTTGGAATATATAATATAGTAGGAGAAAGCGCTAAAATAGGTTTAATTTATGTAATATATTTAATGGGATATTTAAGTTTAAATGTTGGGTTTATTAATTTACTTCCAATTCCAGCTTTTGATGGTGGAAGAATATTGTTTATGTTAATTGAAAAGGTAAGAAAAAAACCTTTAAATCCAAAAGTTGAAAACACTATTCATTCGATTGGTTTTATTTTACTTATGGTATTAATGATAATTATTACATTTAATGATATAACAAGATTTAGGTAGGTGACTTATGGCAAGTATAGATACTATTATCAATAATAGTCCTAATTATGATAAAATCGTTAATTTTTTGTATCAAGAAAATGATGAAATATCGAAAGTTTTAATTGAAAATTTTCAAGAACATTTATTTGGAAATAATAAAAACAAAAAGAAATTAGATATAGTTTTTGATGCATATACAAATAAAGATGAATTTTATCGATATATACAAAATTATTTTAAAGAATTTAGTGATGATTTATATAGTCCTTGTGTAAAATTGATGAATAATATGTGTAGACTATATGATAAGTTTGAAGAAGAAAGGTTATCAAAAATTGATAATGTAAGGTGGATATAGTGTTAAAAGTAGAGAATGTTACAAAATATTATGGAGATTTCTTAGCAGTAGATAATTTATCTTTTGAAGTCAAACCAGGTGAAATATTTGGACTATTAGGTGTTAATGGGGCAGGAAAAACAACAACTTTTAGAATGATTATGGGCTTACTTCCACTAAGTAGTGGTAAAATAACACTAGATGGTAAAAAAATAGATTATAGTGTTACTGATGAAATAGGTTTTCTAACTGAAGAAAGAAGTTTATTATTAAAATTGACAGTTAGAGAACAATGTATTTATTATGGCACTCTAAAAGGTATGAGTATAGATAAAATTAATAAAAAAATGGAAGAACTACTTGAAAAATTTGGAATTAGTGAATATGCAGATAAAAAAATTAAAGAACTATCAAAAGGTAATCAACAAAAAATTCAATTCATTACTGCTATTATTAATGAACCAAAATTGTTAATCTTAGATGAACCATTTTCTGGATTAGACCCATTTAACGTTGAATTGTTTAAATCAGAAATTGTTAGAATGGCTGAAAATGGTAGTATGATAATATTTTCATCTCACAGAATGGAACATGTTGAATTATTTTGTAAGAAATTAGTTGTTTTATTAAAAGGAAAAAGTGTTTTAGAAGGAAATTTAGTTGATATCAAAAAGCAATATCGTAAGAAAAATATCAAAGTATGTGGCGACATTGATGTATTAGAAGTTAAGAAAATAAAAGGTGTTGTAAGTGTCTTAGAAGAAGCTTCTCAATATGAAATTAAAATTGAAAGTGAAGATGTTGTTCCTTTAGTGTTTGAATATGTTAGTAGATGTTCAAACATAACTAAATTTGTTGTTGAAGAACCATCACTAAACGAAATATTTGTTGAAAAAGTAGGTGAAAGCTATGAAAAATAAATTAAAATTTCTTATAAAACAAAGTTTAGAGAGAAAAACTAAAACAAAATGGTTTTTAGTAGCTAACATTGCTTTAGCTGTATTAATAATTGGTATAATTAATATAGATAGTGTTATTAAGTTTTTCGGAGGAGATTTCGACTCTAAAACTAATATATATGTAATTGATAACACTAATAAAGCATATTCTTTATTTGATGGTTATATAAATAAAGATGATTCTAATTATAATTTATCTTTATATGACAAAACATATGACGAAGCAGTAACTATGCTTAAAGAAAACGAAGAAGAAAAAAATAGTATAGTAATTGTTTTTGACAATAATGAAGAAAATGTTATATCCGTTAAAATGATTACAAACGATTATTTAGATTTGGTTGATATTCCAATTATAACAACAGCTATAAATAATACTAAATTAGTTATGGCAATTGAAAAACATAATATTTCAGAGGAAGAGTTGAATGCTTTAACTAGTTCAGTTAATATTGATAGGGAGGTTTTGAATAAAGATTCTTCTGTTGATGAAAACATGAATATTATTATGACATCGGTTTTTCCAGTTGTTATATTACCATTCTTTATGTTGTCGATTTTCTTAGTCCAGATGATAGGCGCTGAAGTTAATGACGAGAAAACTACTAAAGGAATGGAAATTATAATATCTAATGTTTCACCAAAGGTACATTTCTTTTCTAAAGTAATTGCTGGTAATATATTTGTAATTATTCAAGGTTTGTTATTAATAGGATATGGAATTATAGGTTTTATTTTAAGAGGAAATAGTACTATTACAGCAGGAGCAACTGATATTATAGGTGATGTTGTATCTATGATACCACAATCATTTATGGATTCACTTTCATATCTAATACCTTTAATATTAATACTTATGTTGGTAACTATGGTTGGATATTCACTACTTGCTGGTATTTTATCGAGTATGACTACAAATACTGAAGATTTCCAACAAATTCAAAGCCCAATTATGATTATTTCATTATTAGGTTATTATCTTGCTATGATGGCTGGAGTTTTTAAAGGAGCATTATTTATAAAAATATTAGGTTTCTTTCCATTTATTTCTGCTATTTTAGCGCCATCACTTTTAGTATTAGGACAATTTACTATTATTGATTTTGTAATTGCTATATTTGTAATGATTATTGTAATATATTTGTTGATTAAATACGGATTAAAAATATATAAAGTAGGTATATTAAACTATTCAAGTGGTGGGATGTTTAAAAAAATGTATGAAGCTTTAAAAGCAAAAGATTAAAGCTTCTTATGCGTGAATGGTGGAATGGTAGACACGCAGGCTTGAGGTGTCTGTGATTAATAATCGTGAGAGTTCAAGTCTCTTTTCACGCACCAAATATAAAATAAAGAGCCTTATAAATAAAGGCTTTTTTGATGTATTATATTAAAAAACTTCCAAAAGTTTTCGAATTTAACTATGTTGCCAATATTTTCGTCAATATTTTTTCTTTTAACGTTCGATAAATGACAGTAAACTTTTTCGGTAATTTTAAACCAACTAATAAAAATAAAAAGAATATTGAAAGTGAGTAGTATAATTATATTTAGTAATTTAAATAAGTTATGATATAATAGTAAATTAAAAGGAGATGATAGTTATCAAAACAGAAGAATTAAATAAATATATTAATGCACTACTAAATAAATCAGAAGAAGCATATTTAATGTCAATTGAGATAATAAATAAACCCACTATTAATTATAGAACTGAAGGATTTTGTTTTTTTATCTGTAATGCTTGGGAATTATTATTAAAAGCATATCTTATTAATAAAGCAAAAGATATCAATGTAATAAATTATAAAGATGATACTAATAGAACAATTGGACTAGATGAATGTGTAGAGAAAGTTTTTACAAGTACAACAGATAAAACAAAGAACAATATTTCTTTTGTTAGAAATATTAGAAATAAAGCAACACATCTAATATTACCAGAATATGATTTTATATTATCCCCTGCTTTTCAAAGATGTTTAACAAACTATAATAAGTTTTTCAAAAAACAATTTCCAGAATATAATTTAAATGAAAAGGTAACACCATATATTGCGTTAGTTAATCCTGGAGATGATAAAGATGTTTCTTCTTTAATATTAAATCCTAGTAATTTGTTAATGCTTAAAAAAATAAAAAAAGAACTAGATTCAGATGAGAATTTAACTCAAACATTAAGATTAGTATCTACTAAAAAAGAGCAAGAAGCTGATATTAAATACACAGTTGTTAGAGATGGTGGAGAAAAAGCTACAATAATTAATGTTCCAAAAGATATCGATAAAACTCATCCTTATACTGCTACAGAAGTAATTAAAAAGATAAAAGAAACATTGGAGCTATCGCTAGGTCCAAATCATAAATTTACATCAAATAAATTTCAAGATATATGTAAAAGAAAGGGATTAAAAAATAATCAAGATTATTGTTATCAGTTTCCTTATTCTAAAACCAAAATTTATAAATATAGTGATATAACAATTGAATATATTAGTCAAGTTTACATCGAAGAATTCAAAAATAAAAAAGTTGTGAATAATTAACAATTATATGCTATAATATATTTGTAGATGGGATACTTGTGAAGGAATAACGATGTGTTGGCAATGCCAGTAAGCATACTTTGTATGTGAGCATTCATCTCGCCTGGGGTACCCATCATTTTTTTATAAATTTTTTTCTAATTCAATTATACACATTTTATATTTAAAAGTTACCAAAGAAAATGTGGGGTTAATAATCAATTATTACTTAGATAATCTATAAAAAATCATATTAAAAAAATACTATTTTATATTCATTACCACAATTTCCCATTGTTTTATCAAAAAAATTACACATTTATCTTGTATACTTAAACTACAAGGAGGTGATAGAATGATAAAATTTAAAATGGAGGTGGTAAATGAGATAAAAAAGTGCTATACTTTAGATAGGTGATAAATATGTATAAGATTTGTTTAGTCGAGGATGAAAAAGACTTAAATAATTTATTAAAAACATATATTGAAAAAGCAGGTTATGAAGTAGTTTCATTTTATAGCGGAATAGATGCTTATAACTTTATAGGTCAAGAAAAAGTTGATTTATGGATTTTAGATATTATGTTAGGTGATAGTATAAGTGGTTACGATTTAATAAGAAAAATAAGAGAATATAATCAAAATGTTCCAGTTATTTTTACATCAGCTCGTGATCAAGATTTAGATAAAATAATAGGTTTAGAATTAGGAAGTGATGATTATATTACTAAACCATATTCACCTAAAGAACTCGTTTTAAGAATAAATAATATTTTTAAAAGAGTGTATAATAACTCCAATAGTACAGTTTATGAATCATATGAAATTAATCTTGATAAGCGAAGTGTAAAAGAAAATAATAAGGAAATTAACTTAACAACCTTAGAATTTGATTTATTAGTTTTATTCGTAAATAATTTAGGTAAATCATTCAGTAGAGATGAAATATTAACTCGAGTTTGGGGAAGTGATTATTTCGGTAGTGATAGAGTAGTAGATGATTTAGTAAGACGATTAAGAAAAAAAATGCCCAACTTAAATGTTAATACAATCTATGGATATGGATATAGATTAACATGAAAATAAAAACAACCTTATATCGTCAACTAGTAGCTATTGCAATTATAATATGTGGAATAATCTTTATTGGTCTTGGATTACTCCTCCCAAGATTGATGCTTCCAATATACGAGAGAAATATTTATCAATACCTAAGTCAACCATTAAAATTTATCGATGATGATACTATGACTAATGGATTAGATGATATCGCTTATTTATATGTTACCAAAAACTCCCAACTATTAGTATCAAATAACTTAAGTGAAATCATAGATTTAGAACCTGAACAGATTTTAGAGAATATAAATGACGGCTGTGGTAAATTCAATAATTTAGGTAAAACCTATTACTATTGTAGTTCATTAAAAAATACTCAAATGAGAGTAACTCTTACAAATAATGTATATGTCTTAAATATTAGAAGAGATATTATTAATACACTAATCCCAACTTTAATAATAACTTTGTTTATAGCAGTTTCAATAGTCGTTTTATGGGCTAGAAGACTTGTTATAAAAATAAATATACTCAAGAAAAAAATCGATAACTTAGATAATTTTGAATACGAATCAGAAGATATTGATTATGTTGATGATGAATTATCTGTTTTGTCTAAAGCTATTGATAATATTAAAATTTCCCTAAAAGAGCAAGAAGAATATAAAAATCAAATGTATCAAAATATATCACACGATTTTAAAACACCCCTAACTGTTATAAAATCTTATATGGAAGCTGTAGATGATGATATGTTAGATGCAAAAGAAGCAAGAAAAGTAGTCAAGGAACAAGTAGAAAAATTAGAGAATAAAGTTCACTCCCTTTTATATCTTAATAAATTAAATTATATTAAAGACCTTGAGCAATATCACACAGAAAAAGTAGATTTAAAAGACGTTATAGAAAGTTCAATAACTAAATTTAAAATTCAAAGACAAGATGTTAAATTTACTATTAATTACAGTGGAAATACAAAATTTAATGGTACATTTTCTCTATGGGAAGCAATAATTGATAACCTATTAAATAACTTTGTTAGATACGCAAATAAAGTTATTAAAATAACCATAAAAAACAATAAAATAACTCTTTATAATGATGGACCAAAAATTGATGAAGATGTCCTTAATAGTATATTTTCTCCTTATACCAAGGGTATGAAAGGTCAATTTGGATTAGGTCTATCAATTGTTAAAAAAACATTATCTTTGTTAGGATATGAAATAAATATCCAAAATGAAAGAATTGGTGTTAGTTTTATAATAAAATAAGCCTTAAAAAAGCTTGTTTTTTTTCTTTCTTTCGACACAATATTTATATCATTTTTTGTATAATTTGTTTATGAAAATATATATAGATATAATTATGCTTTTGAATTTTTTCTTTGATTTTATTTTATTATTAACTGTTTCTATTGTTTTAAAAAGAAATGCTAGTATAAAAAGAATAATATTTGGAGCTTTTATAGGTGGATTAAGTATGTTATTTTTGTTTTTTGAATTTACAACTTTTACTTTATTTATATTTAAAATATTTATAAGTATTTTAATGGTATTGATTACTTTTGGATATTATGATTTGAAATATACATTTAAAAATATACTATATTTATATTCAACAAGTATGATTTTAGGAGGATTTTTGTACTTTTTAAATGTAACATTTTCGTATAAACAAAAAGGATTGATTTTTATTAATAATGGGTTATCGGTTAATTTTGTATTTTTAATTATATCCTCACCGATAATATTATATTTGTATATAAAACAAGGAATTTGGTTAAAACACAATTATAATAACTATTATGATGTAACTATTTATGTTTCTAAAAAGGAAATAAAATGCAAAGGATTTTTAGATACTGGCAATAATTTAGTTGATCCAATTACTAAAAAAGCAGTTTTATTAATTGATATAAATATTGATGCTAATTATTACTTTATACCTTATACTGGTGTTAGTAGAGGGTTAATAAAATGTTTTAAAGCAGATAAAGTTATTATTAATGAAAAAGAATATGAAAAAGTAATAATTGGAATTCTTGAGAATAAAATTAAAATTGATGGAGTAGATTGTTTGTTAAATAAAAAATTATTGGAGGAATGAAATGTTAAAAAAAATTAAAGAATTAATATTAAAAATATTTACAGGTGAAATATTTTATGTAGGGAGTGCGGATAAGCTACCAGAACCATTATCAAAAGAAGATGAAGTAGCATACGTGCTTAGGAGTCAAGAAGGTGAAGAGGAAGCAAGAAAAAAATTAATCGAACACAATTTAAGATTAGTAGTGTTTTTAGCTAAAAAATATGAAAATACAGGTGTGGATTTGGAAGATTTAGTAAGTATTGGAACAATTGGATTAATAAAAGGTGTTAATACATATAAATTAGATAAAAATATTAAATTAGCTACATATGCATCAAGGTGTATTGATAATGAAATTTTAATGTTTTTAAGAAAAAACAAAAAAAGAAGAAGTGAAGTTAGTTTTGAAGATAGTCTTAGTTATGATAGTGAAGGAAATGAACTGCATTTAGAAGATATTTTAGGAACAGAAAATAATATAGTAACTAAACCATTAGAAGATGAGATTGATAAAAAAATATTGTATGAAGAGATTGATAAATTACCAGTTCGTGATAAAAAAATAATGACATTAAGGTATGGACTATATGGTCAAGCTGAGTTGACTCAAAAAGATGTTGCTGAGGTTATGGGAATAAGTCAATCTTATATTTCAAGAATCGAAAAGAAAGTAATTAGAAGATTAAAAATGTTGAATAAATATTGAATTTTTATATTTTATATGATACGATTATCTTGTCATAAGATATGACTATTGATTTGTATTTGCAAATTAAATAAAGATTTAAAAAAAACAAGGAGTGAACAATATGGTTATGTTAAATAATATATATAATAAGTTAACAAATAAAGAGAAGTATTTAACTAACCATATAAATAAACACGAGAAAACTAGTTTTTTGATGTGTTTTTTTGTTTTTTAACAAAGAATGTGTTGTGAAAATAATCAAATGGTATTTTATAGTTAACAATATACTTATAAAAAAAGGTGGCGGTGCATAAAAAGTAGTAATAGTAGTAAATTAAATAATATTAAAAAATAAGGAAAGGAATAGTAGTATATGAAGAATAAAAAGAAAAAAGGATTTACATTAATTGAATTATTGGCAGTAATTGTAGTATTATCAATAATAGCCTTAATAACAACTCCAATAATATTTAATGTCATCGAAAATGCCAAAATTAAGTCAATAGAAAAAAGTTGCTATGGAGTAATCGATGCGGTAAGAACAAAATATGCCGAAGGATTACTAAACTTAAATAAAATAACTACTGGAGATGTAAATGAATTAACAGTAGCAGGAGAAAAACCAATAGCAGGAACATGGACAATCTATAATTCAAAAGATAGCGTTGAAAAAGGAATTAAGATTGAAGGAGTAAAGTTTGCTTCAATGAAAGATTATGTATGTACGAATGTAAATAGTGATGGAACTATTAATAGTAATGTTACTTGTACTAAAGAAAATGATGTATCATCAGAACCAATACTCAAAGAAAAGTTGTTAGGAACTAATGATTCCAATGTTGTTACAAGTGGAGATGGATTATATTCAAAAACCACTAGCACTGGAACGACATATTATTTTAAAGGAGCAGTAGAAAATAATTATGTAAAGTTTGCTGACAAAGTATGGAGAATAGTAAGAATCAATGAAGATGGAACAATGAGATTAATAACACAAGATAATGTTATCTCAAGTCAAAAATTTAATAGTGCATACAATACATATGATAAAATGTATTATACAAACTCAGAAATCAAAACAGCAGTAGAAAACTGGTATAAAACAAATATAAGTGACAAAGGTTTTGATGAAAAAGTGGTAAATGGAAATTATTTTTGTGAACAAGCAAAAGTAGTATATAATACAAACTATACTGCAGGAAGTGCTACAGTAGCAACAAAAGATAATTACACACCATCATTTGATTGTACAACAGATGGAAACGGAAAAGGTGTCGTAAGTGGAAAAGTAGGTTTGATAACAATAGATGAAGTACTATTTGCAGGTGGAGTAATAGGAAGTAGTTCAAACTTTTATCTAAAAAATGGAAGTGCATATTGTATGATGAGCCCCGCCGGCTTCTATACTTATAATGATTATGCACGTGCTTGGGGTGTTGTTAGCGCTGGTCGTACTGGCGACTTTCATGTCGCCAGTAATTATGGCGTTCGACCTGTTATTAACCTAAGTGCTGATACATTAGTTACTGGAAGTGGAACAAGCTCAGACCCTTATGTTGTAAAATCTTAACTAAGGACAGTTTTTGATTTTACCTTATAAAATAAGGGCAAAATGAGTGACTAATTTCGCCTAAATGTATAAAAATTAGAAAAAGATAGAAGATTTTGACAATTTATAATTTCTATCTTTTTTTCATTAATCACAAAAAGACCTTTTTAAAGGTTTATAATAAAACGTTAAATTTTTAATTTTGATTATATGTCGTATAGAATAAAAGAAAAAGGTAGCCGAACTTTAATTCGAGAATTATAGGCTATATTTAATAAGAATAAACCTGTTTTAAATAAAGACATAACTCTTTTTATACCATTTTTATATTTTTTAGTGCTTTTTTATATGTATGTGTTATGATTATTGAAAGACTAAAGTAATCATTAGTATTTTTAGTGGTGTATTTAAAATTTCATTCGAATTTTTTTTAAAAAATATGGATTAAAATGCTTGACAATCATATAATAAAAGTGGTATATTTATATCGTGTTTGATTTTGATTTACTTGGGTAAATCAAAAAAATAACAAAAAAATGAAACACCTGGATGTGTGTAAGAAAGGAGGACGTTATGCCTACTATTAATCAATTAGTAAGAAAAAATCGTCAAAACAAAACAAGAAAGAGTAAATCACCAGTTTTAGGAATCGGTTACAATAGTAAAGATAAAAAAAGAACTAACCAAAATTCCCCACAAAAACGTGGCGTATGTACTCGTGTTGGTACGATGGCACCAAAGAAACCAAACTCAGCTTTAAGAAAGTATGCTCGTGTTCGTTTAAGTAATGGTATGGAAGTTACAGCTTATATACCTGGAGAAGGACACAATCTTCAAGAACACAGTGTTGTACTAATTAGAGGTGGTCGTGTTAAGGACTTAATCGGTGTTAGATATCACATTGTTCGTGGTACTATGGATACTAATGGAATCGAAAAACGTCGTCAAGGACGTAGTAAATATGGTACAAAAAGACCAAAAGACAAAAAGTAAGAAAGGAGAAATTTAGATGCGTAAAAAACGTGCAGTCAAAAGAGACGTATTACCAGATCCACTATATAATTCTAAATTAGTTACAAAACTAATCAATAGATTAATGATTGATGGTAAAAAAGGTGTTGCACAAACAATCCTTTACGATGCTTTTGATATTATTAAAGAAAAAACAAATTCTGAACCAATGGACGTATTAAATAAAGCTTTAGAAAATATCAAACCAGCTTTAGAAGTTAAATCTCGTCGTGTTGGTGGAGCTAACTACCAAGTACCTATTGAAGTTAGACCAGATAGAAGTCAAGCTCTAGGTTTAAGATGGTTAGTACAATATGCTAGATTAAGAGGAGGTCATTCAATGGCTGAAAATCTAGCAAATGAAATTATGGATGCTGCTAACGGAGTAGGTGCAGCTGTTAAAAAACGTGAAGATACTCATAGAATGGCAGAAGCTAATAAGGCTTTCGCACATTATCGTTGGTAGGTGAATTATGGCAAGACAATATAGTTTAGAGAATACTCGTAACTTTGGAATTATGGCACATATCGATGCGGGTAAAACTACTTGTACAGAACGTGTATTGTTCCATACAGGTAAAATTCATAAAATTGGTGAAACACATGATGGTGCTTCACAAATGGACTGGATGGCACAAGAACAAGAACGTGGTATTACTATTACTTCAGCCGCAACTACAGCTTTCTGGAAAGGTCATAGATTAAATATAATCGATACTCCAGGGCACGTAGATTTCACTGTAGAAGTATCTCGTTCACTTCGTGTATTAGATGGTGCAGTAGCACTATTAGATGCACAAGCAGGTGTTGAACCTCAAACTGAAACAGTTTGGCGTCAAGCAACTGAATTCAAAGTTCCAAGAATGATTTTCTGTAACAAAATGGATAAAATGGGAGCTAATTTTGAATATAGTTTATCAACTATTGATTCAAGATTAGGCGTTAATGCAAAACCTATTGAATGGCCAATTGGTGCTGAAAATGAATTTAATGGAGTAATTGATTTAGTTACTATGAAAGCTTACCACTATGATGGTAAACAAGATGAAAATGCAACTGAAATTGAAATTCCTGCTGATTTAGTTGATATAGCTAATAAAAAACGTGAAGAATTAATCGAAGCAGTTGCTGAATATGATGATGAGTTAATGAATAAATACTTAGAAGGAGAAGAAGTAAGTGTTGAATTAATTAAAAAAGCAATTCGTAAAGGAACACTTGCAGTTGATTTCTTCCCAGTAATGTGTGGAACAGCTCTAGGAAATATGGGCGTTAAGTTATTACTTGATGCAGTTGTTGATTATCTACCAAGCCCAGTTGATGTTGAATCAATTAAAGGTGTAGATTTAGATGGTAAAGAGATTGTAAGACATCCTTCTGATTCTGAACCATTCTCAGCATTAGCATTCAAAGTTATGACAGACCCATTTGTTGGGAAATTAACATTCTTTAGAGTTTATTCAGGACACTTATCAAGTGGTTCATATGTATTAAATGCAACTAAAAATAAAAAAGAAAGAATCGGACGTATTCTTCAAATGCATGCTAATAACAGAACTGAAATTTCTGATGTATACGCAGGAGATATTGCTGCTGCAGTTGGTCTAAAAGATACAACTACAGGTGATACTTTATGTGATGAAAAGAAACCATGTATTTTGGAATCTATGGAATTTCCTGAACCTGTTATTCAATTAGCAGTAGAACCAAAATCAAAAGCTGACCAAGATAAAATGGGTATAGCTTTACAAAAATTAAGTGAAGAAGACCCAACATTTAGAGCTAGTACAGACCATGAAACTGGTCAAACTATTATCGCTGGTATGGGTGAATTACACCTTGATATCATCGTTGATAGAATGAAAAGAGAATTTGGTGTTGAGGCTAATGTTGGTAAACCACAAGTATCTTATCGTGAAACATTAACACAAACTGGTGAATGTGAAGGTAAGTATATTAAACAATCTGGTGGTCGTGGACAATATGGACACGTTTGGATTAAATTCGAACCAAACCCAGATAAAGGATATGAATTTGTTGACGCAGTTGTTGGTGGTGTTGTTCCAAGAGAATATATTCCAGTAACTGATAAAGGTTTACAAGAAGCTATGACAAATGGTGTTTTAGCAGGATATCCTATGATTGATGTTAAAGCAACATTATTTGATGGTTCTTACCACGATGTTGACTCATCAGAAATGGCATATAAAATTGCTGCTTCAATGGCTTTAAAAGAAGCTAAAAACAAATGTAAACCAGTATTACTAGAACCAATTATGAAAGTTCAAGTAGTAGTTCCAGACGAATATTTAGGAAGTGTTATGGGAGATATTACATCTCGTCGTGGTCGTCCACTTGGTCAAGAATCAAGAGGAAATGCCCTTGCAATCGATGCGATGGTACCACTTGCTGAAATGTTTGGATATGCTACAAGTTTAAGAAGTAATACACAAGGTCGTGGACAATTCACAATGGTATTTGATCACTATGAAGAAGTACCACGTAATATCGCTGAAGAAATCATTAAGAAAAACGGCGGTAATTAAAAAAAATAATTAAAAACACTTGAAATTTTATACTCTTTGGTATAAAATGGAATAGAGATTAAGTAAAGGAGAGAAAAAATATGGCAAAACAAAAATTTGATCGTTCAAAACCACATGTTAACATTGGTACAATTGGACACGTAGACCATGGTAAAACAACTTTAACAGCTGCTATTACCAACTATTTAGCTAAGCAAGGAAAAGCTGAATTCCAAGCTTATGACCAAATCGATAAGGCACCTGAAGAAAGAGAACGTGGTATTACTATTAATACTGCACACGTTGAGTATGAAACTGATAAGAGACACTATGCTCACGTAGACTGCCCAGGACATGCTGATTATGTTAAAAACATGATTACTGGAGCTGCTCAAATGGATGGAGCAATCTTAGTTATTGCTGCAACTGATGGACCTATGGCTCAAACAAGAGAACATATCTTATTATCACGCCAAGTTGGTGTACCTCGTATGGTAGTATTCATGAATAAATGTGATATGGTTGATGATGAAGAATTATTAGACTTAGTTGAAATGGAAATTCGTGAATTATTAAACGAATATGGATTTGACGGAGACAACACTCCAATTATCCGTGGTTCAGCTTTAAAAGCTCTTGAAGGAGATCCTGCTTACGAAGCTAAAATTGGAGAATTAATGGATGCAGTAGATTCATGGATTGAAACACCATCTCGTGATACTGATAAACCATTCTTAATGCCAATCGAAGATGTTTTCACAATCACTGGTCGTGGAACAGTTGTTACAGGACGTGTTGAAAGAGGACAATTAAAACTTAATGATGAAGTTGAAATCGTTGGTTTAAAGGAAACAAGAAAAACAGTTGTAACTGGAATTGAAATGTTTAGAAAACAATTAGACTATGCTGAAGCTGGAGATAATGCTGGAGTATTATTACGTGGTGTTGCTCGTGAAGAAGTTGAAAGAGGTCAAGTATTAGCTAAACCAGGTTCAGTTACTCCACACACTAAATTCAAAGCACAAGTTTATGTATTAAGTAAAGAAGAAGGAGGACGTCATACACCATTCTTCAGTAATTATCGTCCACAATTCTATTTCAGAACTACAGATGTTACAGGTGTTATTGAATTACCAGCTGGTGTTGAAATGGTTATGCCAGGTGATAACGTTGAAATGACAGTTGAATTAATCGCTCCAATCGCTATTGAAAACGGAACTAAGTTCTCAATTCGTGAAGGCGGAAGAACTGTTGGTGCAGGTAACGTTTCAGAAATTATTAAATAATTTTAATAAAAATTTGATAGAGAGTTTAAACTCTCTTTTTTTGTTGATTATAAATAATAAAAATTATCTATTATGATTTTTTCTTTACAAATATATAGTTTTGGTGTATAATAATTAAACCTTAAGGAGGAAATATTATGCGAGAATTTACTTTTGAAGAAGCAATTAAATATGTTGAAATTAATTTAAATAGTTTCGATTATTTAAAAGAAGAGAAAAAAATAAGAACAAAATATGATAGAAAATTAGCTATGTTATTAAAAAAATACCGTGATGAAAGAGATAGAAGTTTAACTCATTATCAAAAAGTTAGAGCAGAATTAAACAAAAAACAGTTAGAAGCAGAAAGACAAAGAGAAACATATGTGTTTTCATCTGTTAATTTAGATGAATTAGAAAAAGAATTAGAAAAAGAACAAAATTATTTATCTCATTTTACTAACTTCAAATTTGGATATCCACCACTATATGCTTTGAGTGACCACGATGATATTCCTGATGCGACAGTAGAATATTTACGTGTTTATAATCCTTCATTATACGATAGGTATCAAGAAGCAAAAGGAGCTATTCATCAAGGTTATTTAGCGATGAGTGATGAATTGCGTAAGGATAATTTGAAGGGCTATGTAGTAAAAAAAGAAGAATTTGATAGATTAGTAAATAGTTATAAACCATTAGTAGCAGAAATTGCTAAGGAAGTACAAAATAAATATATCAAATTGGAATACGAAAAAATAACAAGTAGAATTGAAACATTAAAAGAAGAAATTGCAAAACAAAAAGACATCCAAAAGAAAAATAGTTTAAAAATAAAAGAACTAAGTAAAGTAATAGATGATTTTAGAAATAAAATTGCTGACATTTCAAAATCAGAAGAACAAGAAAAAGCAAATTGGGTTGCTAAGATTAGTGATTCTATGAAAAGTAATGAATCTTTAAAAGAGCAAGAATTATCTAATCTTGATAGACAGTTTGCAAGTTTAACTGAATTGAAAGAAAAAATTGAAGCATCATTTAACATAAGTTTTAAAGAATGGGAAGAATATTTTTCTAATTTGACTACTGATTTTAGGCTATTACAATTTTCGATTCCAGGAATAGAAGATAATAAAACATTAAAATGTCGTCAAGTTAGTGCGATTATACCAAAAGATATAGTTGATAGTATGAGTTCTTATTTTGATTATTTCGTTCCTATAAATGAATTTGGTGATTTATTAAATTTAAACTATTCTTCAAGTGATGATAAGTTAACTAGAACAGAATTTATTGAAACTGTACTTAAATCATTAGTTAAAAGTAGGGAAGCTATTATTATTGAAGATTTAATTTATACTGCTAATTTAAATAAACGAACTATCAATCCTTTAGAAGTTTTAAAACCTTCTTGTCTAGGAAGTTTTAACTTAACTAATAATGGATGGAAATTTATGTTAAACACACCGCTATTTAATGAATTTATAATGCAAACAGCTAAAAATAAGTTTGAAAATATTACTGAATTACAAAAAAGCAAGTTATTGTCTAATTAACTTGCTTTTTATTAAATTTTTAATAGGAACACAACTTCTATACATATTGTAACCTCTTTTATTAGTAATAAGTTCTAAGTCGCCTAAATATTCATAAGCAACTGAACCAAAACTTAACTTAAATTCATTTAATCCTGTAAAATATTTAGTATCAACTAAAGCATTTGATATACCGCCCATATTAAATATTTTATAACCATCTTTACTATATTTTTGGATTAATTGCCAAATTAATAGATGTTTTGAATTGAATCTTTGATATTTTGGTTCATGGGCATCTAATAAAATTGTAATCTCGTTTTGTTCTCTAACAATTAAAATAGTCGAAGTTACAATACCATTAGGGTATTCTTTTAACATTTCAGTCGCTTCAATTAATTGTTTTCGATATTTTTCTAAATATTTATCGATGTTTATTTTTTTATTGATTTGTTTTTTATTGTTTTTACCTGGTTTATTCATTATACGATTATTAAGTTTTTGACTTTCTTGTTCATATTTGATAAATTGTTCTTGGGTATGTTTTAAATAAACAGCTGTATCTAATTTAGTATAATAATAATCGATTAAATTATCTTTAGAAAAGTAATTATAACAATCTTTGAAATAGTTTAAATCACGAGGATATTTGTGCTTTGCTTGTTCATATAAATATTCAATGGTATCTATATTTCCTTTATATATTTTAATACCACAATTAATGGCGTTTCTGATTTTAGTTTTAAATCCTTTTCTTACATTTTTAAATAAAACATTAGCTTGCTTATCAATCCTTAAAACAGCATCGAATCTTGGCTTTAGAGCTTCAAAAAAGTTATTATAGCCAAAATGATAATATCCTAACTGTTTTAAGTAGCCATATATTTTATTATAATCTTTATTGGCAATCATATTTTGATTATTAAAGTCTAGTATGTTTTTAACTATTAATGGGTTTAACTTAACCGCAATAATACCCTTACTTCCTAGATATTTTTTAATTTCATTTGTAAAGTTATTTAATAATTCTAAATCGTTATAATTTATTAAAAATCCTCTTGGAGCATATGCATATTTAAATCCATTTTCTTTTCTTACTAATATTAGACTAGCAGCTACTATTTTTTCGTTATCAAACATACCTAAAAATAGGCTATCAAACCCTTGTTGATTCATAACTAAAGCATATGCTTTAGTTTGATAAATTGATTTTAAAGGATAAGTTTTAGTAAACTCACTAAATTCGCTATTTGTTAATTGTTTGATATACATAAAAATCACCTTATAAAATTATATCATTTTTTTTTAATATTGTAAAATGTAATAATAAATTAAATTCATAATATAATTATTTAGGTGATTTTATGAAAATAGGAATTCCAAGAGCTATGTATTATTATATTGAACCAAAATGGTTAGATTTTTTCAATTATTTAAATATACCGATTGTATTAAGTGAAAAAACTAACAATAAAATTATAAGAGATGGAATTAATATTGCAAATGATGAATTATGTTTATCGATGAAAATATTTATGGGACATGTTAATAATTTAAAAGGTAAATGTGATTGTTTATTTCTACCGAGAATAGATAATTATGGACTATATGAGCAAATGTGTGCGAATTATAGTGGTTTATATGAAATAGTAAAAAATCAATTTGAATTTAATATATTAGATTGTAATATCGATTATAAAAATAAAAAAGATGAATACAACGCATTTTTAGAAGTAGGAAAAAAACTAAATCTTAATCATAAAATTATTAAAAAAGCTTATGAATATTCAACTATTATAAATAACAAAAAAATTAAAAAAAATCATATCATTTCTTATAATAAATTAAAAAGTGATAAACCTAAAGTATTAGTTGTATCTCATCCTTATAATGTTTTTGATGAGTATATCGGAAAACCAATTATCGATTATTTAAGTAAAGAATGTGAAGTTATAATAAGTTCTAATTTTGATAATAGAATTACTAACAAATTAAGTGATGAGATATGTGAAGATTTATATTTTAAATGTAGTAAAGATAATGCTGGTTCGATTAGTTTGTGTCTACCTTATATTGATGGAATTTTATTTATAACTACATTTCCTTGTGGGTTGGATAGTTTGGTTAACGAGGTTATAATGAGAAGAATAAAAAAACCTTACCTTAATTTAATTGTAGATGAATTAAGCGATAATACTGGTTTTGAAACAAGATTAGAAAGCTTTGTTGATATAATAAGAGGTATTAAAAATGTCTAAAATTGCGTTTCCAATGTTATCTGATTATGAAGTCGCAATTAAATATTTGTTTTCTCATATTACGAATAGTGAAATAATAACCCCTTCTAATATAACTGTTAATACAATAGAATTAGGCAATAAATATAGTCCTGAATTTGTATGCACTCCTTTTAAATATACAATGGGCAGTTTAATTGAAAGCATTAATAATGGCGCCGATACATTAATTCAAATTGGTGGTGGGTGTAGGTATGGATACTACTATAAATTACAAGAACAGATTTTAAAAGATTTAAACTACGATGTTAAATTATATAATTTAGTTACTGCTGGCAAAACAAATATAAAAAAACTATATAAAACAATCTTAAAAATTGAACCTAAATTAAATATATTTAAAAGTATATATTATTTATTAATTACAGTTAGAATGGTTAAATATATGGATAAGATTGATAATTATATAAGGAGTAATATTGGTTTTGGAGAATATGATGAATTTATAAATTTAAAAAAGAAAATGTTAAATAGTTTTTCTAAAACAAAAAATAATATTAGCTTAACTTTTAAGTATCTGAAATATAAAAAAGCATTTAAAAAGTTAAAGATTGATAAACCAAAAAAACATTTGAAGGTTGGTATAATAGGTGAACTTTATACAATAATGGAACCTTTTAGTAATTATTTTTTAGAACGTGAATTAGCTAAATTTAATATTGAAATCAAAAGATTTACCAATGTAGATTATTTATTATTTACTAAGAAAAAGCTTTTAAGAAAAGCTTTAAAGAATACAAAAGAATATATGAAATATAAATTAGTTGCAGATGCTTCAAGTAATATTTATTGGGCTAAATATTTAGGAATTAATAAATATGATGGTATTATACATATTAAATCATCATTTTGTACTCCAGAAATTGAGATAATGCCTATTTTAACAAAAGTTGCTAATGACTATAATGTACCTATTATGTTTATGAGCTTTGACTCTAATACTAGTGAAGTAGGGGTTAAAACTAGAATAGAAGCATTTGTTGATATGATAGAAATGAGGAAGAATAAATGTATGTAGGGATTGATATTGGAAGTATTTCTACTAAAGGAGTGGTAATAGATTCTAATAATAATATAATTGCTAGTAATTATTTATGGACAGAAGGTAATCCTATTGAAGCAGTTAAAAAGTTAGTAGAAACTTTAAAAGAACAATTACCAAAAGATTATGTAATAAAGGGAATTGGGACAACAGGTTCAGCCAGAAATTTAATTGGGTTACTGTTAGATGCTAATGTTGTTAAAAACGAGATTACAGCTCATGCACTTGGAACACTATCAATCGTTCCTGATGTTAAAACGATTTTAGAAATAGGTGGTCAGGATTCTAAAATAATAATTATTAATGATGGTATTATAACAGATTATGCGATGAATACATTATGTGCGGCAGGAACTGGAGCCTTTTTATCAAGTCAAGCAAAAAGATTAAATATAGATATAAATGATTTTGGTCGCCTTGCTGTTGCTAGTAATAATCCTGTTAAAATTGCAGCTAGATGTACAGTTTTTGCAGAATCTGACTTAGTTCATAAAGCTCAAGTTGGTTACTCTAGAAAAGATATTGTTGCTGGCCTTTGTAGAAGTATTGTACTTAATTATTTAAATAATGTCGGTAAAGGTAAAAAGATAGAAGAACCCATTGTTTTTCAAGGTGGGGTTTCTAAAAATGAAGGAGTATTAAAGTATTTTAAAGAAGTATTAAAAAAAGATGTTGTAGTTCTTGATAATGGACATTTAATGGGAGCTCTTGGAATAGCGATTTTAGCAAAGAAAAACAAAACTTCAAAAACTTATTCATTAGATATTAATAATTTTAAATTTGAAACTAAAGGAAGCAGTTGTAATGGATGTAGTAATAACTGTGAAATATTGAAAATATATAAAAACGATGAATTAATAGATATATGGGGAAATAGGTGTGAGAAAGGCAAAAAAAATTAGATTAAATTAATCTAATTTCATCTTCTGTATAGAAAGGTTTATTTTTATTAATTCTATCATAAAATAGTATTCCATTTAAGTGGTCTATTTCATGTTGGAAAGCAATTGATAATTCTTCTCTTGCTCTAATTTTGATTTCATTTCCATCTTCATCAAGTCCAGTAATAGTTACTCTTGCATATCTTGGAACATGACCTTCAACCTCTCTATTGACACTTAAGCATCCTTCTCCAGCTTCGGCTGCAATAATTTCTTCTGAATGACTAATCATTTCAGGATTGATTACAACATAATTATCAAATTTTCCTTCTTCATATTCATGAACAATGATAATAACTCTTTTATTTATTCCAAGTTGTGGGAAAGCAAGGCCCATACCTGGTCTTAAGTTGTATTGTTGTTCATATTTTTCAATTTGACTATAAGTTAATTGCTTAATACTTCTTTTGATTAAATTTTTTTCTTCTTTTGAAAGGGGAGAAGTAACCAAAACACTTTTCATCCTTAAGTGTTTATCTTTTTCATCTAAAATATTTAATGGTTCAAACATACTAATCACCTTGTTAATTATATCAAAAATTTTAAAAAAGGTAAAGAAAAAAGCCATATTTTAATGGCTTTTTAGTTAGTTGTTACAATTGTTTCTGCAACCACAGTTGTTTCCACCATCAAAAGCTCTTGCACCAATTATAATTACTAAAAGAATGAATAATACTAAGATAATAGCTGCACCATATCCTGTACCATATCCACCTTGTGTGTAACCACAGTATGGAGCGCCGCCGTATCCTTGGTATCCACCATAATAATACATATTATTACCTCCTTGCTATATTTTATTAATTTCTAAATATATTGTTCATGTTAAAAACCTATTTTCAAACTTCAAAATATATGATATTATAATTATACAAGGTGAATTGAATGATTAAAAATATCAAAAATTTAGTTAAAAATATGGACAAACTATTACTGATTATTTCTATAGTTATGTTTTCGTTTGGATTACTAAATATTTTAAATGCCTCTAGTAGAGAAGCAGTTGTCAGATATGAAGTATCTATGTATCATTATTTTATTCGACAATTAATAATGCTTGTAATTGGTATTGTTTTATCATATGTGATATTAAATTTAAGAACAAAAGCTTACGGATTATTAATTAAAGGTTTATATATTATTATTTTAATAATGGTTTTAGCTTTATTTTTTGTAGGTGTAGATATCAATGGAGCTAAAAACTGGTTACCAATTCCAGGTATTGGAACAATCCAACCAAGTGAGTTTGCTAAACCAATTATAATTGTTTATTTATCAGTTTTATTTGAAAAATACATTAGACTATTTAAAACTAACAATAATAAAAAATACGAAAAAATTGGAGTTATTGTGTTGGTTGGTTGTTTAATTCCTGCTTTAACTTTTCTTCAAAAGGATTTTGGAACAATGTTAGTTAGTTTAGTAATATTTGGTGTGATGTTTATATCTAGTCCTTTAATGAAAAGTGATAAAATTAAAACTATTTTAGTATTAATTGGTGTAGCTTTTGTTGGAATGGCTATAATTGTTTTAAGACAAGGATATTTGTTATCAAATGCTCAATTATCAAGATTCGATTTTTATAATCCTTGTTCTAAATACGAAACTACTGGTTATCAAGTTTGTAATGGATTTATCGCAATTAATGATGGTGGGTTATTTGGACTTGGTATCGGTAAAAGTAAGCAAAAATATTCTTACATTCCCGAACCTCATACTGATAGTGTTTTTGCTATTATCGGTGAGGAAAATGGTTTATTAAGAAGTAGTTTAGTTTTTATAGCTTACATAGTAATTATATATCGAATTTTAAAAATTTCTAATGAATCTAATACAATTAGAGGAAGATATATATGTCTTGGTGTTGCGACTTATATTTTTATGCATATATTTATTAATTTAGGTGGATTATTTGGTATAATTCCATTAACTGGTGTTCCTCTTCCTTTCTTGTCTTATGGTGGTTCTTATGCTATATCTTTGATGTGTTCATTAGCAGTAGTTCAAAGAATTAACTATGAAAATAAAACACAAAAAATCAAAATTAAAAAGCCTATATAGGCTTTTCTTTTTTGTAATTTCAACCGCAC
>HF989913.1:70160-150726 GCA_000432255.1 Acholeplasma sp. CAG:878 | reverse complement strand
TGTGAATCTGCATTATTTATTCCATACGTTGTTTTTACATTTTGAATGACTGTAAAGAAACTTGATATAGTTTCATTTCTTAAACTTGGTACATTCGGTTGAATAGTTATTATACTTGTACTTCCACTTACTTCAAATTTTCCTACCCAGAATCCTGTTAATTCTGTATTTCCAAACTTGAATGCTGGATGAGTATAGGTACTTTTATTGTTTTTAACACTTCCATATACTCTATCACCACAAATTTCACTTCTATTTTCTTCATCAAAATTATCATAACAACTTACTGTACCAGTTCTTTCAGTATCATTTTCAAAAGTTACATCAATTAATTGTTCACTAACACTTCCATTGTTTCCGTTAAATATAGTGTATTTATATCTTGGTACCCATACATACCATAAACTTATTTCTTCTTCTGTTACTTCATCACTTACATTTTTAGTAACTCCACTATTTAATACTACAGCGTTTGCCCATTCTTTAGCATCATAATCATACCATTTTTCACTTGTGTTTGCGACTACCCATTTATTATTTTTATATTTGATTGGTACCATATTATTGAATAGTTTAGGTCTATTTGCTCCACTATTGTCTTTATATAAAATTACCTCACCAGTTGTTGTACAAGAAGAATCATATGCCACATCATAACCATTGTTGTTTGAATTATAAGTAACAACAACACATCCATCTAAAAGTTCATCAGTTTTTGGATTCTTAATATCTTCTTCTGTTATAAGACCTTGTTCATATAATTCTTCAAACGATAGATTATAAATATAGCCCTCTTCTATTTTTAATTTACTAATATTATTAGTAACCCATGTATTTGATAATCTTTCTAATTCGTTTATTTGTTTAATGTATAATTCTTCTTTACTATCATCAATTACATTATTAATAATTGGATAAGTTAATAACGCAATTACTGATAACAATACAATTATTGCTATAATTTCTATTAATGTAAAACCAAAAGAATTATTTTTATCAATTTTAACACCCATAATTATTCTCCTATCTATAATAAATTCTAAACTAAATATAATTGGTTGTCAATAATTTATATCTTCTTTTGTTATTAATTTTAATTTATCCATATTTTTAATTTTTTTAGTATTTGATGCGTGAAGGACAATTGTTTTTTCATATACATTTCTTATAAATCTTGCATTACCAAAATTTTTAGTATTTCTATTTTCATTAATTAAAGCATCTAATTTTAAAAGAGCTTCATCTTCAATATTAAAGCCTGATTTTTTAATCATATTAATAAATATTTGTTTTAATTCTTCATTTGTATAATCTTCAAAAGTAAATGTATAACCAATTCTTGAAGCAATTCCAGAATTAGAATTAATAAAATCTTGCATTTCTTTTGTATATCCTGCAAATATTACAACTAAATCATCACGGTAGTCTTCCATTGCTTTGATTAAAGTTGCTATGGCCTCAGCATTATAAGAATTATTATTACTTACTGCCAGAGAATAAGCTTCATCAATGAATAATATTCCTCCTCTTGCTCTATTTATAACTTCCATAGTTTTAGGCGCTGTTTGTCCTACATATTCAGCTACTAAATCTTTAGAACTAACTTCAATTAGTTTATCTTGTTTTATATATTTTAAATTATACAAAATTCCTGCTAAGAGTCTTGCAACTGTAGTTTTACCTGTACCAGGATTACCTAAAAATAACATATGCAAATTTATATCTTTTATTTTTAGATTATCTTTGGCTTTCTTTTTAAGAGTTACTAAATCAACTAATTCATATAATGATTTTTTAACGCTTTCTAATCCTACTAATTCTTCTAATTTACTAAATATTTCTTCGGTTGTTTTACTAGTCTCTAATGAAGGTAATTCATTATTAAATGATATATATTCACACAAATTATCTCGATAAGTTGGATAATCTAAATTACTATTTTTAAATGTAGTTTCAACATAATTTAATAATTCTTTAGAATCTACTTTAACTTTACTTAATATATCGTTTACTATTTCATTTGGACTAGGTATTTCTTCTTCGATTAAAAAATTAAAATATTGGTTTTCTAAATCTTTGTCACTTTGAAATAAATAGTCTAAATCACTTCCATTGGAAACTAGAATATTGATTATTTTATCGTTTTTATGTTCATCTAAATAGTGAAGAAATTTCTTAACATAATTATTATCATGAACATTCAATCCTTCTAAATCTTTATAGACACATATTCCACAATTATTTTCTAATTTAGATATATTATCTAATTTGTAAAAAGATACAGTATTAACATCTATACTCTTAGTATAATTATTTGTTTTAATAGCATTATTAATTAAATTTATAATACTATTAACTACTTCTTTATTTTTAATTACCAATTTTATATTAAAGTTTACATATGTACCATCTTTATAATTTAATATATAGTTTATTATTTTAGTTAATAATTCTTTAGAACTACTAGTTATATATAATTTTTTTATTTCTTTTTCATAATCTATTTTAATTACACTTTGAGTTTCTTTTATATAACTATTCTTACCAAAAAAATCATTATATATATCTTCAAAGTTAACAGTTTTATTCATAATTACTCTCCATTCAAAGAAAAGCATAAACAATTATGCTTTTTTAACATTTATTTCTAATAATTTATCTTTCAATTCTTTTTCAATTTCTGTTAATTCTTTTTCTGCTTCTTTTCGTTTTACTCTACCGTCTTCATGAATTTTAATAATAGAATCTAAAGTTTCTACTATATCTTTGTTTGTTTTTCTTAATGTTTCGATATCAATTATAGCTTTTTCACTTTCTCTAGCAATATCTATAGAACCTTGTTTTAAAGTTTCACTATTTTTCTTCAACATTTCATTAGTTAAATTTGATACAGCTTGTTGTTCTTTTAAAGCTTTTTTAGCATTATTTATTCCAAGCGCTAAAACGATTTGATTTTTCCATAACGGAATTGTATTAGTAATTGAACTTTGAATTTTTTCAACTAACTCGGCGTCATTACTTTGAAGTAATCTAATTTGTGGCGCCATTTGAATAGATATTATTCTTGTTGTTTTTAAATCATACAATTTTTTTTCAAATCTATTGATTTGCGTTTCTAAATCATTTACCTTTTGAATATCAATTTGGTCTCTTGTTTCTTCTGCTTTTTTCTTTAACTCTGGTAAAGTTATTTCTTTTAATTCTTCAATTTTTTTCTCTCCAGCAATTATATATAATGAAATTTCTTTAAAATAATCTAAATTTTTATCATACATAGTATCAAACATAGTTATATCTTTTAATAATTGAAGTTTATTTTTTTCTAAACCTTTTTCAATTGAATCTACATTATTTTCAATTTTACTATATTTTGCTTTTATATAATTTACTTCTCTTTTAGCGCTGTAGAATAGTTTTGCAAGGCCTTTAGGTTCTCCATTAATAGATGAATCAAATGTTTTGATTTCAGATACTAAATTAGCAAGTAGAGAACCAACATCTCCTGTTTCTTTTGTTTTTACATTTTCCAACACCGAATCAGAAAACTCACTAATTTTATTTTGAGCGCTTATTCCATATTGTAATATTTGAGTTTGATCAGTTATATCGATTTTTTTGTTAAATTCTACTACTGCCGCTTTTTCTTCTTCGCTTAATTCATCATAGTTTAATGATTTTTCAATTTTTTCATCTGTAATTTGTTTTACATTTCCTTCAAGAATTTCTTTTTCTTGCTCTTTTAACTTTGTTTCTAATTTTAATTCCATATTCTTCTCCTTACTTTTTTAAATAATCTATTAATTTATTATAATAATCCATTTTTAAACTTGTTACTGTACTATTTATATTGTTTGGAATTCCTATTTGTAGTTTTGATACATCATAAACTCCTCCAGTTACTCCAGTTCTAAAGCCATACTTTTCCCAAGCGATTTGACTTATTCTTGAATCATTTATAGCTTCATATAATTTTTTACCATTTTCACTAAATATTGCTAGACAATGTGAATTCCATATTGTAGGTTTTGGATAAAGTATTACTATTTCATCTTTTACTTGATTAAAACCTGCTTCATTTGAATTAGCAAAATCAATTATACTTTTTTCGTAATCTACAATCATAGGTTCTCCACCCATACCAGTTTTTAAATATCTTTCAAACAAGTCTGCTGGAGTATTATTCATATAACCGGATTTTTTATAAAACTCTTTTAATTTAGATAAATTCTTCTCAAGATTTTCATCGTTAATTTCACCTTCACTTAAAATTGATAGTAATAATCCGTAATATGTAGCTCCTGGTGAGGAAGAGACTGGATCAGTTGATGATATATTAATATTTCCATATAATTCATCTAAACCAATATCTTTCCATTTTTTACCGTTTAAAATATAGTTCATTAGTTTTTCCATATCAGTTATGTAATAAACTCCATCGATTTCTGTTACTATATTTTCTTTAATTAGGCAATTAACTACTTTTTTCCAACTATAAACTACGATTGGAGTATTTAATGTTAATCCACCTTCTAAAACAGTATATCTATCTGATTCACCATTTTCTTTATTTGGTTGAAGTTTATAATAGTCATAAAATCTTTGATCCGATGTAAATAACGCATCATATTTTGTAACATCCGAAGTATTTATAGTAACATTAGAACCATTTTTAATACTATTAATTATTTTTTCATTTCCTAGATTGATTGATTCCCTAATTAATGGTTTCGTTACTGTTTTACCATTGCTCCAAGTATCAAAAACAACATTGATTTTATACTTTTCTCTAAATATTTTTTGTACTTCTTCATCTTTTAGAAAATCTTCTTTCCCACCACCTGTTGCAACATATATGGTAGTTAAATTAGAATCTATGTTTTTATTACTAAAAACTTTTATTCCAATGATTAAAAGAGTTAATAATACAAAAATTCCGATTCCAATAATTTTCTTTTTTTCCATCATCATTCATTCCTTTCTTTTGCTCTATTTTTTAGAGCCAATTCATTTTCATTTAAACCATCTGCTTCTAACATTGATTGAAAAACTTTCATTTCTACATCCATATCTACTATTTTTTCACGGTATAAATTATTTAATATATTTTTAAAAGCTTCATCAGCTGCTTTCAACATATCAATTGTTTGACTTGTAAACTCATCTACTTCTCTTGAAGATAAGTCTTGATTCTCAATTTCATCGTATCTATCTACTATTTTTACAGTCATAGGCAAATAATAATCGAAGAAATTAGAAATATTTTTTAATTTTTTAGGTTGTTTTTTTATTCCATCTATTATTTTTGATGTAGTATTATTAATATCTTCCATATATTTTTTAAGTTCATTATCTTCAATTTGCTTCTTCATTTCTTTTATATGATTGTTTTGTTTTTCTGCTTCTTCTAATGCTTTTTTCAAATTATAGTTTTTATAACTTAATTTGTCAGTTTTATTTTTAGTAAGTACTAACTCTCCTGCTACAAATGCACTTGTTCCAATTGCAAGAGCTGGTAAGAGTGGTACCGATAAAGCTAGATAAGGTACTCCAAAAAATACACTTCCTATTACTGCTGATAAGGTATCTTTATTCTTCATCTAAATCACCACTAATTATATCCTCTTACTTCTTTAAAAGCAGTTAGTAAATCTCTTTTTCCATCAAATACTTTGGCATTAGTAAGGTCAGCTATTTGTTCTAACTCATACTCTTCAGCACTTCCAAAAGTAATACTATAAACAGGTATTTCTTTTTTCAATTTTTTATAATATGATGACAATGTATTAAAACTACCAATATTAATCATACCGTCTGTCATAGCAATTATTGTCTTAGTATAATCATCACTTTCTTTATTTAATATTCCTAAACCTTCAATGATTGCATCATATAAAGCAGTACTGCCACTAGGACTAGTATTTTTAATGTTTTTTATTAATGTACTTGTTTCAAGGCCACTAGAAGTATTCCAAATATTAGTTACAGTATCACTAAAAGTTATTATAGTAATTTTATCTTTTTTAGAAAATTGTAAACTATCCTTACTTGCTTTTTCGTAGTCTAATATATAATCCATTGCATTAGTAAGTTCAGAAAAACCTTGCCCATACATACTACCAGAAAAATCTAGACAAAAAACTACATGCGTTGGCTTTCTTAAATTTTCTATATATAAGTTTAACGCTTTTGTTATTACTTTTTTTGAAGGAAATTTTGTTACTGTTAAATATTTTGATGTATCAATTCCCCAAGCAGGATTAAATGTTTCTTTATCTATATTTAAAGATACTCCACCATACCAAGTTCTTCTTCCAACACTTGCTAACATATTTTGTCCTTCATCACTAAGTAAGTATGATTGTAGTTTCAAAAAATTCTCTTCTTTATTTTTATCATTAGAAATAAATCCGAGTGCTGAATCATTTAGAGCAACACCATCACTTGGATAAATTAAATATAACTCTTCTTTATTTTTACTTTTTAATGTTTTATTTATATTTATAAGCGAAGCTTCATCAGAGATTACAGCTTCATATGAATCATTATTTAAAAACATTTCTTTTAAGAAGTCCTCATCGCCGCTAACTCTTTGAACACCCGTAAACAAATCAGTTAGTTTTTTAATTAAAACATCATCATCTAACGCATCTTCAGTTAAAGTTACAGGATTTCCAGCAAGCGAATTTAAAAATCCAATATATGCTGTCGCACCAGTATTTGTTTTAGTAACTGACGGCATAACATATTTTAGTTTTTTATTTACAATTAAATCTAATATATCATCATTAGTTAGTTCTCTAGTTAAATTTAACTCTTTTGCTTTACTCATTTTAACACCAAATACAACAGGGCTTATACTTATACTTTTAGAATTTGATACTAAATATTGATTATCTAACATATAAAGCCACATTGAATTTGAGAGCCAAACAGCATCATATCTTTTACTATTGTTATTTAATTCACCCACAATATCTAAATCACCCATATAAGTAAATCTTAATTTCATCCCATTTTTTTTAGCAAATTTATTGATATTATTTTCTAAATCCGCATTATCATAAGATGATAAAATATTAAGTGTTTTACTTTCTTGTTTTAATATATGTGAATCTATTGAATCTTCAATTATATTACCAAATATAGATAAAATGAATAATGCAACAAAAATTATAAATACAACACGACCTTCAGACATTTTTTTTCTTTTTCTTGTCATAAAACCAACTCTCCTATTTAAAGTATAACATTTTTTACTCTAAATGACAATTTTTTCAAGGAAATTTAAGGGAAAATTTTTTAATTAGATAAAATATGTTGACAAGCGTAAAAATAACGCATATAATATAATTGTGAGGTGGGAATAGTGCAGATTAATAATCCTTTATATAAAAATCAAGGAATACATGTCATATGTTCAATATTCACAGTTGAAATGGGAATAACAAAAGTCTTATTAATTAAAAGAAAAAATGAGCCATATAAAAACATGTGGGCATTAGTTGGCGGAGCTTTATATAATAATGAAGATTTGTTAGATGGAATGAAAAGAGAAATATTTGAAAAAACTGGAATTAAAAATATTGATATTTATCTATCTGGTGTTTTCGGGAAAAAGAATCGAACTGAAAATATAAGAATGGTTGCAATATCTTACATTGGCGTTATTGATAGTGAACGAGTAAACATTTTAACAAATACTTTAAAAACTTCTAACGCTAGTTGGTATCCGATTAATCAAGTTCCTAAATTAGCTTATGACCACAACGAAATCTTAAATGAAGCAGTTGAATGCTTAAAGAAAAAAATAATCGAAACAAATATTTTAAAATCATTATTTCCAAACGGATTTGTTATCCCAGAAATTCAAAAAACATACGAATCTATTTTAAATGTTAAATTCGATAGAAGAAATTTTAGAAAAAAAATACTTAATATCGTCGATGATACTTTTAGTTACAAGGTATTTGAAGGCACTAAACCCGCTAAAGTTTATAATTTTAAAGATGTATCCTAAATACATTTTTAAAAGCATTAGTCAAGCGTAAAAAATACACAAGGAGGGATTTTATGACTATTAATGACATTTGGGGACAAATAAATGTTGAACCTTGTTATGAAAAAATAATAAATAGCAAAGAATTTGTTTCTCAAAAAAATAAGGTTCAACTTGGACTTAATTGTAACGATAATGCTATTCATACACGTTACCAACACTCTTTAGGTGTTTACTATTTAGCGTGTAAATTAATTAATCTTTGTAAAGCAAAATTTTCAAATATTTTGAATATAACTCTAGAAGATGAACAAGCGATAAAATGTATGGCATTAGTACATGATATAGGTCATGGTTGTTTTTCTCACGTTTCTGAAAAATTCTTAGATGGAACACATGAAGACAATACCGTTAATATACTATTAGATGAAAACAGTGAAATAAATAACGCTATTGTTAGTACATTTGGAAAAACAGTATTAGATAAGACTATTTCCTTAATAAAAATGAAAGAAAAAATTAATGGTAAAGAATTGCAATCATCCGAGCCAAGTTTAATTTTTATAGTTCGAAAATTATTATCTGGCGGAATTGATATAGATAGAATGGACTATATATTTAGAGATTCTCGATTTGTAATGGGTGAAAATAATGATTTTTCTAGTATTTTAAATAGTATTAAATTAGAATATATCGATGATGATTTAGAAATAGTATTTGATAGTGATGCAGAATACAAAATTGCTAATTTTTTCAATAAAAGATTTGAGTTATATGACACACTTTACTTAGATAATAAGACAAGAGTAATGGAAGCAATTTTTGGCAAATTTTTAGAATTAACTAACAATCATTTAAGTTGGAATACCACTGAAGTAGAAATGAACAATTTATTTAGGCAATATATGAATCACAGTAATGAAATAATTAAAAGGTACGCTACTATATTAAGTGGTAAAAAACTTGATGATGGTTTTATAATAAGAGAAATAAACAATGCTACAAGTTATGATTTTTATAAAAAAAGATTATATCGTTTAGTTCCGGAATTAAAAAAATATGATAGTTGTATATTTTTCTCACATTGTAGTGCTAGTATTTATAATTCAAAAAACAAAATTTTTATTGACAAAGATGGATTAATCAGAGAAATATCCGAAAGTTCAAGAATTTTAAATTCCGAATTAAAAAAAGAAAAATATATTGTTTCTATTGATTTAAAATTACTCAAAAAATGTTTAGAATTAGATTGTATACCTTCGGATGAAATTGAAGAAATTATAAAAAGAGTTAGAAATGCTACATCAGCAGAGATAGAGCAAGAAAAAAAATATACTTTCAAAGAAAATTCTAACCCTTGTGAAGATTTTAAAAAAATAATTTCTGTTTTAAATTTAACTGAACCAAAATTCATAGAAAATGTTGATACTTACTATGATTGTGAGAATATATTAGAAACTTGCCGAATAAATGTAAGAAAAAGAGTCAATAATGATATTGTTGAATATACAGTAAAACGACCTTTAAGTGATAAATCATCTATATCAAAACGTGAAGAAAAAAATTTTTCTTCGTTAGAAGAGGTTATTGAATTTTTACAAAAAGAATGGAAAATACCAATTAAAGAATTAACTGAAAAGGTAACTTTAAAAACAAAAAGAGCAAGATACGATTTAAAATATTTTGATGGTGTGTTTGAAATTACGTTTGATAAAACAACTCCAATAGTAGATGGCGTAGAATATAAAAGTAATTACATGGTTGAATGTGAGCTTAAAAATGGAAATTCTGCTTATTTATATTTCATTAATCAATTTATTAAATCTTTTGATTTTATAGAAGAATGCAAATTATCAAAAAAAGAAATTGCTATGACTATCATTTCAAAACAAAATGATTCTGAAAATCCTGATTATAAAGGAAAAATAAAAAAATTGGTATCGATAAAATAAATATTATTTATGTCAAGATAACCAATTAAACAAAAATTTTACATAATATTTAGAGATTATCAAAAAATTTATTTAATGATAATCTCTTTTAGTTATATTAAATTCTATATTATAAACCCTAGTTAAATTTTAACTAGGGTGTTGTTTCATTTTCTATTTTTTTTAATTTTAAATATGTACAAACTATTGAAAAGATAATATAGCACGTGATGTGCCTCCGCTACCATCATTTCTTCCATAACTAAATATGCCATAGCGTAAAGTATCATATCTACCACCACGGGCAAACCAAGAATGGGTAGATTCAGGCAAATAAGCATTAACTCCTTTATTTCCCCAACCTTTTGTACTATCTCCAAAAACAGTCAATGTTTCTTTTGTTGCATCTCCTAATTTTCCTCTTGTATGAGTATTTGGTAGAGATGCATCATACTTATAACTATCATAATATTTAGTGTCTGGTATCGATGTAAAACCAGCATTACTTGAATAAAATCCATTGTTTTCGTTTTTCATGTTTCCCATTGTATAATCCCAGCCACCGCCTGACATATCATATACTCCATAAATGTTTCCAGTTGTACTGGATTTTTGTCCGATTGCTGTATCGTAAGTATTACATTTAGTACTAGAACTACTTCCTGCTTCTGAACCACATCCTGTTATATTATTACTATTATTATTAGTTCCCATACTTGTTGTTCCAAGTCCATATTTACTTTGTTTTAAATAAGCTACTGCTCCCCATTCCATATTTTTAATCATATGTGAATCAGCATTTGTTATTCCATACGTATTTTTCATTCCTTTGATTGAACTAAAAAGTACTGAAACGGACTTTCTTAAATATGTTACATTAGGTTTAATAGTTACTGCACTTGTGCTTCCGCTTACTTCAAATTTTCCTACCCAAAACCCTGTTAATTCGGTATTTCCAAATTTAAATGCAGGATGGGTATATGTACTTACATTGTTTTTTATATCCTTATTTGTAGTATCACTACATATTTCGCTAATACCTGCTTGTTCAAAATTATCAACGCAACTTACAGTTCCAGTTCTTGATACACCCGATTCAAATGTTACATTAATTAATTGTTCTGATGCACTTCCGTTATTTCCATTGAAAATTGTATACTTATACCTTGGAATCCACACCCACATTGTAGTTATATCATCAATATTTATCGTAGTTCCAAGTTCAGCATTTAAATATTTTTCTCTAGTGGAATCTGTTACTGTTACCGCATTTGCCCACATTTTACTATCATAATCATACCATTTGTAATCTGATACTAACGCTGTTCTTGTTTCATTAATATCATCAACTTTTTTATTATAATATTTAGTAGTTTTTATAAGATTTAAATCACTTTCTGTTATAACTCCATCACCATCTACATCAACAGCTAACTGAGATATCGTATCAGCAACTTTATTGTAATTAGAAGCATTTTTTAAAAAATTTATATCATTAGAATCTACTACACCATCAAAATTAGCATCTCCAACATTATAAGTTACAGTAGTTTTTAAATTTTTAGAATTAGCTTTTTTCCAAACTTTAAAATAACTATCATAATAAACGGGAAGCATGTTATCAAACAATTCTGGCTTATTTGCTCCACTATTATCGCTACCTTCAACAAATTCTCCCTGTTTAATACAACTCTCATCATATTCTACATCAAACCCATCAGTTAATGAATTATAGGTAACTACCATACATCCTAATAAATTTTCACCTGTTTTGGGATTTATAATATCTTCCTTTGAAACAAAACCTTGTTCAAACAGCTCATTAAATGATAAATAATATTTATAGCCATTTTTTATTTCTAAACTATCCATATTTTTTGTTACCCATGTATTTGCTAGTCTCACTAGTTCACTTATTTGTTTGTCGTAAATTTCATCCTTGCTGTCACTTACTACATTATTAATAATAGGATATGTTATCAGTGCTATAACTGATAAGAGTATTATTATTGCTAACATTTCTATCAATGTAAATCCTTTTTTATTCATCATTTGCCTCCCCTTAAATAAAAATACGAAAATCTAGACTTTATCTAGCTATTTCGTATTTAAATTATATCCTTTATTCATAAGCATTCACCTACTATAAAAAGTATAAACCATTTTTTACTTATTGTCAATGTCAGGATATTGTTTCTTAGCATCCAACATGAAGTTTGTAATTGTACTTTCTAACTCTGGTAGTGAACCTTTATCTAAGTTAGATAGTTGAACTACTTCTTTAATTGTATCAATACATAATTTACCCCAAATTATTCCTGTTTTAATAGTTAAATCATTATACATATCTGGAGTAATTGATTTAAAGAATGAACCAAAGAATAACCTTTTTTGAGCTAAAATAATTCTTTCACTTGTAAGTACTACAACATAAGTCATAAATATTTCATATGAAAAATGGTTGTTTTGACAAGCAAATGCGTATAATACTTTTTCATTTTCGCCTATATACCTTGAAGCTAATTTACTGTGTGCTTTTAATCGCCATGCGATTGTCATTGGATATTTTCTTTTAAATTCCTTTACTTTTGAATAAATTTCATTATAATTCTTCGCCATAATTTCCTCTTCCTTAATTTATTACTATATATTATACCATATATTAAAAAGAAAAAAAACTAAAAATTAGTTTTTATTCCTCAAATATAGTAGGTACTTCTTCCATACTATTAAACCCACTTATAAAAGAATTATATTGATATTCACGAATTCTATTTTCCATAACATCATTAATTGGAATCAATGTATAATCTTTTAATATTACATATTCATAAGTAAATGTTAATACATCATCATAGTATTTAGATAATAAGTTAATCTTCATCGTTGTTGTTATTGTTTTATTTAAATTAGTGTCAAAATATCTAACGATTTCATAAAAACCTTTGTCTGTTTTTAAAATTCTTTCGTTGTAAATTCTAATTACTTTTTCTCCTTCGTAATTACCACTTACTTTTTCTATAGTTGGATATTTTTCATTTCCATAGTTTTTACTATATAAAATATTATCTTTAACATAAACATAATCAGACATAAAATCATAATCTATTTCTTTACCTAAAAATTGTTTTGAATAATTCCATTTTAAATAATCACTTAATTCATATATAGCATTTTCATACATATCATAAGAATCTCTTACATTATTATCGATATTAGTATCATGTATTGTATATAAATTACCATCATAATCATAAAACTCAATATCAGCACCAAAACCAGATTTTATATTCATAACTTTAATTTCATTTGGAATTGTATATACTTTTTTATGGCTAAATTCTTCATTTTTTAATTTATTATAATCATAAATATATACATTATTACCACTTATAAAAGCATAGTTTCTAAAACTGGTATTCTCATTTAATACCTCACCACCTAAGAATTTTTTATAATTATTTTCTTTATTTTTCAAAACTGCTTCTAATAATGTTTTATATTCTTGAGGATTTTCTTTTTTTTCTTTTTTATTAAATACCAAAATTAAACTTATAATTACTAATATTAATAAGATTAAACAAATTATTTTCTTTTTCATATTATCCTACCTTTTCAATATAGCCACTTGTTTTTTCTGTATACATATTATCTGTTATAGGTTTATATCTATCACCTTTATAATCATCAGTAAATCCATTATATGCTTTATAAATTTCATTTGTTTCTGTATCATAGACTCTTTCATAACCTAAAGTAGCATCACTTTGTTTTTGACTTGTAATGTCATAACTAGCGCTTCTTTTATTCCAAGAATCCATAATTCCATCAGATATTTGATTTCCTATATTTCTTACATTTTGAAAACTATTCATAACAGCATCTTGTTGTTTATTAAATCCATTTATAAAACTATCACTAAATTCTAATGAAGAAGCTACTTCGTTTAATACACTTTCAAAGTCTACTAATTCATCTTTTGGAGTAGTATAAAAAATAGCATTATATACGTTTAAATACTGTATATCTATTTGTTTTCCAGAAATGATATTTTCATATACATAATATGGACCTACATCATAAACATATGCTGTAAATATTCCTTCAGCTTCTCTACCACTTGCGTCTTCAAATGTTGCCCTTAATACATCCCCACCAATAATACTTTTTCCTAATTTTTCAATTACTTTAAAATTAGTGATTGTTGGAAATGTAAATGTACTTGTATTATTTAAAGGACCTAAATCATTAAATATTTTATAAAAACCTTCGGTATCTTTAGTAGCTATTACGCTAGTTTTTGCAAACATATTATCTGGATAATACTTTTGTTGCCATCTTTTCGCATCTTCTGATTTGTTATATCCTTCAGTTTTCATATTAAAGAAAAATTGATATGTAGGATTTTTAGGGTTATAGGCTTTAATTGTATAATGAATATAATCTCCTAAAACTTCTACTTTCCAACCAGTTGGTATTTTCATTTTGAATTCATTTGTTTGATAATCTTCTAATTGTACTTCACTAGCTTCATTTTTAGTTATTTTTAACTTGTGACCATCACTAGTAACCTCATCTTTAGGTATTCTAGTAATCCCAAATATAATTCCTGCTATAACTAAGACACTTATAATAATCAATATAATTTTGTTTTTCATAATTAAACACCTCTTTCATTATTATATTTTAGTTTAAAATAGTAAGCAATCAAGTTTCCATTTAAAACATTGTTTTTTTTGGCAATTTGCTTTTACATAAGCCCAATATTTAGTGTATAATTATACTAGGTGATTTTTATGTTTAAAGATGTACTAAATAACTATTTAAATGAATTAAAAATTAGTTCTAAAGAATTGTCTCTTAAATCAAATATATCAGAATCTGTTATAAGTCGATATAGAAGTGGGAGTAGAGTACCAAATGAGGAACAAATATTAAAGTTAGCTACTGCTATATATAAAATTAGTATAGTTCAAAATATTGATTTGCATACTAAAGAAATCATAACTGAAACATTATTAAATTCAATTACTAAAGATGACTTTGATTATGATAATTTCAGCGAGAATTTAAATGAATTAATAAATATCCTAAAAATAAACATAAATGAGATGTCAAGATATATTACTTTTGATTCTTCGCATATATCAAGAATTAGGTATGGTAAGGCTAAACCATCTGACCCAATTGAATTTTCAAATAAAATTTGTAATTATATAGTAACTAAATACTCAACTGATTCTAAATTAAAATTACTTTCAATATTAAATTGTACAAATAAAGATATTGAAGACAATAATAAATTATTTTTGTTGCTTCATAATTGGTTGACTAATAACAAAACAAATAAAAACTATATAAATGACTTTTTAAACAATTTAGATGATTTTAATTTAAACGATTATATTAAAGTAATCAAATTTGATGAACTTAAAGTACCTAATATTCCCTTTTACCGTGTGAAAACAAAAAACTATTATGGAATAGAAGAAATGAAAAATGGAGAATTAGATTTTTTTAAAGGAACTGTTTTATCAAAAACTATGGAAGATATATTTATGTGTAGCGATATGCCGATGGAAGATATGGCAAAAGATACCGATTTCGGAAAAAAATGGATGTTTGCAATTGCAATGAGTTTGAAAAAAGGACTCCATTTAAATATAATTCATAACTTAAATCGACCATTCAATGAAATGATGCTAGGACTTGAAAGTTGGATTCCAATTTATATGACAGGTCAAGTCTCACCTTATTATTTTAAAGATAATAAAAATAATATATATGAACAATTAAACTATGTATCAGGTAGCTGCGCTCTTACTGGTGAATGTATAAAAGGAAATCATAATAAAGGTAAATATTATTTAACAGGTAATAGCAAGGAAGTAGAATACTATAAAGAAAAAGCAAGGTTATTGCTTAAAAAAGCAAATTCCTTAATGGATATTTATAATGATTTTGATAACTACCAACACTTTTTAGTTAAAGATAGTAAGGTAAATGGAAATAGAAAAAGATTTTTATCAACTCTTCCTTTATTTACTATAAAAGATGAATTATTAATTGATATTTTAAAAAGAAATAATATTAGTGAAGATGACATAAAACAAATAGTTAAATACAAAAAAATAGAAGAAAATAATATTAAAAACATACTTAAAAATAATGTAATTAATGATAATATATACATACTAGATGATAATGATAGTCTTAATTTTCCAATTGAAAATATATTCTGTAATCAAAAAATAAAATATAATTATGATGAATATTTAAAACACTTAGAAATGACTAAAAAATATAAAAATGATAATTATAAACTTAATATTGTAGATAATAAAACATTTAAAAATATTACAATTACTATAATAGAAAATTCTCATGTCATTATATCTAAAAATAGTGACCCTGTTATTCATTTTGTAATTAGACATCCTAAATTAGTTTCAGCTATTAGTAATTTTAATCCTTTAGTAAAAGATAGATAGATATAAATGTTTAGCTAAAATATTAATTATCCATTTAAAAACGACTATAAATTGTAGTCGTTTTTATAAAAATTAACTGTATCTTTAATCGTTTTTCTTATATCTCTTGTTTTATAGTTTAAATCTTTTTTTGCTTTTTCATTAGAAAATTTAATGTTATTTCCAATTGTATACAATGAACATTTTGTAAACAGAGGTGTTTTATTATTAATATTATAATAAAATTCACAAAGAGGGGCGAATGGTTTGATTAACCATATAGGTAACGCTAGTTTAATTTTTTTAACATTACATTCTTCACTTACTAAATTACACAATTTACTAACACTATAATATTCATTAGATAAAATGTAACATTCTCCTTTAATTCCTTTATAACAAGCATTAATAATACCACTTGCTACATCTCTTACATCTACAAAATCATAACCGCCTTTGATTGCAACAGGAAATTTTTCTAACATAACGTCTTTAATTAGTTCATTTGAATTACTATTGCTATAGTCATTTGGTCCAATAATTGCTGATGGTTGAACTATACAAGCATCAAGTCCTTTTTCTTTTACTAATTCTAAAATATAATTTGAGGCTTCTGCTTTTGTTTTAGCATACCAGCCAACTACTTTATTAGGAAAAAATTCTTTTATTTCTGATAATGTTTCATTTTTATTAATCGGAATAGCATGAACACTGCTTACATAAATTAGTTTAAAATTTTTTTTCAAACACAAATCAGCTATGTTTTTAGTTCCTAATACATTAACATTGTAAACATTTTCACTATATTTTGATTTAATATAAACATCTCCAGCACAATGAATTACAATTGCATTTTGAACATCAAAAATACTATTTAATGTTTCTTTTTTAGTTACATCTCCATAATATATTTTACAATTTAAGTTTTCTAATGCTTTAATTTTTTCTTTTGAATGAGCTAAAGCTCTTATTTCGCAATCAATATTTTGCAGCAATCTTATTATATTATTACCTAAAAATCCATTAGCGCCAGTTATAATATATGTTTTTTTCATAATATCACCATATTAATTATAAAACAAAATTTAAAATATTTCTACCTTCTGAAACCTGGTTTCGTATTCATTCTTTTACCAATTGTTGTATTAATACTATTTATAGTGAATGTATAAACAATTTCACCATTTGAACATAACCACTAGATGATTTTATTCCATCTGCTGAAGTATTAGTAGTATTATCAAGAGTTTCAATCACTATTAAATTATTTATTACTGGATATATTATTAGGCCTATTACTGTCAATAATACTATCGCTCCTATTATTTCTACTAATGTAAATCCTTTTTCCCCAAAACAAAAACCACAAAAGGAATTTATTTTTAGACCCTTGTGGTTTTTATTATGGTTATCTAAATACCCTCCCCATATGTTGACTTATTGTTTACATCGTTCAGTCTAACCATACTAATCACTTCTACTTGTTTGATTTGCAAATTAAATTGTACAAATCGACAATTACGTTTTATAACTATTTATAATAACACTCAATAAATCATTTTTCAAATATTTATTCTGTTCTTAATGCTTCTACTGGATTCTTACGGCTTGCTACTTTAGCTGGTATTAAACCACCTAATACTGTTAATAACATACTTATAATTAACAATAACAATGCATGCAATGGATTCATTTTAGCAACATTATCCAATCCTGTTGCATTATAAATAATTATATTAGCTGGAAACACTAATATTCTTGCTATAGTAATTCCTAATAATCCGGAACACAATCCTATAATAATTGTTTCAGCATTAAATACTCTTGTTATATCCTTACGTCTTGCTCCCATAGCTCTTAATATTCCTATTTCTTTAGTTCTTTCTAATACTGATATATAAGTTATTATTCCTATCATTATACATGATACTACTAAAGAAATTGATGAAAAAGCAATTAAAACTATTGTTATCGCATCCATAATACTTCCTGATAAACTAGATATTAAACTAGCCATGTCTGTATATAATAATTTATCTTCTTCTAATTTAGTTTCATTATAATCATCTAAATACTTAATAATTTCATCTTTTGAATCAAAATTTCTTGGAAATATATTTACTAAAATTGGTAAATTGTCATTTCCTAAATATGATAATACAGCGTCTTTATCTTTTTCTTCTCTAAATTGTTCACCTGTTAAAATATTATAATCAACTTCTTTTTGTTTCAAAACTATTTTTGATTTACTATTATTTTCTACTATATAGTCAATTAAAGATTCTGTGTAAGCAATTCCTGATGAAGCAGACACTAATTTTGCATCTTCCTTTCCTCTTATAATGCCAACTATTTTTAGAGTCAAGTTGTTTTTATTATTGTATAATTCTTCATAATTAAAGTTAGGAATAAAATAATTATTATTATCAATATACCAATCATCATTTAAAACAACTTTTATTTCTTTGTTTAATATCTCATCAAAAGTAAAATTGTCTTTAGATAAATCAAAGCCTAACATTTCTAGTAATTTTTCATTTACTCTATTTTTACTATCAACGGCTAAAACAACTTCATCTTTATTAGTTGCAAATTTTCCTTTTAATAAATCATAGTTATCTTCTACAACATCATTTTGTTTTTCATCTAAAGATTTAGGAAGTGTTGTTAAATATGAATTATCTATTATTTTATAGCCATCTTTTGCTTTAGATAAAGCATTTATAGATACCAAACGCATATATGATATTCCTGATACATATTTAGGATTTATTTTCTCTATATAATCAATAAATTCTTGATTGATTATATTAGTATGAGTTGTGTCTTCAACCATATCTTTTTGAATATAAATTACCTCTTCACTTGGATATGAATTATTATCAATTTTAAAACTATCACGCATTTTAGCAAGTGAATCTTCATCCATTTCAACTGTTTGTTCACTAATCATAATTGGTAGACTAGATAAAGCATCTTTTTCAAATTTTTCAACTTCTATATTAAAACCGTTAGATAAGGATAGAATTAAAGCGATTCCAATAATTCCTATACTAGATGCAAAAGCAGTTAAAAAAGTTCTTCCTTTTTTTGTTTCTATATTTTTAAATGATAAACTTAGTGCAGTAAAAAAACTCATAGCTGTTTTTCTTATTTTGTATTCTTGATTGTTTTTACTTTGTTCATGTGGATTAGTATCATTAATCAATTCTCCATCTTTTAATTCGATAATTCTATTGGCATAATCATAAGCTAATTCTTTATTATGAGTTACCATTATAACCAATTTATCTTTAGCAATTTCTTTAATTAATTCCATAATCTGAACACTTGTAGTAGAATCCAAAGCTCCAGTTGGTTCATCCGCTAGTATTATATCTGGTTCATTTACTAAAGCTCTTGCTATAGCAACTCTTTGCATTTGACCACCTGATAATTGATTTGGTTTCTTATAAGCATGATTAATTAATCCTACTTGTTTAAGAGCATCAAGAGCTTTTTGTTTTCTAACTTTTTTAGAAACTCCGCTTAAAGTTAATGACATTTCAACATTTTCTAAAATATTTAAATGATTGATTAAATTATAACTTTGAAATATAAACCCAACACAATTATTACGATAACTATCCCAATTACTATCACTAAATTTTTTAGTTGATTTACCATTAATGACTAAATCACCAGAATCATATCTATCCAAGCCACCTATAATATTAAGCAGTGTTGTTTTACCACTACCAGATGGCCCTAGAATGGCAACAAATTCATTTGGTCTAAATGATATACTAACATCTTTTAAAGCATGTTGAATAAATGTTCCCGTTTTATAACTTTTTTTAATATTTCTTATTTCTAACATATTATACCTCCAAATTATTTATTATTTTTTTTAATGTATTTTTAAAATTATTTAATTCTTCTTCACCAATTTCATTTAATAATTTTTCACGATTTTTTTTAACATCGTTAGCAATTAATTTTAATATTTTCCTACCTTGTTCAGTTAAAAAAACTGAATATTTTCTTATGCTGTCTGTTTTATCAACTAACCCTTTTTGTAATAGTGAATTAACTATTCTTGTTGTATATGCTTTATCAACACCTAATAAATCTGTAATTTCTGATAAAGTTAACATAGAGTGATGATTAAATAAATTTAAAAAATAACCTTGCGGACAAGTTAAATCATAATTTTTAAGAATTAATGTTATTTCATTTTGTAATTTTTGTTTTATTTGTCTACAATACATAATTGCAAAATCAAAATCTATTTTCATTATCTCACCCAAATAATTATATTGTATTTAAGTTGACTTGTCAACTTAAATTGACTTAATTAAAGAACTATGTTATACTTATTAAGGTGATGATATGTTAAAGAAAGTAAATGTAATCGATTATTCTGAAAAAAGTTCTTTGTTAAGTTCAATTATATTTTTTATACTTGGTTGTGTTTTGTTTACAAATCCTGGAGGAATTGTTGAATTTATTGCTTATATTTTAGGTGGTGTTTTAATTATTGTAGGAATTATTGACTATTTATCATATAGAAAAACTTATAAAAACTTAAATATAGCTAATAATTCTTTATTAGTAACATCAATTGTTTTAGTTATATTAGGAATTATTTCAATAGTGTGTTCAGGAGTTATTGAAACTGTTGTTAGATTAATTATTGGTTCTTGGGTTTTATATAGTGGAATTATGAGATTGATATACACACTCAACTCAAAAGAAAACTCATTTACATCAAGATTAATCGTTTCCATACTTTTAATTATATGTGGTCTATACATAATTTTGAAAACTAATTTAGTATTTAAATTTATTGGCCTTGCATTAATATTTTACTCGATTTTAGAAATAATCGGATTTATATCTTATACAAAAAAATAGAAGTTTTAGGACTTCTATTTTTCAAAATAATCTATTTGCATATTTTTTCTAACTTGTTCCATTTTTTTAATTGCTTTATTTCTTGCTCTTTTTGTTCCTTCTTCTAATATTTTTTCTACTAACAAAGGATTTTCTTCATAATATTTTCTTCTATCTTGAATTGGTTTTAAAAAGTCCATCATGCTTCTAATAAGCTCTTTTTTACAAGCCACACAACCTCTTTGTCCATTTTTACATTCACTACAAATAGTATTAACATTATCTTTATTAACTAAATTGTGATAGTAGTAAACCATACAAATATCTGGATTTCCCTTATCATCTTTTTTTATTCTATTTGGGTCAGTAACAGCAGCCATTATTTTTTTCCTAACTATTTCTTCATTATCAACTAAATAAACAGCATTACCTAAACTTTTACCCATTTTTTCATTTCCGTCCAAACCTTTAATTCTCTTATTTTCAGTTAATAAATGTTCTGGTTCAGCAAATGTTTCACCATAAATAGAGTTAAATTTTCTTACAATTTCTCTTGCTTGTTCAATTAAAGGTAATTGATCTTCACCAACCGGTATATATTTTCCATCAAAAATTGTTATATCAGCCGCCTGACTAACAGGATAACCTAAAAATCCATAAGTTATACTTTCTCCATTCGAACCGAATAGTTCTTTTTTCTGATTAACTTCATTTTTTACAGTTGGATTTCTAAATAATCTTGATACTGTAACTAAATTAGAATAGTATATAGTCATTTCAGCGATTTCTGGAATTAATGATTGAATAAATATAGTTGCTTTATCTGGGTTAATTCCACATGCTAACAAATCTAAAGTGATTTCATATACATTTTTTCTTACTTTTTCTGGTTCATTAAAATTATCTGTTAAGGCTTGAACATCGGCAATTTCAAAATTAGATTCATATTTTTCTTGCAAATTCACCCAATTTTGAACCGCGCCAAAATAATGTCCTATATGAAGATTTCCTGTTGGTCTTATTCCTGTTAATATTTTATCCATAAAAATCACCTATAGTTAATTATACCATGTAAGTAAAGGTATTAGCAACATTAATTTTTTAAAGTAGATAAAATAGATGTAACCATTTCAAATGTGTCTAGAGCTTTACTAATTCTATCAGTTGTTCTTAATTGATATTTTTCCTTTACTTCTTCTTCAAATTTAGTAAATTGTTCTGGATATCTATTTAATATTTTATACCAATATGAGTTTTCTCTTAAGTATTTTGTGTAATTAGGGTTATTTTTTATTTTAAATTGTAAATCCAAAATCATCTAATCCTCAAAATGTTTATAAATTGGTCTTGGTTTATATTCTTCTTTTTTTGTACTAGTGCCTTTATTAGTTAAATCTCCAATTACACCTAATACTCTTTGAATGCTACTAACACTGTTTTGGATGGAATCTAAATTAATATTTTTAAAGATTTTTACTACATCACCTATACCAGCTGTAGTAGCAGCTACCTCGGCAACGCCAAGATAATCTTTCCAAGCGTTTTCATCCTCACCATATATATCATAAATTTCATAAAACTTTTGCCAAGAACTACTACCATCTTGTACATATTTAATCAATTTAGGATTTTTTTTAACAAATGTTTTAAACTCTTCTTTTCCCATCAAAACCACCTAATATAGTTTATGAAATTAATAAAAAAAGTGTCCAAATATTGAAAAAAATGTTATAATGTTGTTGGGTGGTTTATTTTATGAACAAAAAAAATCTAGAAAATGGCAAAACAAGATTTTCAAAAATTGATTTTAAATCTAAAGATGGAATTAAAATGTTATTAATTTTTGCTTTTATAATAATCGTCGTTTTTGTTTTTATCAAAGGTACTATTAATAGAAAACATAATAAAGTATGTAATGGTATTAAAGATGAAATTATACAAATTACAGATTCTTATCTAGAAAGTAATAACTTATACCCTAAATTAAATGGAGAAGCTATTACACTAGAATTAAGTAATATGACTGATACTGTTACTTTTAAAAAGAAAACAGTTGAAGGTAGCGTTACTTATACAAAATACGGAAATGAATATGTTAAAACATTTAATTTAGCTAATGCTTCCTATTGTACAACTAAAGGTTTTAACAAAAAAACGTCTAACTATAATGAAGTTCAAAATATGAAAGTAGAAGTATTATTTAATTATCAAGAAGTAACTCATTACAATTCTAAATGGACAAAATGGTATCCAAGTAATAAAATAAGTGAAAATGAAACAAATGGTGTGAATTTACCAATTGATTCTAAAAATTTACCTACTATTCCAGATACAGCTGTTATTAAAGAATATGTAAGAGATACTAAAACCTATTATAGTTATCGTGATAAAAAATGGAAATGGTATAAGTACAATGTAAACTATAGTGGCTTTAGTGCTACTGCTCCTAAAGGTTATCCAAACAAAGATACAAGCACATTATTAAAAACAGAAGCAAGTGAATGGTCTCTTGATTATCCAGAAGAATTTAGTTATAGACATATTCAAACAAAAAAAGGTTACCAATGGTATAAAATGGATGGTAAAACTAAAGTATATTGGGAGAATGGTAAATATAGTGTAGAAAAACCTGGGGATGAATATACTAAAGAAAAAGGTAATGGTGTTAATATGTATTCATATTATGATGATACATATAGATGGTACAATAAGGATAAAAGAGGTTATTTAACTTATTTCTCATCTACTAAACCTCATGATTATAAATACCGTGATGATTCACTATATACATACACTAGTTGGTCATCTTTCAGTGATACTAGTAAGGTAGATAGTTCTAACAAAAGTTATCGTGAAGAAAAAACTGATATTTATTCAAGATATTTAATTAAGTATGATATGTATTCATTTAAAGTATTTGATAAACCTGTCACTTTAGAAGAATTAGAATCTAAATTAGGTAAATCATACGAAGAGATTGTTAATGATGATAGCATTGAATTAGAAGTAACATTTAATTTTTATAAAGAAAAATAGTTCACTTGAACTATTTCTTTTTTTCGCATTTCAACCGCACCACTTAATTATAATTTAATTCTACATCACATGGGGTTTTAAAGTCAAATATTTTTCTTGGCATTGTGTTAATTTCAAAACAAATATCATCTAAATATATTTGAGGAATTAATTCCATTGATCTTCCTTTTGGTATCCATCTTCTTACTAATGCATTTGTCCTTTCTTTTGTTCCTCTTTGAAATGAGCAATAAGGATCACACTTATATAATTTTACTCCTAGCTTCTTGGCACATATTCCTAGTACTTTAAATTCAAATCCATTATCAGTAGTTATTGACTTAACTGGTATTTCATTTTTTATAATAAACTCATAAATTAATTTGTCTGTATAATATTCGTTTCTATATTCAGATTTTATTAACCATAATTTTCTTGTACATCTATCTACTATTGATATTATTGATTCTTGTTCATTTTTCTTGCCTAGTATTGAATCTATTTCCAAATGTCCTATTTCACCTCTATTTTCAATGTATTTAGGCTTTAATCTTATTGGTAATACTGTTTTATTTTTCATGTTCCATATAGTGTGATTCATCATATCATTCTTTTTACTTTTGCGTTTTTTATAACATAACTTATCTTTTGTCAAGAATATTTTACCAGCCTTCACCCATTTATAAGTTTGTTGAATAGATGGACATTTTACACCTCTATATTGCTTTTTAAAATTATGTATACATACTTCTATGGAATGATGTTTTCTATCATAATGGTCGAATAAATACTTAATAAATATTTCATATTTTTTATTTATATCTATTTTTCTTTTTTTATAAATACCTGCTTTATATCTTGATATTGTAGAATGGCTAATTCCAATTATAGTAGCTACCTTTCTCATTGACATACCTTGTTCTAATAAAATATCAATTTGGGCTTTCTTTTTTTCTGTTAATTGTGTATAATTCATATAGAGCTCCTTTCTTGCTGGGTGGGGCTCTTTTATTATATCAAAAAACCACACCGAGTGGTGCGGTTGAAATTTTAATTTAAGAAAAAAGAAAAACGATAAGTTTTTCCTTTTTTATTTTATTCCATTCTGTTCTAATTTGTCTTTTATCTCAAAAATAATTTTAGTTTGTGCAGGTGACATTCCCATTACTAATCCATTACAATATTTAATTGCATAATCTATAAATTCTATATCTCTACCATTCAAAATATTTTGTTCAATACCTAATTGCTTAACCCTATTCCAATAATCTATACCAAGTTGAAATATTTCAACTTCCTGCATAACAGAATTATTTAATTTCTCATCTTTTTTTGCGCTAATAGCTTCTATTTTTTTCTCTTCTTTTGATATTAGTGAATCTATAGTATCTTCAGATAATGTATAAGTCTTATCTTTTATGATAGTCCAGCAATCTTTTCTTTTTGTATATTCACCAATGTTATTAAATGTTCTATTAGGGTCGTTAAATGCATCAAAGCATAGTTTTGAAATGTTAATTATTTCGTCAATAATATAGTCTGGTACACTTTGCTTATCCCATATTGTTTTATAGTCCAATTCCATATTACCATTCTTTTTAACTTCATAAATTAATTTTGAAAATGAATATGTTACCAATTGAGCCCTATATGCTTTATTCTCTATATACCAATCCTGTTCAGAAATAACTTTCTCTATTGTTTTAAATAGGATTGCCTTAGAAATTAAATCTTTGTAGAACAATTCATTAAATGAAAGTTTATCTTTATTCCACTGCGCTTCTAAATCGGTTTGAAAATCAATCAAATTCAATTGTGCACCCTTTGAAACGGCATATGGCTTCATTGCAGCTGAATTTAAATATTTAGCTAAATCAGTTTTAGTAAATTTTTGATTATTTGGATTTAGCTTAGTATATTTTTCACGTTCTGCTTTAGTCATACTCATTTTTGGCTGATCATATTGTCCACGAGCTCTTTCAAAGAACCATAGTGTCTGGTATGGTTGATTATTAACAGGTGGTGCAAATGTTTTTCTAGAAAATTCTTCCATTTTTATATAGAATGGATGATTAGAGTTAAGATCTGCCGCAGTTACTTTATTTTGGCTATTAGCATATTTTGAAATATTATGAACAAATTCAGGATCATCCTCTTTAACAATAGTTAATTTCATTTGAACATAAATATTATCTAGCGGAGCTTTATCTCTAATATCAGCCGATGCTAAAGATGCTGTTGTTTGCCCACCATTAATTATTTGAAAATCATTAAATTCAGTTATATACAATCCTTCATTAGGAATGATTTTAGTCTTAATATCTTTTGCGACTGTTGAAATTCCGTTATTATATGTAAAAAATTTAGTTCTCTCATTTAATATTGTTCCACGAATGCCTTTGTTAACAGCTCCCTTAGCATTTAAAAATGATCTAACGTTTGACTCCAATAATCTAGGACCATACTTTTCATATATATCACATAAAAACTTACCTGGCACGATTGCTAAGTAGGCTTCATAATCGCTGGTACCAATATCAGCTTTTATACATTGAATACCATTTAATCCAAAATCAGCAGTATTTATAACAACTGGCTCTTTTTTAAAATCTTTTAATCTGGAATTATATATCATTTGAATATCAATAACGTCTAATTCAACTTTAAATTTTCTATTATTATAAATAAAGTCAGGAAAATCTATTGTTTTAACTCTCGTACTTAATTTATTAGTAGATATAATAACTAGGTGAATTTTATTTATAGAATCTAAATTATTTAAAATACTATACGCTAGTTGAACCGCTTCGTTACTATCTTCCGCATTTGTAAAATAGCCTTTTAGCACGTTTTCAAAATAATTAATCATCAATTGTGACTTTGAATTAATGAATTCATTAGTTATTGTTGTTACGTCTCCAGGATTATAATCTGCAATTAATAAATCAATAACATTTGCTGGAAGATCTAAAAAGCCACCATCAATTTGCATATTTTTGAAAGCCTTAGTTCCTTTATTAAATGAATAAAAGCATCTGTCCAAGCCATTAATTATGGAAAAGTCTTCTATAAGCGTTTCAGACATTTCATCTATGAAAGCATCTGGTTGATGCTCGCTATTTTCAATAGCTGTTAAATTAATTTCATTTATATAATCCTCTCTAAATTCTTCTAAACTTATCATAATTCCTCCACCTTAAATCTATCAATTTGTGAAAGATTAATAGTATAAGTAACATTTTCTATTTCAGTGAATGTTATATTTTTTCTTGTAAGCTTAGGAAATTTATCTGACACACTATATAATAATATATTTTTTGTGTCATAGCGGCGTGAGCCAAAATTATTTTCAGGTCCAACACCTAATTCAATTAATTTATTAAGAAAATCATCTTGAATTTGAATACTCGTAATTTCACCCATGATAGCTTGAATTAATTCAAAAATAGATGACAATTCTCCTCTATATTCCATAGACATTTTTTCAACTTTAACTACAGTTAGAAAACCATCAACATCTGAATCTAATTGATTAATTGATCTTATTTCAATTGTATTAGCATTAACACTTGATGTTTTAATTTCGTACCAAGTTTCGTCAATTGAAAAGTCTTTATTAAATTTATGTGGCCCTGCCCATGATAAAATAGATTTCTCTACACCATATTTGGGAATCATATACTTGTACAAAAAATACAATTCTCCATATATTCCCTGCTCTTTTTCCTCTGATAATTCTTTAGTAGAAATATTTTGAAACATCTTTTTCCAGTTATAAAATCTTTGTTTTAAATATTCTAATTCTTCTTTTTCATCATTTAATCCACTCAATGAATTAACCATATCTGTACAAAAAGTATAGAATAAATTGGAATAGTTATTATTTTCTAGATCAAAACTTAACCAATTTGAATTTTCATTATCTTTATAATAACTAACACTTATCATTTTTGTAGATTCTATTTGACTAGGAACAATTGTTGATAAAAATGCTAATCTTTTTTTACCTTCTTTCGATAAACCATAAAAAATCTTTACTTTATTATTACTTTCAACCTTTTTTAATATATTGCTAATTGCGTTTAGTTCTTTAAATTTATCTTCAAAATTAATCTTCATTAGGATCATATTCCTCCTCATATTCAAAATCAAGAGATAATTGCTCAATCTTAACTTTATTTAGTCTGTAGCTAACTCTTTCGTTTGTTTTAATGCCAGGAAAACCTAAGGCAATTCCGAACAATGGAGTTCCATTATTAAAATTACTAATTGCTCTCATTTCAGAATCATTGATTGATGAATTCTTTTTCTTTTTTAACCTAATTGGGTATATTACCAATAATGGGCGCCTTTGAATATTTAAATAGTCTTCTGCAATAAGATTTTTTCTTTCATGATAAACCATGTTCATATTTGCTTGTGATAATTGTTCATCATTCAAACCACTATTAAAAATACCAGGTTCATACAATCTGTTTTTATTTCCAGAAATACGTATTATGTTATCTGAATAATTCATATCAAACGAACGAGTTACAACTGGTATATTATAGTCTTCGAAGTTCCAATAATCATTATCATTCTTAGAACCAGTTGCTATAACTAAATCCCATTCTGGCATGAAGACAGAATTCTTGATATATTCTGATAAACTCTCTGTATCAAAACTCTTATTTAGAAATGGTAGTTTAAATTTGTTAATAAAATCAGAAATAACGCCTTTCGGTATTCTTTGAACCATTAATCTACCATTAACATACTCTAAATTTAATTCTTTATCTTTTAAACTTTTAAATAATAAATCGATTGTATTTTTGTTTTCTTCATTTTTTGCTTTATCATTAAATAGCTTTGATGTATCAGTAGCAATTCCACTATAATTTAGTGTTATTATTTTTTCCTCGGTATTTCTCATTTTGTTTTTAGCAGTAATCCCCATCTTTTCAAATTTTTCAAGCTCTTCTCCACTCGAAATAAACATTTGCATATTTAATCTAGCTGGCGATTGTTTTACCATTAATCCAAAATCCTCTGGTGTTTTATTTTCTACATCCATTTGTTTAAATTGCTCTTTTAAATTTGATACGGCATCTATTACATCCTCGAAATTATCAATATTTTCTTGAGTCATATATATTCTGCATAAATCTTCATATCCTGGCCTGTACCCAAACCATCTACACATCTGTAATACTGTGTCATAAGCATTGCCTTTTCTATTGAAGTAGCTTATCATTAATCCCTCTAAAGTAAGACCTCTCGATAGAATAAATCCCCCAATCGCAATTACTCTAGCTCCTTCTTTTTCATAATTATCATAATTAAATCTATTTTTCTTATTGTTATTATTTACTACTGTAACTATAAATTGTTGAATCTCGTTATTTAAACCTTCTTGAATTTGATCCCATGTAAATTCTTCTCTTATTTCAGAGAAAAATTCATCATTATATTCTTCATATAAATCATTCATATAAGGATCTCTAATAAAATTATTAAAATCTGATTTATAAGTTTGCGATATGGTATTTTTCATCAAATCAATATAATCATTGATTTTATCATATATTTTATATTGGATTGCATTAAAACGAGAAATATTAATCATCATGGTTCTATGTTTAAATTCTTTCCCTCTTAATGTTCTAATGACATTTACAATTATGAAATCATTTATTGCTTTCTTTAAACTATCAGGTAGAACACTAAATATTTCGTCATCTTTTTTATGTGTTAATAGTAGAAAGTTTTTTTCATGCGGATCTAGTATTTCTATATGCTTATATTTAGGCTCATCAATACTTCCAAGATTATTAAAAACCTTATTTGCTCCAAAATATGATGAAGGTTCTTTTAATTGAACGATAAAATCTGATGGAAATAAATCCTTATTAAAATCATCATCATATGGATTTATAAATATATTTGCAAAAGGTGTTGCTGTAAATCCAACATATGAAGCGATAGTAAAATTATTAAATAAATCTCGAATTAACTTATTAATAATTGATGGATCATCACTATTTTTGGTATTAACAGAAGCATTATCAGCTTCATCGTCAATAATTAAAATATTTTCTGAAGTGATTCCATGAATTCCTGGTTTTAAATAATCTTTAACCTGTGTTAACACACTTTTATTTTTCTTAATAACCAATATTAGTGGTTTATTAAAATCGCTAGAATTGGTATTCTGATTTTCTCTAACCACTTTACCAAAATCTGAATTAACATTAGTTAAAGGAATGGCATAATACTTGTTTTCTTCTTTTCCTACGCCTACAAAATTTATTATTGAACTACTTATAGTATCACTCTTGGCACCAATAAATCCTGAATCAATACGTTTCTGTGTCTGTTCTCTCAAAGAATCTGTCATACCAGCTAGTAGTACTATAACTTTATATCCATAATCAGCAGCCAAATTTATTAAAGCAGTGTAATTTGCAGTTTTTCCAGATTGAATATCTCCCATTACCAAGCCTTTTTTCTTAGAGTTCTTATGGTCATTTAAATTATTGGGATCAGCACATCTAGCTAGTATATCGTTTGTTGCCTTAGTCATTTTTTCTATTGAGTCTTCCGGAAAATCCATGTCCCTTAAATAGTCCATATATCTATCAAAGCAATTTGTAGAAACATTGGATAATTTCATCCAATTATTGAAATCTTTATCTTTAACAAGAAATTCTGCATCAGGATTTACAATTCCAATATTAGTTATATATTCATCATATATGGTATTTTTGATATCTTCTATATTTGATTCTTTGAAAATACTCATTTCTAATATTGTATCAATAGCCTCCCTTATTTTTTCTATAGACTTATTCTCTCCTCTTAAAAATTCTTTTAACATTCTATATGCTTTTGTTTCTAAATCAGACATAAACACCAATCCTCTCAATTATTAAATCTCTTTTATCAGAAATACTCTTATATACATCTGTTTTAAGTAATTCATCCAATATTGCTTCTTTTTTGGAACTCGGTACGCATTCCAAATCTTTGCATACTCTCTCAATTAATTCTTCTGGTGTATTACTATCACTATCATTTACAATTTTCAAATCATCTAGAGTGTCATTTTGTATTGAATACTTTGGTAATCCAGTCTCAATTTGAAATATAAACGAATCCAATAATCTTTTATCTGTTTCTGAAAGATTTTCTGATAACAATTTGTATAATGGATTTTCTTTATTCAATTCATATTTAACAAAACCATCTCTTAAATTTATTCTATTCCACACCTTGTCTTCAAATTGCTGCTCTTTTACTCCTTTGAATCTTGTTGTTCTTTTACTTCTGTGTATTGAGTCCTCAAGAGAAGCTTTTATCTGATCTTTTATTTTGTCCGGAATTTTTGCAGTTGATTTTTTTACATCTAAGCTCCATTCTTTATCCAGTGTAGAAGGTATCTCTATTTTAACACGAGCCAATTTGCTTAACTCACTTCTAACATTCATATGGAGCCAACTTCCCCAAATTATAAGTCTTTTATTTCTATAAATATAAAAGCCCTGCTCATCATATATATTTGTATTCCCTAATAATTTTTTTTCTTCTTGTGTTAAGGTGTTGGCAAAAGGTAGCGTATAAGGTGTAATTGTAATAATTGAACCATTCATTATTATAGGATCTGTCCTACCGGTTTGCTGTCTAGGAGCTGAATTAATTAAAAATGGATCCCTTTTTTCAATCCTATCATTATTGAAAAAAATGCTAACTGAATCATAATAATAATGAAATACTAATTCAACATGTTTCTTTGCATCAGCAACTGCATTTCTAAAAGAGGTTACAAAATTAGTGGCTAATGCATCTAATTTATCAAAATTCTGCCAAATAACTAATGTTCCAGTCTCATATTTATTTAATTGTTCAAAACATGGCATTCTTTTTACTTCATTTTCATCTAGTACTTCAAGCACCCAATCATTTTGGGCTTCAATTATTTCTAAATCATAACACATACCATTTATACTATCTTTTTCCTTACTAATAACCGTCATTTTTCGACATTGTGATAAAGATGCTGACTTTAATCCAAGACCAAATCTTCCTAAATCTAATTCATTATCTATCTTGTCACTTCTGTCTGAGCCAAATGTCATTGCGTTTTTTAATTCATCATAATTCATTCCTAGCCCATTGTCCAAGATCACGAAATATGGTTCATCTAACGGATCAGCATATACATTTATTTCAGAGGCCTTTGCTGTAATACTATTATCTATAATATCTGCAACAGAAGACGCAAAACTATATCCAATTGATCTTATTCCACTAATTAATGATTTAGCTGGTGGAATTTGTGTAATATACTTTCCCATAGATTACTCCTTTCTAAGCATTACTGAATTTATACTCTTTGAAAATGTCAGTATTTGCTCTACATTATACTTTGATATTTTGGGCCCATTCAAAATGTTTGTCATTACTAATATTTCTACATTATTTTTAAAATCATTAATGAATTTAAGTTTTTTTGACGATATATTAAAGTATTCATTATTAGATGTAGTATAAAATACTAAATAATATTTGGTATTATATCCTTCTCTGCATTCAAAATCGTATAACGAATAAGGATATAGTAACGATATATTAGTTACATCATTTTTATATTTTTTTCTAGCATATAGTTCTCCTTCGGCCATTGCTTTATCTTTTGCTATCTCCATGTATTCTAAATAATTATCGGGGCCAATTTCTTGTCCAAATTTTTGTCTTAATGAGATAATTTCCATATCATAAGATTCAGCAAATTCGTTAAAAATACTATTAAATTTATTTCCTGTTCCTTTATTATTGATAAAAACTTTTGAGTATGGTATTTTGTTTTCCCCAATAATTGTTATATTAAAATTCAATATATCATTATCAAAGTTATATTCAAAACTATTTACTATAAAAGCGTAATTAAATACTTTCTTTGAAATAAGATTAATAATATATTTATTGTCTATATCAATGTCACTATCTTCATATTTTAATCCTAATGGATAATGAAGTTTGATTCTTCCATATTGTGCTTTGGAGGAATCTACTTCTTCCTTAATGTACATGCAATATAAAATTTTTCCAGTTTCGATTAGTTCACCATTTACTGCAATCTTATCAAACAAAAACACATTATTAATTTTTATTTTAGATTTAGAGTTTTTTATTAATTCATCAACCAATAATGGTTTTGCATTAAAATCTATTTGTTTTGGAACTTTGAATATTTGAGCTAATTTTTCATTTGTAGAATTTCCTTGCTTAATTGGAGTTGATACAGTTGCAGTATGCCCATATTCATTATCATTAAATATATTCAAAAATAAAGATTTTTTATCAATTGGCAGAACTACTTTATCCATCTTATTTCTCCTCAAACATTACTTTAAATATTGCTTCTAAAACCGGTACAACAATTGAATTACCAGCTAATTTAATCATTTTTCTATAACTTAATCCAAGCTTTTTTACATTCTCAAAGTCTTCTTCAGAAAATCCCATCAGTAAAAATGCTTCACGTGCTGTCAATAAACGATAAGAGTTTCCTTTTGGTCCATCATATAATATCATGCCAGCATTGTTTTGTCTATCCATATTGCATGTAATCGTGTTAAAATAAGTTAAATTTTCAACATCCCTTTTATTAATATTCCACATTAGTTCTCTAGATCTAGTTCGAGGTAATTGTGCTTCATCAGCTTCTTTTTTATATGTCTTATTTGTATAATCCGTTTTTAAGAACTTTTTTATGTCACTTGCTGGATATGAATTTTTCTTTAAACGTTTTTCGATTTTTGGTTTTTTATTTCCAAGGATACTAACCATAAAGCATCTTGCCCTATCCTGTGGCACTCCAAAATATATTCCTGATAATACCATAACTTCATTCTTATAGCCAAGATCCTCTAAAAATTTTTTCCACATCTCAAAATCTCTTTTGTTTGATGGCGCTAAGATTGCTTTAACATTCTCCATCAATAAATATTTTGGAAGTCTACCTTCATTATTTAACTCACCAAGTATTCTTTCAATTTCCCATAGCAAGCCAGATCTAGTTCCAGATCCTTTGCTCATTCCTCGTGTCTTTCCACCAGTAGATAAATCTTGGCATGGAAAACTATATGTTAACAAATCATGGTCAGGTATAACCTTTGAAGTAATTTCTGTTATTGATCCGAGATTTTTTGTTCGTTTATTTGCAATATATAATTTTTTTATTTCCTTTTTACTTTTTTTCATCAAATTATGATAAGGCTTAACTGAATCACCACTAAATGTAAATTTTGATAAATACTCTATTTGTTTTTCATATGAAGGAACGCTAATTTTTTCGTCTTTGCAATGTATAGCATCATACGCTAAAATTGCATCAATGAACCAATCACTCGTTGCTACTACTTCATAATCAAGTCCGCTATTTTTTAATGCCTTATTTTGTGCACCAATTCCTGAAAATGTCTCAAAAACTCTAATTTTTTTCATAATTAATCACCACTATATCTATCCTCTATAGACAGTATATCATAAAATATATGATTTTGAACAGTACTTATAATATAATTTTACCAGATTTTTCGGCACTCTTGACAATAATTTTAAAAAAATAATTTTTAAAATTTTCACATTTTTTTAATAAACCCATATAAAATAAGGATTTAAAACAAAAAATGCACCCTCTAAACGGGTACATCAAAACCCTCTTGTAAATATCTGTATACATGATAAAATATAGTAAAATAGGAATAATTAGATATGTTGATATTTAAAAAATACGGAAAAGGTACGCAAAAGGTACGGAAAAAGTACGTATTAGGACTATTGAAAGGAATGTTAGCTTTTTGTATAATGGTAATATAGGAAGTTAAACTATAATGTAAGCAAAATGTATGGAAAATATCGAAAAAATGTTGGCAAAGCATCGGAAAAATGTCGGCAAAATGTCGGTAAAAAAGCCAAAAAAAGGACAAAAAATGTCGGCAAAAAGGACAGAAAAAAGCCAAAAAAAAGCCTTCCATTTTTAATTTTGATGTGATAGAATGTGTATAATAAGAGATAAATATAGATGAAATAAGGGTTTTATATCAAAAACAACCCCCTAAACAACACGAAATTCACATGGTAAACGGGCTTTTATTTTATTATTAATTATGGTAAATTAAGTATAATAAGAAAAAATATCGAAGAAGATGGAATTGCATCTTCTTTTTGTTTGACCACCAAAGGAGGATTGATTATTATGAAATACTAGATTTATGGATTTAATTTGTCCATTATAATTTATTTAAATATAAGGAAATTAATTAAAATAATGTCCACGCTAGTGGCTCGATTTTGCAAGTGCAAAATAAGTTTGATATCACACTAAAGTCTTATATGATAAGGCTTTTTTGTTGTGCTAATATCAATCTCTTATGCTCTTCTATTAATTTTAATAATAATTGATGATTTGGTGGTCAGAATGTAGCCACATCGTGGATAAGAAAGGAGGTTAAAAGTTATGACAAAAATTAAAAAACATATATCTATTCCAAGTGATATAGATATCATGATTTTAGACTATGCAAGAAAATGTAACATTTCATTTTCAGAAGCTGTAGTTCAACTAGTGTCATCTGGAATTAATAATCAAGAAATGGCAAAAGAATTTGAAAAGAATAATGCATTACTAGATAAGTTATATTCAAAAGCATACTACTCTACCGCTCTACTTGAGCAAATATATTCTGATTTTGAATGGGATAAAGTTACTAATCCAAATGAAAGTAAAGCATTGAATAAGTTTAAATCAAAATTTAGCAAATATAAATACGATGATTAAGGAGGTGAATTTATATGCATAAATTTGTTTTAAGACTAAGAAAAGATATATTTGACTTAGCTAAAGTTGAAGCAAATGCTAGAGGAATAAGTATAAATGATTTTATAGTATATTGTTTAGAAGTTGCTATGGCTGAATATATGAATGAATCTGCTGAAGCATTTAAAGATATGGTTAAAGATAAAGCAATACAAAGAGAAAGGAAAAAGATTAAGGATGAGCAAGAATCATGGAAAACTATATTATGATTTATTAGATGATAATTTTAGTAAAAGTGCTATTGTATTTTTTACTCTACTACTCTCTAATTCAAATCAAAAAGGATATGCTTTTGGATCTAATAAATATTATGCTGATAAATTAAAATGTTCTACTAGGACTATATCAGCTTTAATTAGATCATTAATAGATAAAGGATATATAACAATTGAAAATCCTAAAAGTTTTAGAAGAAAAATATTTATTAGAAATAAATTTCTAACATAATAGAATATTATTTCTTACAATATAGATATAATATACTAACATAATAGATAAGGATAATATATAAATATAATAGTTATACAAAGGCCTTAGTAAAAGGTAAAGGAGGTTTCGGAATGAAAGATTTAGTAGACTATATAAAATATCATGGTTATATAACAAGTATTAGAGCTAATGTTGATAAAAAAGGTCATAGACAAAACTACATTCATGTTTTAAACATTAATGAAATTGTAGTTAACAAAGAACCACCACTCTATGGGGATGAATATTGGAATGGACAGAAGATTCCAACTGGTGATGAGCCATTAACTGAAGAAGATATAAAAATTCAGAAGGAATTAGAAGAAATAATAAATAGTTTTAAATAAGGGAGGTTTTAATTATGAGTGCTGAAGAAACAATGAAAATAATAACTAAACAATGGTGTAATTTAACAGATTTAATGAAATTACTAGGTTGCGGTAGAAATAAAGCATTAGAGGTTAAAAAGCAAATAAAAGATAAGTTAATAAATGAAGGATATTTTATTCCTGGAAATGACTTACCGATGCAAGCTGTTGTTGATGTTTTAAAAATAGATATTGACAGATTAGAAAAAATAATTAGTTTAAGCAAATAAATATGTCGTAATTAAGAAATGCTGTATAATATTATTGGTGATACTTATGGATGAGAAAAAAGAAAAAGAAAAAACTATTCTTAAAAATATATATAATGATAAAAATAAAAAACAATATGCACTAATAGATGATACATCGGAAAGGCCGGACTTTATTATGAAAGATTTAGGCAATAATGAATTATTTGGCGTTGAAATAACAAATATGTATTATGACCAATTTAGTGCTAGATTAAAGGAAATACCTAATTGTGTGGAAGATATGTTAAAAAATGGAATTCCGAGAAAAGCCCAAGGAATATTAAATAAACATCAGTTATATATCGAATTAGACAATAATTGGCATTATATTGGGGATACAATTGGTGAATCGTTTAAAAAATACGATGATTATATAGAAACTTTAATTAAAACAATTAAAGAAAAGAATTATAAATCAAAATACTATAACAAAGAGTTAAAATACTTTGAATTATTTATTAATGATAGAGAAAATTTTTTAGCTTTTAAAAGTATTAAACATTTAGTATATTTAGAAAAATCCGAAAGATTAAGAAAAGTTATAAATGACTCTCCATTTAGAAGAATTTATTTTTTCACTATAATTGATAAAAAAGATATGCTACTATTAGTTGGAGATATCACATCAGGTCCTTTAAAAATTTCTGAAAGTGACATTAAAACTCATATAGATTATATGAATCAATTATTTGATAATAGTAATTCATAAAACAAATATATTTAGTCAGGTAGTCCTGACTTTTTTTATTTTATGTGCTATATTAGAGTTGTATAAGAGGTAATTCGAAGTATAGCACAATAAGGAGGTATATAAATGGCTGTACGACAGTTACCAAAAGAAAAAGCTACCAAAGATGGTAGAAGATGGTATTTTTACGATAAGATTAAGGTTGATGGAAGAACAAAACCTTATATGTCAAAAAGTTATATGACTAGGAATGAGGCATTAAAAGCTGAAAGAGATTTCATAGTTGGTTATGAAACTAAGGAAATAAATGTTACTGGTATGACATTTAAGCAATTATTTGAAGAGTTTTATGAATATAAGAAAGATAAAGTTAAAAGAACGACTTTAAGATCTTATAGAGTAAATATTAGAGAGTTAAGTGAATTCTACGAGTTAAAGATTAAGGATATTCGATTAGAACACTATATTGCTTGGAGAAAAAGAGTTGGTGCTCTAGATTTAGCTGATAAAACTAAGAATGGATATTATAAGTTATTAAAGACTATTCTTAATTATGGAACTAAATGGCATGATTTTAACTTTACTTCTATTTATAACAAAATGGAAAAGTTTAACGATCCAAATAAGCCACCAAAAGAAATGCAATTCTATACTTGGGAAGAATTTAAACAATTTATATCAGTAATAGATGATATTAAATGGAAAGCATTATTTGAAGTATTATTCTTTTGTGGCCTTCGCAGAGGCGAATTAAGGGTCTTTCTTGGGATAATATTGATTTCTTTAATAAAGAACTATCCGTAGTTAAGAATGTTGCTCAGGAAGGCTCAACTGGCGAATATATCATTACGACACCTAAAACTAGAACCAGTACAAGAACATTGCCAGTTCCAGAAAGAGTTATGAATGATTTACATGAATTATATTTAAGGGAAAAGAAACAATATGGATTTAATCAAAAATGGTTTGTCTTTGAAGATAAAGAACCACTTGGTGATGGAATACTTAGACATACTAAAAATAAATTTTGTGACTTGTCTGGTGTTAAAAGAATTAGAATTCACGACTTTAGACACTCTTGTGCTTCAGTTTTAATTAATAATGGTGCAAGTATTATGATTGTTGTCAAATATCTAGGTCATGCGAAAATTGATGAAACATTAAATACCTACTCTCACCTGTTTAAAAATAAGATGGATGAGATAGTTCAAACGATGAATAAATTAGATTAAAAAAGTCTTACATTTCCTAGTGGGAAATGTAAAAGTAAATGTAAAAGCAGTTTTGAAATATTATAAATTATGAAAAACCTTGAAAATAAAGGCAAAAAAATGACGGAACATTGATTCGTTCCGTCTTCAGGGGGTTTTGGTTTAGCCTCTTTATAGATATAAGAGACTAGCATGATGATACTTTCTAGTACTATCATGCTACCTAATTATAAAAAAATTTTTATAAAAAGTCAATACCAATCAATCTAAAGTGTCAACTAATTTTACATGAGCACAAATGTACTCATAATCATCCTTATAACACTTCAAAAATTCTTCACTATCTTCTTTAGCAGTCAATAACATCTTATAATCTTTCTTCAAATCAGCAAATTTAAAACTCATATCTCCACTTTGTCTTATACCAAATAAGTCTCCCCCACCACGCATTTTAAAGTCAGCTTCACTTACTTTAAAACCATCATTTGTATCGACTAACACCTTAAGTCTTTCAGCTTCATAGTTACTTACCAAAATAAAATAAGACTGTAAATCACTTCTTCCGACTCTACCTCTTAACTGATGAAGGGCTGATAATCCAAATCTATAACTATCAAAAACAACCATCACAGTAGCATTAGCAACATCAACACCTACCTCTATTACAGTAGTACTTATAAGTATTTGAATATCATTATTCTTAAATTTTTCCATTACTTCTTCTTTAGCTTTGTTAGAAAGTTTACCATGCATAATATCAATATTATATAATTTACCAAAAGCTTTATCCATTTTAACTTTAAGTTCATTAACATTTTTAAGTTCCGATTTATCGCTTTCTTCAATTAAAGGAGCAATAACATAAACCTGATGCCCACTTTTAAGTTCATTATACATTAAAGTTAAAACATCTTTGATTTCTGATTCACTTTTCAAATAAGTTTTAATTTCCTTTCTACCATTCGGTTTTGTTTTAATGCTAGAAATATCCATATCACCGAATAATGTTATAGCATAAGTTCTTGGAATTGGTGTTGCACTCATATATAAAACATCAGGCATAATTCCCTTATTTTTTAGGTTACTTCTTTGATTAACACCAAATCTGTGTTGTTCATCAGTTATAACTAATCCTAAATTATTATAAGTAACATCATTACTTATTAAAGCATGAGTACCAATCAAAACATCGATTTCATTATTAATTAATCTTTTATAAATATCTTTTTTAGCAGAAACTTTTAATTTACCAGTCAATAATTCGATTCTTAAATCAGGAAATAATTTTTTCATATTCAAATAATGTTGGTAAGCTAATATTTCAGTTGGTGCCATTAAAGCTCCTTGATAGCCACTCAAATAATTAATGTATAAAGCAATAAATGAAACAATCGTTTTTCCACTTCCAACATCACCTTGTAAAAGTCTATTCATTCTTTTATTAGAAATTAAATCATTATAAATATCATCAATCGCTTTCAATTGGTCAATAGTTAGCTTATAAGGTAAAGTAGAAATGATTTTAGAAATTTCGTCAAAAGAAACATCTCTTTTCAAACCATCTTGTTTTTTTAACTCTTTGAGCATAGCCACCTTAAGCATAAAAGTAAACAATTCTTCATATTTAAAGCGCATAATACTCCTTTTTAGTAATGTCTCATCTAAAGGTTCATGTATCTCTCTTAAAGATTGTTTCTTTGATAAAAAATCGTATTTCTCTTTTAAATAATTTGGAATATAATCAACACATTCGTAATTATCAATACATTTTAAAATTAAACTATTTATCATATTACTATTAATTCCACTAGTAACGTGATAAACAGGTTCTATTTTAACATTGTTACCAAGTAGCCCAAATCTTATATCACTAGCTACAATTAAATTTTGTTTTATCGAATATTTGCCAATTATAGTTAATTTAGTTCCTACACCAAGCCTAGGCTTTAAAAATCCACGGTTAAAAATTGAAACGTTCAGCAATTTACTACCTGTATTAATAACAAATGACATTTTATCCATTTTTCTTTTTAAATAAATAACCCTAGGATTCACTTCAACTAAACCATCAATTATTATTTTATCACCATCTTTTAATTCATTAAGATTACTTCTTGATAAAATATCATATCTAAAAGGACAATAATTAACCAAATCAGATATATTATTAATACCCAATTTATTGAGCAATGACATTGTTTTAGTGCCAATACCATAAACATTTTCTAAATCCATATTACCTCCTTTTAGCCAACTCAAAAATATTATATCAAAGAAAAAAGACTATTGCTAGTCTTGTCATAATTAAATTTTTAAATATTTTCTAACTGCTCTTGCCGAACCTATCATACCTACAAAAACACCAATACCGATTAAAATAAATGATACATAATAGATAAATGGTTCAGGGATGATTAATTTTATAAATGGTGAGTTAAAGGCTTGACCATTAAAGTTCTTATATAAAGCAACATAACCATAAGTTGTTACTAAAACCGGTATAACAGAACCGATTAACCCTAAAAATAGTCCTTCAAAAATAAATGGCAATTTTATATTAACGTTAGAAGCACCGACTAAACGCATAATTTCAATTTCTCTTTTACGTGAAAAAATAGTTATTTTAATTGTATTAGAAATTAAGAATGCAGTTACTAAAATTAAACCAGCTACTGTTACTACACTTATATTTTTAATTATTTTAAATGTAGAAATCAATTGGTCAATTGTTCCCTCCCCATACTTAACACTCATTACTTTATCAATTTCTTCAATTTGTTTTGCAAGTTCATCCATTTTTTCAATACTTGTAGCTTTAACATGGAAGGTATCCGATAAAGGCATTGTATCTCTTGAATCATATTTACTTAAAACCAGCTTGTAATCTTCGCTACTTTCCATCAAATCTTCTGCTATATTCATTTTATCGTTAAATATAACACTTTCAACATTGTCTAATTGATTAATTTTAGTTTCAATTTCATCAGCTTGTTTTAAAGTTGTATCTCTATCCAAGAAAACAACAATAGTTAGTGTTCTTTCAACTTCTTTTGTAAAATTATTTATATTATAAGATAAAACAACTGCAACTGCTACTAAAACTAGAGTTATAGTTATACAAGAAATAGATGCAAGAGATAATGAGAAGTTTCTAAAAACACTTTTAAATGAATCTCTAATATTTCTACCTAAAATTCTAAATGCCCTCATATCTATACTCCCCTTCTGCATAATCTTTAACAATTCTTCCAGCATCTAACAAAATTACTCGTTTTTTCATTTTATTTACTATTTCCGTATCATGAGTAACCATAATAATCGTTGTTCCTAATTTATTAATTTCATTTAATACCTTCATTATTTCCATACTAGTAACTGGATCCAAGTTTCCAGTCGGTTCATCACAAATTAATAATTTTGGGCCATTAACGATTGCTCTTGCAATTGCAACTCTTTGTTGCTCACCGCCTGATAATTCATTAGGATAATTTTTGGCTTTATGTTTTAATCCAACTAATTCTAGTGCTTTTAAAACTTTATTGTGAACTTCACTATTAGTTGCTCCAAATATTTCTAATGCAAAAGCAACATTTTCATATACAGTAGACTTTGGTAATAATTTAAAATCTTGAAATACAACTCCGATTTTTCTTCTTATTTTGTATACATTTCTATTTTTTAATTTACTTACTTCAATATTACTTACATTTATAGTTCCGCTAGTGGGTTTTTCTTCTCGATAAAGCATTTTTATTAATGTTGATTTCCCACAACCAGTCGAACCAATTACAAAAACAAATTCACCTTTTTTTATGTTTAAAGTTAAATCTTGAATTGCCGTAACGCCGTTTTTGTATGTTTTTTTTACGTTTTTAAACCTTATTAAATCCAAATTAATCACCTCATTTATTTCCTAATACTTCATATGTATCGCTCACTAATATAAGAGCATTTTTGTCTATATTTAATATTTCTTCTTTAACTTTGTAATATTCTTTTGTAGGTACTATACACATAATAAGTTTTACCATATTACCAGTATATCCGCCTCTTGCTTGAATAACCGTCACACCATGGCTTAGTTTACTTATTAAAAATTTTTTAACATCTGTTTCATTTTCTGTAATTATATAAAATGATTTGGATTTTGATATCCCTATCATTACTTTATCAATTACATAACTCATTATTAATATGGCAATAATAGAGTAAATTGCTGTTTGTAGGTCAAACACAAATAAAGTAGCTGCTATTATAATAGTATTTACTATTACCATACATGTTCCAATTGGTTTTTTTAAGTATTTACTTAAAATATGCGTCAGTACATCGCTACCACCAGTATTATAACCCAATTTATATATTATTCCATATCCGAATCCACATATTGCCGAACCACATATAGCCATAACAATAGGTTCTGTTTCTCCTATATTTATGTATGGCGTTATATAAGAGGTTAATTCAACAAAAATAGGATATAATATTGAACCTATAATTGAATTTTTTGTTTGTTCAAATCCCATTAATATATAACTTATAACTAATATTATAGCATATAAAACCATAATTATAATTGATGGTTTTATATCTGTTATAGAATTTATTATAATTGATATACCACTAAAACCACTTACAACTTTTGTAGGAAGTAAAAATAAGTTAAATGAAAAAGCACATATTGTTATTGCGACTAATAATTCAATAAAAATTTTTATTTTATTTTTCATTTTTGCACATCCTTAAATTATCATTTATAAACATATCAATATCGCCATCTAATACTTTTTGAGCATTGTTATTTTGAGTATTTGTTCTGTGGTCTTTAACCATTGTATATGGATGTAGTACATAACTTCTAATCTGAGACCCAAAATTAATATCAGTTTGTTCACCTTTAATTTGTTTTAGTTCCATATCTCTTTTATCTAATTCTATTTTGTATAATTTACTTTTTAATATTTCTAAAGCTTTTTCTTTGTTTTGTAATTGGCTTCTTTCATTTTGACAAGTTACTACTATTTTTGTAGGTATGTGTGTTATTCTTACAGCTGAATCAGTTGTATTAACTGATTGACCACCTGCTCCTGAACTATGATATACATCTATTTTTAAATCGTTAGGATTTATTTGAATATCGATGTTTTCTTCTTGAAAATAAGGACTTACATCAACTGATGCGAATGATGTATGTCTTCTTGAATTAGAATCAAATGGAGAAATTCTAACCAATCTATGAACTCCTTTTTCACATTTTAAATATCCATAAGCATATGTTCCTTTGATAATAATAGTTACACTTTTAATTCCTGCTTCTTCACCTTTTTGTAATTCGACTATTTCATATTTGAAATTTTTTTCCTCACACCATCTTGTGTACATTCTAAATAACATATTAGCCCAATCACAACTTTCTGTTCCACCTGCCCCTGGATGAATTTCTAATACTGCATCATTTTTATCATATGGACCATTTAATAAAACAAATATTTCTAAATCATCTAATTCTTTTTTTATTTCATCAATTTCAGATACAATTAATTCTTTTACTTCGATATCATCATAACTTAATAACTCTAAGTTCGCATCTATTTTATTTTTTAAAGTTTTAATTAAATTAACTATTTTTTTTAAATTATTTAACTCATTAATTACATTATTAGCAATTTCCTGGTTATCCCAAAATGTAGCACTTGACATCTTTTCTTCTAATTCTTTTATTTTTATTAGTTTATTATCTGTGTCAAAGTAACCTCCACATTTCATTTATTTTTTTTTGGTAGTTTTTGTATATATTTAGTATTTCATTGTTTTCCATTATATTCACCATAATAATTTTATCATTTTTAACTATTAATGTAAAGGATTATAAGAAAATAAAACTTTACCTTTTTTTGATAAAGTCTTATGTTTTAATACTATTTATTACCGAAAAGATAAAATGCACGAGTCAAGTAGTAATTACATTAATTAACGATACGTAATTATTTTGTTATTTTTTCTATTTTATTTCCTTTTACTAAATAAACATTATTAGATAATTTCATAAGTGGTAAATCGTTCATTGAATCAGTATAAAAATTATTAATTTTTTTATTTGGATATAATTCTTTAAATATTTTTACTTTATTTTCGCCTAAACATAAAAATTCTATTTTTCTATTGTTTATTTTAGTAGATATTATTTCTTTAACATTTAGTTTATCTTTAATTATATTCATTAAGAAATCTGGACTTCCAGTTATTATAATATCATCAGTTGTTAAATTATTAACTAAATCTTTTAATTTATAAATATTTTTATCCCAAAACTTAATTGATAATTCATTTAATTCTTGTTCTGTTTTAAATATTTTATTGAATATTTCATTAAAACTATTTATTAATTGTTCAAAATCAATTTTTAATTTTTTATAATTATATATATGTTTTAAAACAACTGGAATGTATTTAATCATTTTAGGTTTTCTTTTTAAACAAAAGAAGAAAAAGTCATAAGAACTTTCTCCTTTGTATAATGTATTATCAAAATCATATACATTCATATTACACCTTTTTTAAGATAAAATATCTACAGTCATAAGCACAGTTTTCTTTTATATAGTTTTCTATCAGGCTATAATCATTTATTTTATTGAAAAGTGGATTTTCTCTTTCACAAAAGCCTTTCAATCTTAATTTACCATATGCCCAATCACCTAATATGTAATCATATCCATCAAAATAATCAGTATATTTATCTTTGAATACATTTTCTTCAAAACCGTTTTTGTAGTCATCAATTAACTCATAATTATTATTTTCTATAGTTATAGTTTTCATTGATAATTTCCTCCAAACGCACTTTTTACACTATCATATTTTGATATGTTAGAACTACCATTCCAGGTCATAAATCCACCTTTTAATCCAGCATCATATAATCCTTTTATTTCTTCTTTAATCATATAAGAATCATAAATTACTTTAGGATTTTTATATGTATCATAAGTTTGAATCCAAGTTCTAACTATAGCTGGTGTTGGGATTTCTTTTTGTCTTTTCATAACAAAGTTATTCCCCCATAAATTTAATAATTTATAAGGAATAGTCCATACAACTTCATTAAAACCATATTCGTGAGCGCTGAAATGATCTGGATATGGCATTCCACTTATAACATCGGCTACGTTTGATATAGCAGCCCAATATTGTCCATAAGCAGTTACATAGTTGTGAGCCGATTCTCCAAACACATCGATTGATACATAAGAATTATGTTTGTGTATTTCATCACATGCATACATTACAAATTGTTGGATTGCTTGAGCCTTATCTTCTTTATACACATTTCCAAAATTAATAACTCCTTTTTTTTCTAAGTTACCTGTTCTATCTGGAAATCTAACATAATCAAATTGAATTTCATTGAATCCCATTTCTTGTACTGACTCAATTGCTAATTTAACATTGTATTCCCATACATTTCTTTTAAATGCACTTGGCCAATATGAACCATCGTGGTTATAGGAAGAGTTAGTATTATTATCTTTAATTGTATCTTCTGGGTGGTCTTTAGCATAATAACTGTCTTTAAACACCGTAATTCTTCCTATTACATAAAAGCCTTCATCTTTTAATTTTTTAATAGCTTTTTTATATGTTTCATAACTGTTAATTGCTTTATTGTAATTTGTTATCGAATATTCTTGCATAGCTTTTGCTGGATAAGCAGGCGAAGTGTTATCTTTTATATCAACTACAAAAGCATTTATACCACTATTTTTAGCAATTTTTATATAAGCATCGACATTACTTACAACGCCACTATTAAGATATAGTGCTCTTACTTCATCAGGCATAACATTATTTTCAAATTTTGCTTTTTCATAAGGATAATAATCTAGATTACCAGCATCCCCACCGCCAAACGAATCTCCTCTTTTTTTATGAATTTGATAATTTCCATCTTCATCATAATTAACCAAAGATAATTCTTTATTATTAACTAAATATTTACCATAAACGTAACCATCAATATCATTATATTTAATTTTATACATGTTAATGCTGCCATCTTCATTAACTTTGTTATAACCAACTATATCTAATTTTTCACCTTTTTTAGCCATACCTAAAATTTTTATAGAATCTTCACTTTCATAAATAGTAACTGGGGTTCTTACATACATTTCTTTTTCTAAAATGATATCATCTTCGCTATTAACAACATTCTCCTTAAAAACTAAATATTCAGTATTATTGTATTTTATTTTATAATATTCTTTGTTTTCGTTAGTAATACTTTCAATTATTTCTACTTTAGTACCTCTTGCTATTTGCAAAGTTTCATTATAATCTAATGTATAAAGTGTTATTTCACTTTGATTGTTTGCTAAATATTTATAATTTTGTTTAATTACTACTTTATTAATACCTTTTAAGAGTAAAAAAATTATAAATGAAACAATTAAAACACCTAATATAAAAATTAAAACTCTTGCCTTATTTACTTTTCTTTTGCTCATTATAATCACCATTTTTAGTATACCACATTATTTTTTTTTATTCAATTAGTAAATGGAAAATGTTTGAAAGTAAAAGTTAAACACACTACTTTACATCTATCTAATATTTTTAAGAAATAGGTAAAGTTACAGATGGGGAATTTTTATCTAATCCATTAAAATAATAATTAGGAACAGTTCCTTGAATTAATTTTATTGCAACTGGTATTTCACATTCAATTTTTATTCTTTCGGACATAAATGGTAGTATTACTTGTTCTTTTAATTCTAATACAACTCCCACTTCTATTAATGCATTATTAATACCATAATTAGTTACTTTAGTGTTTATATGACTTATTATATCACCTGCTAAACATAATTTAACAGGTAATTTTGGCCCTAAATTAGATAAAAAAGAGTTATTAAATATAACTCCTGTGGGTATTTCATAAATTATTCCTTTTTTTAATTTATTAATATCGTAATCAATTAGTTCATCTGTTGTAAGTGCGAGCAATTCGACTTTTCCCTGTTCGATATATTTTAAATTAATTTGAACGCTGTTTGTTACTTTTGTTAGAATTTTATTTACTGTTAAAGGATTAAAATCTATTGTTTTAATTTCATTATTGCTATCTCTTGTAATTATAAATAATTCATCTATATCTATGTTTTCTGTTACATTTTTAGCAACTGCATTATTTATAATAATACTTGCCAATTTTCTTGATTCTAATTCTGCATATTCAAATAAAACTGGATTTACTTTTAGATTGACAACTTTAAGTAATAGAAAAAAAGCTATAATAAAAACTATAATTATAAACACTATAACATTTATTGGTTTATTAAACATTTTAATCTTTCTTTTTAATCTCATTCTTCTCATATTAAATTATATGTATATTTTTAAATTTTAAAAACAAAATATAAGTGGTGATTATATGAAAGTTAAAAATTTTATGTGTAGTTCTCTAGTTGTATTTGATATAAATTCTAGTTTAAATGAACTAGCAAACATAATGAAAAAATACGATATTGGATTTGTTCCTATCGCAAATAAAAATAAAATAGTTGGTGTGTTGACAGATAGAGATATTGTAACTAGAATACTTGCAAATAATGATAATAAAATAGATGGATATTTAACTACTGAATTAATTACTATAGATTCAAACGATGAAATAAGTAAAGCTATAAATTTAATGACTAAACATAAAATCAAAAGATTATTAGTAGTTGAAAATAATAAATTAGTAGGAATTATATCTTTATCTGATTTGTTAAATTCTAACCTTGATTTAACAAATAATATAAAAGAAATATTTGCAATTAATAGATGTGATGATTCTTATATAACTAAAGTAGATGAATTTGAGTTATAAAAAGTTAAAAAAGAATGTGAAAATTCACATTCTATGAACCAGTACTTGAATATTTTTTAACTCCAATATTAAACACTTTAAAAGAAATAAACAAATAAATTAAAACGATTAATGGACTAAAACAATAAAATATATTATTAGACTTACCTGTAAAATATAAAAGAGGATAATAATTTACAAAAGCATATGGAATTATAACAGTAAAAAATAGAGCAAAACCTTTTTTATAAATATTAATTGGATACTGAGCCACATATTTCCCACCATCGGTAAATATATGTCTAACTTCTAGTCCTTGAATTGTTATAAAACAATATGAGGCTGATAGTATATTTAAACTTAAAAATATAGCGATAGAACTTAATAACATTAAAATAAAGGCTATAATTCTAAATATATTAAACTGTATATTTAAATTAACTAGGGAAATTACAATTATTGCTATTGCTTGTAGAATTCTTGATATTTTTACAAAATCCATTTCTTCTACCATAGCTTGAAAAAATATGTTTCTTGGTCTTAGTAAAATTCTATCAAATGTTCCTTTCACAATTTGATTGTCAAAATTATCGATTCCTCTTACAAAAAATTCATTGAAACTAAAACCAAAATATATTATTCCTGTAGTTAACAATACTTCATATAAAGTAAAGCCTTTAATGTTATTGAATTTATCAAACATAGAAATGACAACAAAATAGAAAGAAAAAGCGACAAAAAATTGTGATATAAAAGATAAAATAAAGGATGTTTTATATTGCATAGTTGATTTTAAATGTAATTTTAAATATTTTAAGTATAGTTTCATTTTAACCTCCTTGTACAATCGTTTTACTTAAAGCTTTATTCATCAGCAGGTAACCACCTATTAAAATTATTATTAACCACACAAATTGAATTATTATTCCTATAATTGCTTCGTTTTCTACTATATGTGATGTATATATTCTAAATGGGAAATCACTTATATATCTAAAAGGTAGTAATATAGCAACTTTTTGTAAAAACAATGGGAAAAATGGAAGAGGTATTACTTGTCCTGAAAAAATATCTGCTATGTTTATAATAATTGATGTAGCCCCCTTTTCATCTAAAGTAAACATAGTTATTATATGAAAAAGCATAGTGATTCCAGTTATTAAAATAGCACTTATACAAAACGACAGCAAAAATAATAAAAAAGTTGAAAAATTTAATGGGAGCATTAATTTATAAGGTTCTGGTAGGACAAAAGCTAAGACCATAACTGGAATGCATCTTAATAACATCATAGAAATTCTTTGAGATAAAATTTTTGCAAACCACATAAAATATACGTTTAATGGTCTTGCTAATTCATATGATATATTTCCATCTTTGATTAAATTGATTATATCTTTATCTTTATAACTTAAATAAATTAAAGTAAAAAACATTTGATTTAACCACATATAATTTATAACTTGCTTTAATGTCATCGGTGCGTTAGCATCTCCTGATTCATAAAAAGCTAAATATACCATTATATAAACAAAAGCAAAAAATACTTGAGTTAATATACCTGCTATAGCTGCACTTCTATATTGTAGACAAGTCATGAATCTTAATTTAAAATATGATAAATATGGTTTCATAGTTCAAATTCCTCATATAGTTTTACTATAATGTCATCGATATTTTCTTCTTCTATATCGATGTTTTTAATTTCAGTTTTAGATGATAAAACATTTAAAAATTTTGACATTTCTAATATCTTTGAATTTATTACAAATTCATAACCATCTTTTGTTTTTGTTTGACTTATTATTCCTTTTAAACGCAATTTTGTTAACTGATTGCATTCTACATTTATATATTTATTCGTTTTATATCTATTTTTTAGTTTTGTTAAAGAGCCATCATATAGTATTTTACCTTTTCCGATTAAAATAATTCTTTTTGCTAATGTTTCAATATCTTTCATATCATGAGTAGTTAATATTACCGTAACATTTTGTTCTTTATTTATTTTTTTTATAAAGTTTCTAACGATCGTTTTAGAAATAGCATCTAATCCTATTGTCGGTTCATCTAAAAATAGTATTTCTGGTTTATGTAATAGTGAAGCAGCAATTTCGCATCGCATCCTTTGACCTAAACTTAGTTGTCTAACTGGTACTTTAACTATTTCTTCTAAGTTTAGCAATTTTATTAATTCGTCTTTTGTTTTTATGTATTCTTCATGATTTAATTTGTAAATGTCTGCTAGTAAGTCAAATGTATCAATTGCTGGTATATCCCACCATAATTGACTTCTTTGACCAAAAACAACACCTATTTTTGCTACATATTTTTCTCTTTCAAGATAAGGTGTCATTCCATCAACTACACACATACCACTAGTCGGAGTAAGAATACCTGTAAGCATTTTAATTGTTGTACTTTTTCCCGCCCCATTTGGTCCGATGTAGCCAACGATTTCTCCCTTTTCAATTTGAAAAGAAATATCATCAACTGCCAAAATTTGCTTGTATTCGCGTTTGAAAAATGCTTTAAAAGCTTCTTTCAAGCCACTTTTTCTAATAGGAACTTTAAATTGTTTTTTTATGTTCCTAAGTTCAATATACGACGCCACTTTATCACTCCTTCCATAACGCAAAAAACCACATATTTAAAATATGCAGTATGTCTTGTTGTAAAATATATAGATTTTTTGCAAAACGTCATGTTAATTTTACCATATGTTTTTATGCTTTTCAATAGTTTTAAATATTTCTTTCTAATTTTATTTTTTCTAATTCACTTACAGTTACTATTTGATAGCCTTCACTAATTAAGGTTGGAACAATTATTTGTAACGCTTTATATGTTCTTTCATATGTATCATGAAATAGTATTATATCACCATCGTCAACCTTACTTAAAACCTTGCTAGCAATTGTTTTGCTATTTTTTATTTTCCAATCGTTACTATCGACCGACCATAATACTATATTCATATCAACATTTTCTCTTATTTTTTTATTAACTGAACCATAAGTTGGCCTAAATAAATTACATTCATAACCACTTATTTCTTTTATTAGAGCATTAGTTTTAGATATTTGTAAATTTAGTTCATCTAAACTTAGACTGGTTAACCATTTATGATTATACGAATGATTTCCTATTTCATTACCCAATGAAATACTTTTTCTTATTGTATCAGAATAATCTTTGACTTTGTTTCCTAGTACAAAAAATGTAGCATTTGCGTTATTCTCTTTTAACAACTCCAAAATTTGATTGGTATATTTACTTGGTCCATCATCAAAAGTAATAGCAACTGTTTTTTTATTTAAATCCAAATTTTTAGATATTGTTTTTGTAATTGGAGGATATTTTTTTATAGTTTCTTTCGATTTGAACGATGTGTCTAATTTGTTTAAACTAACTTCGACATCTATAATCCCACAACTTCCAGTTGTTATTGTATAAGGATTAAAATAAAAGACAATACTATCTTTAGTTATATTAAACATATAATCCTCATCGGGGGTGATTTTTGAAGATATATTTTCTAATAATAAACATTCTTTATATTTTCTAACGATATTCATTTTTAAATTTTTTAATAAGATATTTATTTGGCTATTATTAATTAAATCGTAAATTGTTATTAATTTGTTTTTTTGTTTATCATACACAAATGTTTTTACCTCATTAATTGGGTGAGCCAGTTTAGATGAATTTATAAATGTATAAAGAATGATATTTATATATCGCTCATTAATAACACTATATTTATAGTCAACATTAAGTTCTGATACTTGCTCTAAAGCATAAACATTTTCATATTCGTTTTTAAAACCTTGATAAATAGTATCAACATAATCAGAAACTAAGTTATCTAATTTTTTTATTCCCGATTCAGGAAAGTTTATCGATATTTTCATATTATGACTATTTTCAAAAACCATTTCAATGTTTTTGTTTCCACAGCCACATAGTATTAAAATTAAAATTAATAAATATTTTTTCATATTAAATTATATTCAAATTTAATATACTTTAATATGAAAAATGAAAAAGAAATTGAACTTTTAAATATTGATATTGCTACAGCTTTAATGTTTATAGTAACAATAATTATATCAATTTATTTAACTTATGAAAACAGACAAGATTTATTGAATAGAAAAAGAATTTTAAATAAAAAAGACGACCAATACATATTGCTTTTTAATCGTCTTTTAGTTTTGATTATAGTTTTAATCATTTTATATGATAATATTGAAGGATATGAAATTGCTAAAGAAAAGAACAAAGATTTAAAACCTTTTAAAATTCAAATTTTTGCTTCTATATTAACTGTAATTACTGCTTTACTTGTTTTATATGTTGTTTTCTATAACTGGGATAATAATAGTTTATCTGACATTGAAAACCCAATATTTTAATATTTAATTATACTTTATATTATCCATATCAATATCTTCTATATTAATTCTTCTTGTTTGTTCAAGTTTTCTAAGCATTTTATTAATGTGTAGTTTTACTATAGTAAATATAATTATAAGAACTAATCCTATTGTTATTAAAATTGTTCCTATATTTGATTTTAAAGCACTTTCTAGTACTAAATTAGTTAAATTGTCACTAAGTGGTAGTAAAGTTTTAATAGAATTTGCAAATAAATCTTTATTATATTTCAACATAGTATAAACAATTCCAATAATCAATGATGGAATACCTAATGTTATTAATGGATAATATATAGTTTTTGTAATAAAACCTGTTAAAACTGTTAAAAACAATATTATTCCTATAATAAATATGACATTAATATTTTCAATAGAGGTTATTATATTATTTTGGTTTTTAAATATATTTCCAATATCATCAATAAAATCTTTGTTAATATCTAACTTAGTTAATGGATTATAAACATAAGTATTATTCGTGTTCATACTCTCTTTGTACCAATTAAGTATCAGTTGTTTTAAATTTTTTTCAAATTTTTCATCGTTCAATATAAGGTTAATTTCCTCTTCAGTTAAACCATTATATATACCAAGGGTTTTAATATAATCGCCTAATGTATTGTCATTTGTTTTAATTTTTAAACCAAATAAATTATTTAAATTTTTTATTCTTATATCCAAAACATCAATATTTTCAATATAATTTTCGATATTTTCATAATTTATTACATTTTTAGCTACTTTTATAAATACAAAAGTTCCTATAAAAATAAATATTAAAAATGATAAAATTACTGAAATCACACTTCTTACTTGCATACTATCACCAACAATATTATACTATAAATTTTAAAAAATAGCGAAAAAAAACGCCTAAACTAAGGCAGTTTTAATTTCTACTACATTTTTGGCTTGTAAACCTTTATCTGTACGCACTAGTTCAAACTCAACGTATTGACCTTCAACTAGTGTTTTATATCCTTCAGATAAGATTGAAGAATAATGTACAAAGATATCCTCGCCTTCTCGGTATTCAATGAACCCATAACCTTTTTCGTTATTGAACCATTTTACTTTACCACGCATTGCCGAAATCTCCCTTCTAGTAATTCTCTTACAATACTAGTATAACGCATTTGTCTAACCACTTCAAGAATTTTAATATATCAAATTTTGACATTCTTTACTAGTACCAAAAGGCAATTATCATTTTACCAGTTTTGAACTAAATTTGTTAAAATTATGTCTGAAATAGTCGATTTTTTGTCTGAAATGACTTTTTTTGTTGTTTTTTTTTATTTTTTTGTGTTTTCGGACACAAAAACGTACAATTAGGACAAGTTAATGGTTTTTTTGTTTGCTTTTGGTGTATCATTAGAAACAGAGGAATAAAAATATGAAGAATTATGTTGTAAATAAATGTATCAATTTATTAAGAAATAATGGTGATTATGACGAAATAAAATTAGCAGAGATTAAATATGGTTTAGAAGGCATATATATGTTAATTAGTAAACTCATAATTATTATTATATTATCTATATTATTTGGAATAATTAAAGAGGTATTAATATTCTTACTTATATATAACTTTATACGGATGCCATCATTTGGATTACACGCTACTAAAAGTTGGATTTGCTTATTAAGTTCAAGTATTATATTTATTGGAGTTCCTTATTTAGCAAAATCAGTTACAATTCCAATATGGTTAAAAATAATTGCAGGAATTATATTAATATTATTGTTCTTTAAAAATGCTCCTGCCGATACATATAAAAGACCAATCGTTAGTCAAAAAAGAAGAAATGTCTATAAGTTTTTATCAACGCTTGTAGCCATAATATATGTATTTGCATCTTTATTTATAAATAATACTTTTATATCAAATAGTTTTATACTATCATTAATTGTTCAATCTTGTATGATTTCACCTTTGGTATATAAAATATTTAATTTGCCTTATAATAACTATAAGACATATCTTGCAAATCAGGTTTAAATATAGGCTTATGTTTAAATAATAAAGAATAGAAAGGGGAAAATAGTATGTCATTTTTAATGGGATTAATCGCTACAGTAGGTTCTTTTGTTGCTAGCCTTGGAAGTCAAGCTTGCTTCGTTGTTTTAATTGATGAGCCAGAGTGCCCAAAAAGTTTAATTAAATAATTAAAAAATAAATTCTATTTTATCATAAAACCCACAAAAATGTGGGTTTTTGAATACAAAAAAATGTAGTAAAATTTTAAACTACATTTTAATAATCAACTTTTGTGTAAATATATTTCTAGTAATTCCTTTTTCATTAATAATTTGATTATTGTTATTTACAATATCATTTACTAAGGATAATCCATATCCATGACCTTTGCCTTTAGTTGAATATCCTTTTTCTTCTAATCTTTCTAAATCAGGTACATTTTTAAATTTATTAGAAATTTCTATAACTAAATCATTATTTTGTTCATGCATAGATAACATAATTTCTCTTTCATCTAGTTTTTCTGTTTCTTCAATAGCATTATCTAAAAATACACCAATTATTCTACATATATCATAATTTAATTTGGTATCAAGATTTTCAAGTTTGAATTTTTTAACTGAATTACTAACATCTAATATAGGTTTAATATTTTTATCGTTCATAACAAGCATTTTTTGATATACAATTCCTTGTAATCCACCTGAAGGAATTTTTTTTGCTCGTCCAAATAAAACATCATTATCATCTTTCTTGTCATCGAGTACTTCATTCACATAATTTAAAGCATCAGAATTTTCGTTTTCTTTTAATAGTGACCTTACTACTAAAAGTTGATTTTTATTCTCATGATTAGCTACCCTTTGATAATCAAGCATTTTTTCATATTCTTCTAAGTTGTTTAATAACGCTTTATTTTCTGCTTGCATTTTTGTCATATTATTTTTATCTAAAAAACTATTATAAATAATAATACCATATATAAAGATGAATAATAGATTTAATATCATCAATGATAAAATATCAAGTTCGTGATATACAACGACTAATAATATATTAATAACAATAATAAATAACAATGCACTAATTGCTATATGATTAAACTTCAATTTTTGTGACAACTCAATCAATTTAGCTAATATTTTTTTTAGAGGCTTTACATTAACTATTAATACTGCTATCAGTGAAATAATTATAACTGAAAAACTTTCACCATAAAACTTATTTATAATTGTATGTCCATCTGCTCCCAAAATAACAATTATTGATATTGCATAAACTATTTCTGATAAAATAGAAATTATTTGTTCTAAAAGAGTACTTGTTATTGTTGTCTTTATATTTTCGTTAAACAATAAATAATTGGCAAATCCCACAATAATTGTACTTATTAATATTCTGACTAAATCATTTACAAGTAAAAAATTTAAAATTAATAATATTATTAAACAAAATATAATTAAATATGTTTTATAATTTTTAAAATCAATTTTTTTATTTAAAATTACTGATATAACATACAAAACAGCCGCTACATTTACTACACAAAGTAAAAATTTATTGCATATTAGCGTTAATATATCAATCATTTAGCTAGCTCCTTCCAATAGTTACTTGAAATCAAGTCTATGGTTTCGCCATTATCAAATTTAACTGTATTATCATTTTTCGAATATGTTCTTACTCTATCTTCATTTATCAAACAAGCCCTATGAGTCTGAACTAATTCACCATTAGCTATTTCTTTTATATCAGCTAATGTTTTTCCGACTCTATATTCTCCATAATCTGTTTTAATTATACACTTTCTATCGATACTATCTCTAGTAACATACAATATATCTTTAATTGGAATTGTATAAACAACAGAGGTATCAGTAAATCTGATTGTTGTTTTGTGATTTAATATTTCTAGTGATTTTGTAATTGCATTTTGTAGGTTAATTTCAAAATTAGTAAATTTACAAATGAATGTTAAGAACATCAATTGTTCTTTTACTATTTCAGAACCTAATTCATTATGTGATGTTACAAAGATAATAACGCTATCAACATCTTTATCACGAATTTTTCTTGCTACATCTATTCCAGAAGCGGATTTTGTTTCAATATCTAAAATATATATTTTATTATTTTTGATTTTTCCTACACCATCAAAAAATTTTTTATCATAATCATAAAATGTATGTATTTTATAATCAAATTTTGTTTTAAGCATCTTATCATTAATAAGAGCCTTTACTATTTCTACAAACTTCTGATCATCATCAACTAATATGAAGTTTATCATGTTTATATCTCCCGTCTATTATATGTAGACATTTTACCATATTTTGACAAATTTCTCAATATTTTACCTAAAATTTTTATTGAAAGTACACAATTAATGTACAATAAATTTTAAATACATAATATCTTTAAGCATTAATCTAGATTTATCATGCAAAAGATTAAAATGATTTAAAAATGTGCATTTTCTTATGAAAATACACATTTTTGGTTGTAATGCACTTAATTGTGACTTTACTTAGAATTCACGCTTTTAATACTATTTTAAACAATTATCTACTAGCACCAGGAATTGGATTAGTTGTATCTAAAGAATATAACAATGGATTATAAACTGTTCCTGTAAACCAAACTTCACCAGAGTTTAAATCTCTTATAATAAACATATAAGGTTTATCAAATGTTAAATCGATTTCTTCAACAGGCACATCAAATAAGTAATCAAATGGCGCACCTGCACCACCTGCACCGAATTCCGTTACTGCTGCTGCTTTTATTCCATCTTGAGTAAATTCAATATTAGCTTTATGAGTTGCACCATTAATATATAAAGATTTATCTGATGAAATATTTTCTAAGTTTGCCTTACCTTCTTCAAAAACATTTGTAATTCCTAATTTTTTCAAGTCATTCATTAAATCTAATTGATATTCAAACTTAAATTTAGGAATAAATCCGCTTATTTTTGTGACAACCCCTTCTTTAAAATTATCTGCTTTTAATTTTTTCAAATTTTCGATATATTTATTTATTGTTTCAACTTTTACCTTACTTATATAATTATCTAAATCTTCATTAGTTGGCATAATTGCTACATATTGAAGTTGTGAACCATTATATTTTTTTAAATCCTTAGCGAATACTTTTACATCATCATCTACATAAAGCGAAAAATCTGTTATTTTATCTACCCTCTTATAATTAGAATCTATATCTTCGATATATTTATCTAGAAATTTTTCTATATATTCGTCTAAATATTTTTCTTTTATCTCTTCTTCGCTTAAGCCATTTATTTTTTCTCCTAAATAAATTTCATATTCATAAAGTTCAATATAACCGCCGTCTTCTAAATATTTTAAATATTCTTCTTTAACTTTTTTTCGAATATTTTCTTTGCCTAATTCTTTTACAATGTCATAGTTATTAAATGAAGCAATTATTTCCATTGTTGATACTTCTTCATCCATATCTTTAAAATTCTTAGGAATAAGTTCATCCCCACCAGACCAGTAAAAGTTTTCGTGGTTGTATATCGCAAATTCTACTTCGCCTGTTTGTGGTATGAAATTTTCTTCCCATTCCATATCAATTGCTAAAGCATTTAGAAGTAAAAAGTTATTTTGTGATATATCATTATAAAGATTATTAATCAAACCTAATGTATTATTGCTTATCCATGAATTTACTTCATTTGGTGAGTCGAAAGGTGTTGTTATAACAGCAGCATTATATTTATTTTTTAAATTACTAGCATATTCATTTTTTATAGAATCTTTATAAAATTCATTTATAAAAATCGCATTTCCAAAAGCCATATTCTTACTATTAACATATTTATTTGCTTTATAACTACCAATAATATTTGATATTTGAGCCTTAGATTCTCCAGTAGTTCCTTCTTCAAGCATTTCTAACGCATATTTTATAGAAAGTGGACTATAAATTTTATTTTGTTTTCCATTTTCTAATTGTAAAAAATATAAATCAAATTTTTCTAAAGAATTACTATTAATTCGATATGCTGATTTTTTTATTTCTGAAGTTATTTCACTATCAATTTCTTTTTCTTTATTTAGATTTTTAATTATAAATAAAGTGGATAATGCCAATAAAATAACCAAAATAGGAATTATTATATACCCTTTCTTTGATTTTTTTTGTTTTGTTCCATTGTTTTGTAAATTAATTTGGTTTTCGTTCATTTTTAAATTTCTCCTCTCACATAAATTGTAGCATAAATATTTTTAATTAGCAATGAAATTAAAAAAACTAGGTTTTAAATTAAAACCTAGTTATTTAATAATAAAATACATCTTTTAAATATAGTCCTTCACCTGGAGCAGTAATTCCTGCTTTTCTTCTATCTTTAGCCTCTAATATTTCTAAAATATCTTCACTTTTTCTTTTTCCTTCACCAATTTCAATTAATAATCCAACCATGTTTCTGACTTGATATCTTAAGAATCCTGTTCCTAAAAAACTAATAGTAAAATGATTAACATCTTTTATTTCTCTAATTATATTAGTTTGAATAATTGTTCTAACATAGTCTTCTTTTTCATCATCTGTTTTAGAAAATGATTTAAAATCATGTTCACCTTCTAAATATTTTAGTGCTCGCTCCATTTCTACTAAATCTAATCGTTTGTTATATTGATATACATAATCTTTTTCAAGTGGATTATATTCTCCCATATTTATTTTATAAATATATTCTTTAGCTTTCACATTAAATCTTGCATGAAAATCATCTTTAACTTCAACAACTGATTTAACATATATATCACCTGGAATTAGACTATTTAGGGCTTGTTTTAATTTGTCACAAGTTATTTTAATATCTAAATCAAAGTGTGCTTTTTGGTTATAGGCGTGAACTTTTGCATCAGTTCTTCCTGATGCGCTAATGTCTACCTGTTTGTCATTATTTATTTCCTTAAGAGCACGCTCCAATTCCCCCTGAATTGTTTTTACTCTAGGTTGCTTTTGATAGCCTTTATACTTAGACCCATCATAAGCAAAAGTTATTAAATATCTCATTTCAACACTCCATTTATTATTATTAATATAATTATTATTATATGTGAAATTAAATATAACATATCAAATACTCCAACAGCATTATAATTTGAATATTTTCTTTCTGAATCAATGTCATATAATCTCACTTCTAAAGTATCAGATAGTAAATCTGCTTTTTGTAAAGTTAAATTAAAGACTGGAATAATAAGAGAACTAATCGCCAATAATTTTCCTTTTAAATTAATATATTTATAGTCAATACCTCTATTTGCTTGTGATTTTAATACAATATTTGCTTCATCAAATATTGTTGGAATAAATCTCAAAGCTAAGGCTAAGGAAAAGGCTATTCTATTGACCGGTATTATTTTCTTTAAGGGACTTAATGTTTTTTGTAGTCCATAGGTTAAGTCCATTGGTGTGGTTGTTAAGGTTAAAACAGTTGTATACCATAAAATATATATTATTCTTAAAACCATTACAATACTAGTAGTTAAACTCACTTTAAAAACCAAATTAATAAGTAGAATAAATAGTAATAACCATTTAACACTATAAATTGTTTTAAAATATGCTTTTAATGGTACATTAGAGGCAGATATAATCAGTAATAAAAATGCAAACAATATTATATGCATATATAGATTATTTGTTAAAAATACTGATATAACAAATAATAATGTAGCAATTATTTTAAATGTTGGATTCAAATCGTGTATTTTTGAGTTTACTGGATAATATTTTCCAATTGTTAAATTATTTAACATAACGATACACATCCTTCATCAAATCATTTATTTCATCACGATAGCCGAGTTTTACTTTCTTTTTATTTAGTGCAAGCATTTCAAAATTTATAATATCAGGTCTTTTAACTCCATAATCTTCTAAATTTTTATTAGTAAATACATCGTATTTGTTTCCCTCTAATACTACTTGTCCTTTATTTAAAACTACAACATAATCACAAATTTTAAGTAATAAATCTGTATCTTTTGATATAACAAATACTGTTTTGTTATATTTTGTTTTTAATGATTTAATTGTTTTTATGATGTTTTTTTTGCTTGCATTATCTAAACCGATTGTTGGTTCATCTAATATTATAACTTCTGGATCATGAATTAATATAGAAGCAATTGCCACTTTTCTTTTTTCTCCACTACTTAAAGTAAAGGGATTTCTTTTTAAATATGTTTCATTTAAACCAACCATTTGTAAGATTTCGATTACTAAATTTTCTTTTTGCCTTTGGTTTTCTTTAAAATTAGTTATTCCAAATGATACTTCTTTTAATACTGTTGGTAGGAAAAATTGTTCTTCTGGTTTTTGATATACCAAGCCAATTTTGCTTCTTATATTTTTTATATTAAAAATCTTACCTTCATATATTTCACTATCACCTATTAATATAGAACCTTTTGTGGGTAATATTAAGGCATTTATCATTTGAGCTAATACACTTTTACCACTTCCAGCTTGACCTGTTATTCCATTTATTTTACCGCTTTTAAATTCTATATTAATATCGCCTAAAATAATTTTAGGAAATGGTTCTTTTACTGTGTATGATACATTCTTAAATGCTATTTCCATAATGTATTCACCATCTTTTCCATGTCATATATAGGTTTTTTTATTAAATCATAAAACATAAGTCTATTTGATAATTCAACCATAAAAGGTAATTCAAAGCCTAACTTTTTAAATATTTTTTCTTCTTTGTAAACATCTTCATTTTTTCCTTGGATTAATACTTTTCCTTTATCAATTATAATAATTTCACTACCATACATTGCTTCATTAACATCGTGAGTTATATTTAATATAGTTAGTCCTTCCTTGTTTAGTTGTTGTAATAAAATAAGTATTTCCTTTCTTTTGATTGAATCTATTTCTTCTAATGCTTCATCTAGTATTAAAATATCAGGATTATGAACTAAAGCTGACGCTAGCGCTACTATTTGTTTTTGGCTATTGTTTAACATACTTGGATTTAAAGTTAATATATCTGATATGCCTAATTTTTTAGCAATATTTTTAACTTTTGTTTCTATTTGTTTTTCTGAATAACCCATGTTTTCTAATGTAAATGCTATATCATCTCTAACACTTTCAGCGATAAATTGATTATCTGGATTTGAAAAAACAATTCCTATTTTTTTTCTTATTTCTCTTACATTTGTTTTTGATAACATTAAATCAGAAACTTTAATATACCCATCAAATTTTAATAATCCTAACAATATTTTTGCTAGTGTACTTTTCCCACTACCATTTACTCCCAAAATAGTAGCAAAACTTTTATCTTTAATAGTTAAATTAAAGTCTTCAAATATTTGTTTTTTATTATACTTAAAATTTAAATGTTCTATTACAATTACATCCATATTTCCCCACCTATGCGTTTTATTATAATATAAATTTTTATATTTTACAAGAAAAAAATTATTTATTACACAAAAAAGCGTTATCGTTTACTTTCTTGTAATCGATAACATACTTTTAACTTTAATTTTAAAGGTAATAATTTTGTTAAAAACAAACCTAATCTATTTTTAAAACCTGGAATGATTACTAATTTATTTCTAAACATTTTCTTTAAAGCATAATCGACTACTTCACTTGGAGTTTGAGAGGAAACCGAGAAATGAACTTTAGCGACATCATTAAATTCTGTATCAACCGGTCCCGGACACAATGCTCCAATATATACATTACTGTTTTCTTGTTTTAATTCTTCATGAATTGCTTCTGTTAAGTTTAAAACATATGCTTTGGTACTATAGTATGTTGCCATTAATGGTCCTGGTAAGAATGCAGCAAGTGAAGCCACATTTAAAATATATCCACTATTTCTCTTTTTAAAGTCTTTTAAAAATAATTTTGTTAGTGTATGAACTGTTTTAATATTTAAATCGATTATATCTAATTCTGGGTCTAATTTAGTTTCGTCGAATTTTCCAAATATCCCAACACCAGCATTATTAATTAAAATATCAATTTTTTCTTTTTTTACTTGATTATATAAAGACATACAATTATATGTACTTGAAATATCCATATTGATTATTTCAACATTTGTTTTTAGTTCTTTTTTTAGTTTTTCTAATTTTGTTTTTCTTCTAGCAACTAAAATTAAATCATAACCCATCTCACTTAATTTTATAGCAAATTCTCTTCCTATACCGCTAGATGCTCCTGTTATCAATGCTTTCATATAATCACCCTTTTAAATATTATACAAGACAATTCAAAATTAAACAACAAATTTTATAATAATTTTATAAATATTGGGAATATTATTAATGGTGATTTTATGGAAAATATTAATGCATTAGATGAAATAAGTAAGGGTTCTTGTATGGGTGTGGACGCTATTGATTTTGTTTTAGAAAAAGTAGAGGACAATGAACTTAAAAAAACTTTAGAAATTGAAAGAAATAAATATAAAGATATTTTTAAAAAAATTGAAGATATTTATCCAGAGTACAATGAAGGTGAGGTTCATAAAACTGGAGTAATGACAAAAGCGATGACATGGTATGGAATAAACATGAAAACTTTGACTGACCATTCTAGTTCTAAATTAGCTGAATTATTATTGCAAGGTACAAATATGGGCATAATTGAAGGACGAAGAATTTTAAATAATAAGGAATTAGATAAACAAGTTAAAAATATAATCAGCGAATACGTTACCATGCAAGAAGATAGTGTGGAAAAGTTAAAAACTTTTCTATAGAAAAAAACTGTTTACCAGTTTTTTTTAATTTATACAAAATGTTGCATACAAAGGAATAGACTTTATGTTGTTTTCAAAGCCAAAATTTTTCATCGATAATCTAATACTGTATTCTGGATTATATTTATTTATGTATGCATTTAAACTTTTACTATTTGTTCTTCTCCCTGATTTAACTTCGATTGGGATAAGATTACCATTAATTTTGACTAAAAAATCTATTTCATATTTTTCAAAAGTATAATAATATAATTCCTTTGATTTAGAAAAAAATTCGCAAGCAACATAATTTTCGGTTAATACACCTTTATACATAATATTTTTATCTAATAATATTTCTCTATAATCTATATTTGATAGTGCTCTTAATAAGCCACAATCACTTAAATACAATTTAAATTTATCCTCGTTAATAAATGCTTTTAATGGAGACTCATTTTTTAAAGTAAGGTTACATTTTATAATCATATTACTTGCTAATAACCAATCTAGACTAGACTCATACCTTACTTTTCTAGCATCACTTGATATTAAACTATATTTAAAAGTGTTGTTTTCGCGTGCTAATTCTTTGGGAATAGAGTTATATATTTTACTATTTTTAATTCCTTCAGAATTTTCCGTATATTTGTTCATATCAGCCAAATAAGAAGTTATTATTTGTTCCTGTATGTCAAAGTTAACTTCTGTTATTTTCATATTTTTATTTATAAAATCTTTTATAATAGATGGCATCCCACCCAAAATCAAATATTTTTTATATAAATCAATTGCTTTATCATGTATACAATCTAATAGTGGAACACAGGATTCATAGTGTTTTTTTATTTCTATTTTTAATTTTTCTTCCCCTATTGCATCTAAAAATTCTTCAAAATCTAATGGATATAAATATTTAATTAAAACTTTACCAACTGGAAACGAAGATTTAAATCTGTTGATTTTTACTCCTAATAATGAACCAGCACAAATTATTTTATAAGGTTTTTCGCTTTCGCAAAAATATTTTAATGATGTTATAGCTCTTTCACTTACTTGTATTTCATCGAAAAATATAACTGTATCAGAAACATTTATATTTATATTTTTAAGTATTTCTATTTTTTCAATTATTTCATCTGGATTAAATGTTTTATCAAATATTTCAACAATAGAACTTTCTTTTTCTAAATTAATATAAATATAGTTTTTAAAATTATTTAAACAAAATTTGTCTATTATATAAGTTTTTCCAGTTTGCCTAGCACCAACCAGCATTAAAGGAGTTTTAAAATCATTTTTCCATTTAAGTAATTCTTCCTCGATTTTTCTTTTCATTATCTCACCACTTAAATAATATCACATTTCGTACATTTTGTACATATTTTTTATTAAATTTTGTACATTTCGTACATTTTATTATTAAACAAAAAAAGATGCTATTTTGCATCTTCCTCTACTAATTCTATAATTGCCATTAAAGCATCATCACCACGACGTTCATCAAGTTTTAATATTCTTGTATATCCACCATTACGGTTAGCGTAACGAGGAGCTAGTACATCGAATACTTTTTTAACTGCTTCATTATCGTTTTGTAAGAATGCTAAGGCTTTACGTCTTGATACTAACGAACCATCTTTTCCGTATGTAATCATTTTATCTAAGAATTTTCTTACTTCTTTTGCTCTTGTTTCAGTAGTTTCAATTCTTTCGTATTTGATTAGATTACGAGTTAAGTTGGCTAGCATACTACGACGGTGTTTATTGGTACGCCCTAATTTTCTATACACAAAATTACCTCCTAGTCTTCTTCGCGGAATCTAAGTCCCATTTCTTTTATTTTGTCCATAACTTCTTTAAGTGATTTTTTACCTAAATTACGAATTTTCATCATTTCTAATTCTGTTTTTTCTGTTAAATCTCCTAAAGTATTAATATTGGCTCTTTTCAAACAATTATAAGCTCTAACTGAGAAATCTAAATCATCAATTGAAGTTTCTAATTTTTTAAGTTTACTATCTTCTTGTTTAGCACTCATAATACCTGTCATATCAGCTATTTCACTTAGATTTGTTAAAATATTGAAGTGTTCAATCAATATTTTAGAACCTAGAGCTACTGCTTCTTCTGGTCTAATTGAGCCATTAGTATATACGCTTAAAATTAACTTATCATAATTAGCATCTTGACCAACACGAGCATTTTCTACTTCATAACTAATTCTTTCAATTGGTGAATATAGTGCATCAATTGGAATATAGCCTAATTTGTTATTTTCAACAAATTTTTTATTTTCTGTTGATGGAACATATCCACGACCGTTTGAAACAATCATTTCCATTTCTAATTTTCCACCTGCAGCAATTGTTGCTATTTCTTGCTCTGGATTTATAATTTCGATATCTGGGTCGCATTCAAAATCACCAGCAGTTACAACACCTTCTTTTGAAGTGTTTAATCTTATTATTTTTTCTCCTTCTGAATGATTTTTAATAACGACATTTTTTAAATTTAGAACTATTGAAGTAACATCTTCAACTATTCCATCCATTGTTTGAAATTCGTGCATAACACCTTCAATTTTAACTGCCACAATAGCGCTACCTGGCATACTTGAAAGCATTACTCTTCTTAATGCATTACCTAAAGTTGTTCCAAAACCTCTTTCTAGTGGTTCTAGTTCAAATTTACCATAATTATTATTTTCTACATATTCAGTTATCTTGAATATTGGTTTTTCAAAGTTTAGCATTTATAAACCTCCTTTATTATTATCCACGTGGACGTTTTGGTGGACGACAACCATTGTGCGGAATTGGTGTTACATCTTGAATAGATGCAATTTCTAATCCTGCAGTTTGTAGTGAACGAATTGCAGTTTCGCGACCAGAACCAAGTCCTTTTACGAATACTTCTACTTTTTTCATTCCCATTTCAACAGCAGCTTTTCCGGCAGCTTCTGCACTCATACCAGCTGCGAAAGGAGTTGATTTTTTGCTTCCTTTAAATCCTAAAGTTCCAGCTGAAGCCCAACTGATTGCATTACCTTCATTATCAGTAATTGTAACAATCGTATTATTAAAAGTTGAGTGAATAAAAGCTTTTCCTTCAGGAACATTTTTCTTAACTTTACGTTTACGTGCTTTATAAGCCATAATTTAACCTCCTTAAAGTTTTATTTCTTCTTATTTGCAACAACTTTACCTTTACCCTTACGAGTACGTGCGTTACGGTTAGTTCTTTGTCCTCTAACTGGTAATCCTCTTTTGTGACGAACGCCTTGATAACAATTGATTTCCATCTTGTTTTTGATGTTCATGTTAACTTCACGACGTAAATCACCTTCAGTAAGATATTTGTTTACTTCATCACGAATTAATACTAATTCTTCATTTGATAAAGTTCCAGCTTTACGATTTGCATCAATTTTAGCATCTGCTAAAATTTTAGTAGATAGACTACGACCAATACCATAAATATAAGTTAATGCAATTTCAATACGCTTATTATCTGGGATATCTACACCCTTAATACGTGCCATTAAAACACCTCCTATTAACCTTGTCTTTGTTTATGTTTAGGATTTGAACAAATAACTTGTACGCGTCCTTTACGTCTAATAACTTTGCATTTATCACACATTGGTTTTACTGATGGTTTGATTTTCATAAAATTTCCCTCCTATATAATTAGGTTCATTTTCGATAAATGATTCGCCCACGTTTTAGGTCATACGAAGAGATTTCCAAAACTACTGTATCACCTGGTAAGATGCGAATCATGTTCATTCGGATTTTACCAGAAACGCGAGCAACTACAGTATGTTTGTTTTCTAATTCGACGATAAAGTCGCCTCCAGGAATAATTTCTAATACTTTTCCTTCAACTTCTATTATATCATCCTTAGCCATTATATCACCTCTTTGTCAAAATTTCGTAGCCATCATCTGTAATTAGAATAGTGTGTTCAAAATGTGCGGCTGGACTTTCATCACCTGTTACAATTGTCCAATCATCATCTAAGATAAATACTTTTGGACTTCCAAGTGTTAACATTGGTTCAACAGCAATTGTCATACCACTTTTAAGTTCCATTCCACAACCTCGTTTGCCATAATTAGGAACATCAGGCTTTTGATGAACACAATTACCTATTCCATGTCCTACTAATTCTTTTACCACACCTAAGTGATATTTCTTAGCGTGATTCTCAATAGCATGAGATATATCTCCTATTCTATTGCCAGATTTAGCTTCTTTTAATCCTTCAAATAAAGATTCTTCAGTATGTTTTAAAAGATATTCTTTTTCTTTGCTTATTTTACCAACTGGGTAAGACCAAGCTGAATCCCCATGATATCCTTTATAACACGCCCCTATATCAATTGATACTATATCGCCCTCTTTTAATTTTCGATTACTTGGGATTCCATGTACAACCTCATCATTAATTGATATACAAACTGTACCTGGAAAACCCATATAACCTTTAAAAGACGGAGTAGCATCACGACTTAGTATATAATCATAAGCTAATTTATCTAATTCTTTTGTTCTTATGCCAGGTTTTATAAATTGTTTTAAGTAATTGTGTGTATCACCAACAATTTTACCTGCTATTCGCATAAGTTCAATTTCTTCTTCTGTTTTAATCATAAATTACCTCGATTAATAATCTTTTCTATTTCATTGAAAGCACTTTCTATGCTTACACTACTATCGATTTTAGATAGTAAACCTTTTTCATCAAAGAAATCAATTAAAGGTTTTGTTTCTAAAACATATGTATCATATCTTTTATCGAAAACTTCTTCATTGTCATCTTCTCTTTTAGAAAGTGTGTTGTTACATAAATCACATACTTCTAAATTTTTTGGTTTACTTTCCTCAAATTGGTCATTATACACTGCACCACAATTAGTACATGATAATCTTCCAACAATTCTTTTTTTAGCAATTTCTTTTGGTAATTCTAGATAAATTACATCTCCTAGCGGTAAATTAAATTCTTCTAGTATTTCTAAGTATTTTTCTGCTTGAGAAATGTTTCTTGGAAATCCATCTAGAACATAACCATTAGAACAATCAGGTTTTTTAATTCTATTTTTTAATAGTTCAATAACTATTTCATCAGTTACTAATTCCCCATTATTCATTTTATTTTGAATTAATTTACCTAATTTTGTTTCTTTTTTTGCCTCATCTCTTAGTAAGTCACCAGTTGAAATATGAGGAATTTGATATTTTTCACAAATCATTTTTGATTGTGTTCCCTTACCAGCTGCTGGTGGGGCTATTAAAATGATGTTTCTCATTTTATCTTCTTCCTTTTTTATAACTTCTACTTTGTAGTTGACTTTCTAATTGTTTATATGTTTCTAAAGCAACACCAACAACGATTAATAGTCCTGTACCTCCAAGCGTTACATTACTAGATAAATTTGTAATTACTCCAAATATTATAGGAGTACCTGCTAATATTGCAAGGAATGTTGCTCCAACAATTGTAATTCTACTTAATACTTTACTTATATATTTTTCAGTGTCTTCACCCGGTCTAATTCCTGGTATATACCCACCATTTTTGTTTAAATTATCACTTGTATCTTTTGGTTTTATTTGCATGAATGTATAAAAATATGCAAATAAGAAAATCAAAACGATATATAAAACAAATCCAGTTGGTGTGTTCATAACAATCCATTTATTAATAAAGTTTGTAAATGCGTCTTTTTTAATAATTGCTGCTATGAATGATGGAATTGAAACTAATGTAGAAGCAAAGATTACAGGGATTACTCCGGCTGAATTAAGTTTAAATGGAATGTAATTTTGTCTACCACCAAAACTATTATTTGATTTATTAGCATATTGAATTTGAATTCTTCTTTCTGCTCCTTCAACATAAACTATTCCAATTACTATTCCTATATAAACTAATACATATAGAATAAATTCAATTATACCTACTGTTCCTGATTTAATCATTTCATTAAATGCAGTTGTAAACATTGTAGGTAAATTAGCAATAATTCCAGCCATGATTATCATTGATATTCCATTACCAATTCCTTTAGCTGTCATTTGGTCACCTATCCATAATAATAGAGAGGTACCAGCAGTTAAAACTAAAGCAAATTGCATATAATCAAGATTAATTAGACTTCCTCCATTTCCTAGATAAGCAAATGAATATACGTAACCTTGAATAAATGCTAAAGCAATACCAGTATATCTTGTAATTTTATTAATTTGCGCTCTACCAGTTCCACCTTGTTTAGTTAATTCTGTCAAATATGGAATAATATCCATTGATAGAATTTGAATAATAATTGATGCAGTAATGTATGGCATAACACCTAAAGCGAAAATTGAAAATCTCTCTAAGCTTCCTCCACCCATTAAGTTCATTAATTGAAAGAAACCTAATGTATTTGTACCTAATGCATCTTTATTAATTCCTGGAACTATTATTGCTTGACCAACGATAAATATAATTAAGCACCCTAGAGTGAATAAAATGCGCTTTTGAATATCTTTGTTTTTTGGACTAAAGATTTGTTTAAATGTTTTAAGCATTTTAAATCACCTCTGTTTTTCCACCTAATTTTTCTATTTCTTCTTTAGCTTTGCTAGAGAATTTATGAGCTCTAACAGTTAATTTTCTTTCTAATTTTCCGTTGCCCAATACTTTGATGCCATCTAATTGTTTTTTCAAAAGACCCATGTCTTTTAATAATTCTGGAGTAACAACAGCACCATCTTCAAATTTATTTAAATCACTTAAATTGATTACAGCATATTCTGTTTTAAATAAAGCATTTGAAAAACCTCTTTTTGGTAGTCTACGGAATAAAGGTAATTGTCCACCTTCAAATCCTGGTCTTACTCCTCCACCTGAACGAGCATTTTGACCTTTATGACCTTTTCCACTAGTTTTTCCTAATCCTGAACCTGTACCACGTCCAACTCTTTTACGGGTCTTAGTAGCACCTTCATTTGGAGCTAATGTATGTAATTTCATCGAATCTCCTCAACTTTCTTGCCACGTAATTTAGCAACTTCTTCAATTGTTCTTTGTGATTTTAATGCTTCTAATGTTGCATATGCCATATTAATTTTAGTATTTGAACCTAGTGATTTAGATAAGATATCTTTAACTCCTGCTAATTCTAGAACTGAACGAACAGCTCCTCCAGCTTTAACTCCAGTACCTTTTCCAGCTGGTTTTAACATGATTTTACTTGCTCCACGAACACCTAGTGCTTCATGTGGAATAGTACCGTCAACAACTGAAACAGTTGTAACGTTTTTTGTAGCAGCAGCAACTGCTTTTTTAATTGCATCTGGAACTTCATTAGCCTTACCTGTTCCAATTCCTACTTTACCATTTCGGTCTCCAACAGCAACTGTTGCTGAAAAGCGGAAATGACGACCACCTTTAGTTACTTTTGTAACTCGACCGATGTTGATAATTTCTTCATCATATAATTTTGGGCGTGGTTCGCGTTTTCTTTTCTCCATAATACCCTCCTTAAAATTCTAATCCATGTTCACGTGCGGCTTCGGCTAATGCTTTAACACGTCCATGGTATAGGTAGCCACCTCGATCAAAAGTGACTTTTGTAATATTTTCTTTTTTAGCGCGTTTAGCTAATAATTGACCTACTTTAGTAGCAGCTTCAATATTTGAACCATTTTTAAGGTTTAGTTCTTTATCATTAGATGAAGCACTTACTAAAGTTACGCCTTTAACATCATCGATGATTTGTGCGAAAATATTATTATTTGATCTAAATACATTTAAGCGTGGGCATTCGCTAGTTCCACTAACTTTTGCTCTTACGCGGTCATGTCTTGCTAAACGAGCTACATTACGTGATTCTTTTTTAATCATTATAACGTCTCCTTTTATTATTTATTAAGCAGCTTTTTTACCAACTTTACGGATAATAACTTCACCTGCATAACGAATACCTTTTCCTTTATATGGTTCAGGTTTTCTAATTTTTCTTATGTTTGCTGCATACTCACCAACTAATTGTTTGTCAATTCCCTTAATAGTTAATTCAGTATTACTTGGACTTTCCAAAGTTATACCTTCTGGAATTTCTACATTAACTGGATGAGAGAAACCTGCAGTTACAACTAACATTCCATCTTTAAGTGCGAAACGATATCCAACACCTACAGCTTCTAGTTTCTTTTCATATCCTTCTGTAACACCAATTATCATATTTTTAATATTAGCATTAGCAGTTCCATGGAAAGATGCGTAGTTATCGTTTTTTCTTGTAACTGTAATTTCTTCGTTTTCTACTTTAACAGTAATATTTGGATTGATTTCTGTAGAAAGAGTTCCTTTTGGTCCACTAACTTCTACAATATTACCATTTACTGTTACGGTAACACCTGCTGGTACTTTTAAAATACGATTACCTATACGACTCATAAGTCTCTTCCTTTCTACCAAATATAAGCTAAAACTTCGCCACCTAGAGATAATTCACGAGCTTTTTTATCAGTCATGATTCCTTTTGATGTTGAAATGATAGCAATTCCTAAACCATTTAGTACAGTTGGAACTTCATTTGCTTTTGCATATACACGAAGTCCTGGTTTAGAAATACGTTTTAAACCGGTAATAACACGTTCTTTATTTTCACCATATTTTAGATTTAAAACGATAATATCTTGAACATTGTTCTTTTTAATTTTATAGTCTTTGATGAATCCTTCTTCTTTTAAAATCTTTGCAATTTCTAATTTTAATTTTGATGAAGGTACTTCAACTTCAACATATCGCATTGCATTGGCGTTACGAATACGCGTTAGCATATCTGCAATTGGATCTGTTACCATATAATCCTCCTTTTCCTACCAACTAGATTTTTTAACACCTGGTATTTGTCCTTTGTAAGCTAGTTCTCTGAAACAAATACGGCAAATTCCATATTTACGTAATACAGCATGTGGACGACCACATTTTTCGCATCTTGTATATTGACGTACTTGATATTTTGGTTTACGACTAGCCTTTATAATCATACTTTTCTTAGCCATAATTTCCTCCTATTTCTTAAACGGCATTCCGAAGCCTTTTAATAGGTCTAATGCTTCGTCATTTGTCTTTGCAGTAGTTACAAATACAATATCCATTCCTCGAACTTTTACAACATTGTCATATACGATTTCTGAGAAAATTAATTGTTCAGTTAAACCTAAAGTATAGTTACCTCTTCCATCAAATGATTTATTAGATAATCCTCTAAAGTCACGAACACGAGGTAATGTAATACTGATTAGTTTATCTAAGAAGTTATACATATTTTCTCCTCTTAATGTAACTTTACATCCGATAGGTTGACCTTCTCTTAATTTAAAACCAGCAATAGCTTTTTTAGCTTTAGTTGCAATTGGTTTTTGTCCTGTAATTAATTCTAGTTCACTTAGTGATGCTTCTAATAATTTAGAATTGTGTGCGGCATCACCAACTCCGATATTAACAACGATTTTTTCTAGTTTAGGAACTTCCATAACACTTTTATATTGATATTTGCTTTGTAAACTAGGTATGATTTCCTTTGTATATTTTTCTTTTAGGCGGTTCATAATACCCTCCTTCCTTAATCAAGGTTTTCATTAGATTTTTTAGCAAATCTAACCTTTTTACCTGCTTTATTTGTAGTATAACCGATACGAGTTGGTTTTTTAGTTTTTGAATCTTCTATCATAACATTAGAAACATGAATTGGAGCTTCTGTTTCGATAATTGAGCCAGATGCTTCCCCGTTAGGTTTAACGTGTTTTTTGATTATATTAACACCTTCAACGATAACTTTATCTTCGTTTCTTAAAGTTTTGATTATTTTTCCACTTTTACCTTTATCTTTACCAGCAATAACGGTTACTTTGTCTCCAACTTTAAGTTTCATAATTTCCTCCTATAACACTTCTTTTGCTAGTGAAACAATTTTCATGAAATCTTTATCACGTAGCTCACGTGCAACTGGTCCGAAAACACGAGTTCCAATTGGACTCTTATCATCTTTAATAATAACGCAAGCATTATCATCAAATTTGATATAAGAACCGTCTTCACGTTTTTGACCGAATTTACTTCTAACAACAACAGCTTTTACTACTTTTCCTTTAGCAACAGTACTGTTAGGAGTAGCTTTTTTTACAGTTCCGATGACTATATCACCAATATTACCGGTCTTTACTTTGCTTCCACCAAGAACTCTAATTACTAATAATTCTTTTGCTCCTGAGTTGTCAGCAACTTTTAATCGGCTTTCTTGTTGAATCATAATTTAATCCTCCTTTTAAAGAATAATTGCTTTTTCAACTACTTCAACTAAACGATAACGTTTTGTTTTAGATAATGGTCTAGTTTCAGCAATTCTAACTTTGTCACCAACAACAGCAACATTTTTTTCATCATGGCAAGCATATTTTTTAGAATATTTAACACGTTTACCATATTTACTATCTTTTTTATAAGTTTCAACTAAAACAGTAATTGTTTTATCATTAGCAGCACTAACTACTTTTCCAACTAATTCACGTTTTTTATTTTCCATAATTTCCTCCTACTCGCCAAGTTCGCGTTCACGAAGAATAGTCTTCATTTGTGCGACTTGCTTTCTTAGTTCTCTTAATCGTGATGGTTTTTCTAGGTTACCAGTAGCTTGACTAAATCTTAAATTGAATAATTCTTCTTTGCATTCAGAAATTTTTGCATTTAATTGTTCATTACTCATTTCTCTTAATTCTTTAGTTTTCACCATTATCACCTCGTTTTACAAATTTACATTTGATTGGAAGTTTGTGCATTGCAAGTCTTAATGCTTCTCTTGCAACTTCTTCACTAACTCCTGCTACTTCAAACATAATCTTATTTTTCTTAACAACAGCTACCCATACTTCTGGTTGACCTTTACCTTTACCCATACGAGTTTCTAGTGGAATTTTAGTTAATGATTGGTGAGGGAAGATATTAATCCATATTTTTCCGCCACGTTTCATATAACGCGTCATAGCAACACGGGCTGCTTCAATTTGTTGTTGTGTAATCCAAGCACCTTCTTGGGCTTGTAAACCGAATTCACCGAAATGTAATTCAGTATTACCTCTTGAATTTCCTTCATAAGGTAAGCGATGAGTACGGCGGTATTTAGTTCTTTTTGGTATTACGGCCATCTTTCATACCTCCCTTATCTTCTTTTTTATTTCCAAGAATTTCACCTTTGTAAATCCATACTTTAACTCCGATTTTTCCGTAAGTTGTATTAGCTTCTTTGTGAGCATAATCAACATCGGCTCTTAGTGTATGAAGCGGAATTGTTCCCTCTACATAGTGTTCACTTCTTGCCATATCAGCTCCACCTAGACGACCTGATACTTCTGTTTTAATTCCTTTTGCTCCAGCTTTCATTGTATTTCTAATTGCTTTCTTTTGAGCAACTCTAAATGAAACACGATTTTCAATTTGATGAGCGATATTTTCAGCAACTAGTGCTGCTACCATATCTGGGTTTTTAATTTCCATAATAGAAATTTGAACATTTTCATCAACTAATTTTGATAATTCTTTTTTTAATTTTTCAATTTCTTCGCCACCATGGCCAATAACTACACCTGGTTTAGCTGTATTGATGATTACATCGGTCTTTTTGGCTGTACGTTCAATTAAAACGCTAGCAACAGATGCATCTTTTAGTTTTTTTTCTAAATATTTACGGATTTTAATATCGTTATTTAAATATTTAGCGAAATCTTTATTACTTGCATACCAATTTGCTTCCCAAGTTTTATTGATGCCAATTCTAAGTCCTATTGGACTAACTTTTTGACCCATATAACTTTTCCTCCTTTGCTTATTTTTTATCACTTACAACAATTGTAATGTGACTAGTTCTTTTTTTGATTGGATCTACGTGACCACGAGAACCAAATTTCATTCTTTTTAATGTAATACCTTCGTTAATATAGGCTTCACTAACAAATAAATTTTCTTTGTCTAAACCTAAATTATTTTCAGCATTAGCAACAGCTGAAGTTAATACTTTACGAATTAATCTTGCAGCTTCTTTGTTTAGATTGCTTAAGATGATATCTGCTTCTATAACATCTTTTCCGCGTACTAAATCTATGACTAAACGAGCTTTACGAGGGGCGATTTTAACATTTTTTGCGATTGCTCTTGCTTCCATTTAATACTCTCCTTCCTTAAAGGTTTACTTTTTACCTTTGTCAGCACCGTGTCCGCCAAATTTTCTTGTTTGGGCGAATTCACCTAATTTATGTCCTACCATATCTTCTGTTACATATACTGGAATAAATTCTTTACCATTATGAACAGCAAATGTAAGACCGATAAATTGAGGGAAGATCGTTGAACGGCGAGACCATGTTTTAATAACTTCTTTTTTGCCACTTTCATTAACTGCTTTAACTTTATCCATTAATGATTTATCAACGAAAGGGCCTTTTTTTAAACTTCTAGCCATTTAAAATCATCCTTTCACTATTTCTTGCGACGACGTACGATTAGTTTGTCGCTAGCTTTCTTTTTGTTACGCGTTTTATAACCAAGAGCTGGTTTACCCCAAGGCGTAACTGGACCTTTACGACCGATTGGCGCACGTCCTTCACCACCACCGTGAGGATGGTCATTAGGGTTCATAACAGAACCACGAACTGTAGGTTTAATACCTAAGTGTCTTTTTCTTCCGGCTTTTCCTAACTTAACTAATTCGTGATCTTCATTACCAACTTCACCGATTGTTGCTCTATTGGTAGATAATACTTTTCTAACTTCACCACTAGTTAAACGAAGTAAAGCATATTTTCCTTCAAATCCTAATATTTGAACTGAACTACCAGCTGAACGAGCCATTTGACCACCTTTTCCAGCTTGAAGTTCTACATTGTGAACCATTGTTCCTTGTGGAATTTTATTAAGTGGTAGGTTGTTACCAATTTTGATATCAGCATTTTCGCCACTTTCAATTTTTTGTCCAACTTTCAATCCTTTTGGAGCAATGATATATCTTTTTTCCCCATCGGCATAATTAATCAAAGCAATGTTAGCAGTACGGTTTGGATCATATTCGATTGAAGCAACAGTTCCAACTACATTATCTTTATTTCTTTTGAAATCGATAATACGATATTTTCTTTTTGCTCCACCACCGCGATGTCTTAACGTAATTTTACCTTGATTATTACGTCCGCCTTTTTTCTTAAGGGTTACAGTCAATGATTTTTCAGGAACTGTCTTTGTTATTTCATCATTTACGATTGTAGACATTCCACGAGTACCATTAGTCATTGACTTATATGTCTTAATTGCCATAATTTCCTCCTTTTAGATTACTTAAGTTCGATTGAACTTCCTTCTTTTAATTTAACAATTGCTTTTTTAACTTTATTAGTATATCCTGTGTATTTTCCAACTCTTTTTTTCTTTGGTCTAACATTGATAGTGTTTACACTTTCAACTTTTACATTAAATACTTTTTCAACTGCTTGTTTAATTTGTGTTTTATTAGCTTTAACATCAACACTTAATGTAATTATGTTATCTTGCGCTAAATTTGAACTTTTTTCTGTCATAATAGGTCCTTTAATAATGTCTCTATAGTTTTCCATTATGCAAGCACCTCCTCTAATTGTTTTAAGGCATTTTCTGTAATAATCATTGTGTCTGCTAATACAACATCGTATGTATTAATTTCGTTAACTGTTAATAATAAAACATTATTTAAGTTACGAGTAGATAAGATTAGATTATCATTTAATTCATCAACAACGATTAATACTTTTTTACCTGTTTTGAAATTTGCTAAAGTTGCTTTAGCATCTTTTGTTTTGCTTGTTTCAATATTGAATGAATCAACAACGATTAAATTGCTTTCTAATGCTTTATAAGCTAAAGCTGATTTTAAAGCTAATCTTCTTTCTTTACGATTCATTTTAATTGCATAACTTCTTGGATGTGGTCCGAATACAATTCCACCACCTGGCCAGTGTGGAGCTCTAGTTGAACCTTGTCTTGCTCTACCTGTACCTTTTTGACGCCATGGTTTTTTGCCTCCACCTGATACTTCACTTCTTGTTTTAGTATCAGCTGTTCCTTGACGTTGGTTATTTCTTGCTAAGCGAAGTGCATCATATAAAACTGCATCATTAGGAGTAATTCCCCAAATGTTTTCGTTTAATTCGATTTTACTTGCTGCTTCACCATTGATATTTAAAACTTCAATTTTTTTCATTATTCTGCCTCACTTTCTTCTGCGACAGTATTAGTTTCTACTTCTGCATTTACTGCTTCTTCAGTAGCGATTACTTCTTCGTAAGAAATTAATTCTTGTGCTTCTCTTACTTTACCATTTGCTTTTACAGCTGATTTAATGATAACTAAACTTTTTTTAGCACCTGGAACATTTCCTTTTACTAAGATGCAATTATTTTCTAAGTCAACTGCTACAACTTCTAAATTTTGAATTGTAACTGTTAGTGTACCCATGTGTCCTGGTAATTTTTTACCTTTGAATACACGCATTGGACGCATTGTTCCCATACTACCTGGTTTTCTGTGATAGTGTGAACCATGTCCCATAGGTCCTCTTGATTGACCATGTCTTTTAATAACACCTTGGAAACCTTTACCTTTTGTTGTTCCCGTAACATCAACAACTTCACCCGCTTCAAAAATATCAGCTTTGATTTCTTGACCGACAGTATAGTCATTGATATCTACACCTTTTATTTCTTTAAAGAAGCGCTTAGGTGTAGTGTTTGCTTTATTGGTATGTCCAATTAAAGCTTTTGTCGCTAACTTTTCACGCTTTGTATCAAAACCTAATTGGATTGCTTCGTAACCATCATTTTCTTTTGTCTTAATTTGTGTTACCACATTTGGTTCAACAGAAATAACTGTTACTGGAATAAGTTTTCCTTCAGTTGTGAATACTTGCGTCATTCCTAATTTACGACCTAAGATTCCTTTCATATTTTCTCCTCCTATAATTTAATTTGGATATCAACACCACTTGGAATATCTAGGTGTGTTAAAGCCTCGATTGTTTCCTTTGTTGGATTTTTGATATCTATTAGTCTTTTGTGTGTTCTTCTTTCAAATTGTTCACGACTGTCTTTATATTTGTGAACAGCTCTTAAGATAGTAATTTTTTCGATTTCAGTTGGTAGTGGAACAGGACCAGTTACTTCTCCGCCAGTTCTTTTTACCGTAGCAATTATTTTTGCACATGCTGTATCTAAACTCTTGTGTTCAAATGCTTTTAATCTGATACGAATTTTTTCTTTTGACATTAATATCCTCCCTTCGCCTATATCTTGTATAGACTTGCTCCGTGCAAATAACCCGATTTAACCTTGTTTTGTTTTTCAACTTAACCTGGCGTATCGACAACCTTGCACATCTATGCAACGTCACACATACAAAATTATACACAATAATCTTATGAAAATCAAGGCTTTTTTAATACTTTTTCTATTTTTTTCTACATTTTTTAGAATTTTTAAAAAGTCATAACCATTAAGTTATGACTTTTTACCATCTTGTTTTTATGCTTTTTCTATATAATATATTGGTTCTATAATTTTTTGTAACCTTTTACCTGCTTCTTCTATACTGCAGTCCGTTAATCGGGTAGCTGCTGAATATGGATGTCCACCACCATTTAATTGTTTCATAATATAAGAAACATTTACCTTCTCTTTTGATCTTGCACTTATAGCAATAACATTTTCACCAATATTGCCAATTGAGAAAGCGGCATCAACACGATATTTCAATAAGTAATCTGCTACTTTTGCTAATTCTTCTTTTGTATATTCACAATCACTATCTGCTAAGGCGATTGCTATACTATAAGTTGTTATTTTAGCTTTACTTACTAAATCTTGTACTCTTCTATCACTTATAAAATCTTCGGTAAATAAATCTGTTACATAATTCATATTTGCACCATATTCTAATAATTTGGCAACAATTTTCATTGTTTCTGGATTTACATTTTTAGTAAGTTTATTTGTATCCAAATAAATTCCTGCCAATAAATAATTTGCTACTTCTGGTGTTGGTTTAATTTTAAATTGACACATAAGTTGAACTAATATTTCAGATGCACTTGAATATGTACTATCAATTAAACTATAATCCGATTTTACTGTTTTATCATCAGGATTATGGTGGTCAATAATAACTACATTGCCTTTGATGTCTTCTTTTAAAGCTATTAAATATTCTTTGTTAACATCAGTTAATATAAACAAATCATTTGGATTTGAACTTTGTAAATATTTTTCTCTTGTTACAATTAAGAAATCTTTTTTTGCTTCTTCTATTATTGTTTGAACT